>JABHAX010000080.1 GCA_018674095.1 Fidelibacterota bacterium
AACTTCATGGTCTGGGAATAATGTTTCTAAAGAAGCTTGAGCGGCATCATCCCATTCAGAAACATTATAAGCATTTCCAATAATGGCGCCATTTATCTGAACCCAATTCATATAAATTGCAGGAATTGTAAAATTATAAAAATTGATATATCCCGGCATGTCAATTCGTACCACATTGAATCCTGCATTCTCAATCGAATCGGCAGCAGAATTATAATACCATGCATCCTCATCATTCGTATCTGTGAATTCACCCACTGCAACGGTAGAATCGTTAACAAATCGAGCCACACCATCAATATGTCCAGTTGTTACATCATAATCAGAATGTCCATAAGTCCACACAATTTGATTCAATCCCCAGATTTGTTTTAAATAAACATTTAATATATCTTGATCCAGATTTGGGTTTCTATCTGCCCAACAATCCCAATTTGTAATTAATGTTCCGGAGCCGTTAAACTCTAAATTTCCGCGCTCCATAATAAAATCAATGGGTTCAACCGGTAAATTCAGCCAATCTCCTATAAGGGTTGGAATAATGTCATCTTCTTCAAAATCTTCCACCAATCCTCCCCACGCATCAAAACCCATATCATGAATAATTAGATTTTCATTTCGCGCCACATAAAGAGGCCCATTATCTCTTAACCATGCGTTATTGTGTGGCTGAATATGAAATGTGATATTTAACAAATCACCACCTTGGTTTTGAATTTCGGTTTCTGCTTGAGATTGATGTTCAGCATTTTCAACAATTAAATGCACGGGTTCATACGCTTGAATTGCTGTTATTGTGGCCGCCATTTCCGGGCGCATCCAATGCTCCACCTGTAGCGGCCATTGTAGCCAAATGGCTTCCTGTTCTTCCCATTCTGCAGGGATGCGGATAGTCGGCTCGATTATTCCATCGCATTCACTCGTATCAGAAATCCATCCTTCCGAAACAAAATTCTGCCATCGTTCTCCAACATTTCTGGATGGGCACCAAGAAGAAGAATCAATCACGCCATTGTAACAATCAAAAGAGCCAATCGTCCAAGAATTCTGATTGCCGAACCATCCAATGGAATCTTGTATGGGATTTAAAGAAATGGTGGAAAAAACATCCATAGAATCCGGAAGTCGAAGATTTGTTACTGTATTAAAAAATGAATCTAAAAATGGAGTGTCTGTAATTTGAGAATGTCCGGCACCTTGCTCCATTGCTAAAATCCATTTTGCACCCAAGGGGCGATGCTCTAATAAAATCCCAGTTAAATTTTCGATTCGGTAGGGAAGATCATTTTCACCTACAAACATAAGTCCAGGGACCTCTATGGCATCATCGGCAGGATCGGTATTGTGGAATCCACCTTTTTGAGTAATGAACCCAACAATCCGTTCAGGAATCCATTTGGTAAAATGATAGGCGAATTGGCCACCCCAAGAATATCCATTGATAAAAAAAGGAACAAATTCTAATTCATCGTGGCGAAACAAAACAGCGAAAGAATCCATGGCAGCAATCACAGCATCGCCAATGCCTGTACTCATGTGCATATTATAAATATGGGCACCCATGAGTGCAAAATCTTGACCGCTTGCCAGAGCTTGGTAAGCGGAATCTGTTACAATATTTCGGGAATCGCCGTTATTCGGGTGCATAAACCAGTAAATGCCACGAAGGGTGTCTGTGTCATCATTTACCCACATGCGGAAATCAGCATAATTGTAACTGGCTGTGTCATTTTCAGGAATGGAAACATCATATATTTCAGCTGAAAGACTAGAGAAAAAGATGAGAATCGGGGAAAGGTACTTCACGCCAAAGTTTAGGCATTAATTTCCATTCATTCCAAAAGTTGAATGAAGAGATTAAAAAATAAATTAAGTGAAATTAATTGAGTGGAATTAAATCAATTCCGGCTTCTTTAGCATGTTCAATAATTCGGTCATTTCGGTAAAACTCATCGTAATAAATGGCCCTAATTCCGGAGTTTGCAATAAGTTTAAAACAATTATAACAGGGAGAAGCGGTCACATAAATTTCGCCATCTTTTATCCCGACGCCATTTTTTGCTGCTTGCGCGATTGCATTGGCTTCTGCGTGGGTGGTTCGAATACAGTGTCCATCCACCATTTCGTGTCCCGCTTCATCGCAATGGGGAAGCCCTTTAATGCTGCCATTATATCCAGTAGATAGAATGGTTTTTTCTCGCACAATGACTGCACCCACATGCTTCCGATCGCAGGTGGATCGAGTTGCCACTTCTGTGGCAATATTCATAAAGTACTTTTCCCAACTGACACGATCTTTCACGATTGATTCATCTCTTATATTTTAGGTTTCTTTTCGATTAAATACTTTCACAGCATATCGCGGCTCACCATAATAGATCTTATCAGCAACTTGGGCGAGTTGAGCCGTTAACATTAGATAAGCCCAAGTTGGCACCATTACACTGGCACAACCTTTAATAATGACCTTTTCATTTTGGTATTGGTCGAAATCATGGTCATCCATCATTTTTTGGAATGATTTCTCGCGAATAATTCCTTCATCTAAAAAGTCGTCTAATAAAATTGTTTTCATCTTTTTATGTTGTTATTTTTTCCCAAATTTTGTTTTTGATTCGGCAATGGCGGGTGTGATGCGTTCAGTTTGCTCTAACAATTCATATTCGATAGTATCGGCAGAAAAATCTTGACCATTTGGCCATGCAACCCCACCAAAGTACAGTTTTACTTGTTTGAAATATATTAGATTTTTTAATTCGGTAAAAATGCCTTTGTCTTGATATGGCTTAACATCAAAGATCCCTGTTTTACCATTTGATAGTTCAACAAGTAATGTATTATTATTTTTTGGTTTGACTGATTTAACCAGTAACATAATTCCCCCTTATTTCAGTGGTTCAATTTTATATAAACTTTCACCTTGAATAGCCAGTTTCCACAGAGCATTTAATTCATCTCTGTGGATTTCTATCCACGCTTGAACAAGTTTTAGTTTTTTCTTTGGGAAATTTCCAGCAATTATATTACCACTAGTGATTGAAATACTTGCGTTATATTCTGCATAATTGATATGGATATGTGGAACATGATGTTTTTTATCATCGAAAGAAAACATGAAAACAATTATCCCATAAAACATAGAAATTGTCGGCAAAGATAACTCCTTTTATAATTATCAAATTTACAAATAATTCCTTCATCTAAAAAGTCGTCTAATAAAATTGATTTCCCCGGTTGTTGAGCGCCGTGTCTGCCGACAGACAGGGAGTCGAAACATAGGGGAATTGTTAAAAGTATCCCATTATTGTTTTCAAAGAGTCACAGAATTTATCCACATCGTTCTCATCATTATAAATATAAAAACTCAATCTTGCTGTGGCGGATTCGCCTAATGTTTTGAGAAGCGGTTGTGCGCAATGATGCCCCACACGGATCGCAATATTATCTTCATTTAAAAATTGAGCTAAATCATGAGGATGGATCCCATCCACATTAAAACTGATTACACCACCCCGATCTTTAGCAGAACCATGAATTCTAATTCCATCCATGTGATTCATTTTGTTCAATGCATAATTCAGGAGAGTTTTTTCATGTAATTCAATAGCTTCCATGCCAATATTTTCTAAATAATCAATGGCTGCACCAAGTCCAACCGCTTGAGCAAAATTCGGTGTGCCGGCTTCAAATTTGTAAGGAATATCATTCCACGTGGATGATTCCATGGAAACAGTATTAATCATTTCTCCGCCGCCCATGAATGGTTCCATTTCTTCAAGCAGTTTTGTTTTTCCCCAAAGGACACCAATTCCGGTTGGACCTAACATTTTATGTCCGGAGAAAGCATAAAAGTCACAGTCTAATTCTTTCATATTTACAGGAAGGTGGGAAGCGCCTTGCGCGCCATCAACAATGAAAATTGCCCCAACATTATGCGCCAATTTGGCTAGACCTTTTATTGGGTTAATCGTCCCCAATACATTCGACATGTGTGTTAAAGAAACAATCTTTGTCTTTTTTGTGAAATATTTTTCTGGTTCTGAAAGGTCTAATTCGCCCGTTTTTTTGATGGATAAATATCTTAAGGTGGCGCCGGTTCGCTTGGCAGCCAATTGCCAAGGAACAATATTAGAATGATGCTCCATTTCAGAGATGAGTATTTCATCTCCCGATTTTAATGTATTGCCTAAGGAACGAGCTAATAGATTAATGGATTCAGTCGTTCCGCTGGTAAAAATAATTTCTTTTGAATTAGCGTTAATAAAGTTTGCAACTTTTTTCCGGGAATTTTCAAACCGTTCTGTGGCTTCACTCCCCAAAGAATAAAGTGCACGATGTACATTGGCGTTTGCTTCTTTATACAATGAATCAACAGCATCTAAAACAGCTTGGGGTTTCTGGGAGGTGGCGGCATTATCTAGATAAACTAAATTTGAATCGGTAAAAATTGGAAAATCTTTTTTGATTTTGGAAGGGGAGAACATTTTATGAGTCAATCAAGTCACGAAGATTTTTTATTTTGGAAACGCAAAGACGCAGAGTCACAAAGAAATAAAATCAAAAAAGTAAAAAAAATAAACGACGAAATATTTTTCATAATTATAAAATATACATTGCGCATTTGCGTTAAAACTAATTTAATCAAAACATTCCCAATTCAAGTTGTGCTGCTTCGCTCATCATATCTCGGTTCCATTGCGGTTCCCAAACCAGGTCCACCACCACAACTTCCACACCATTTATTGCATTTACTTTTCGTTCCACTTCTCCAGCGATCATGGGGCCCATGCCACAACCGGGTGCTGTGAGAGTCATTTTAATATTCACACTTTTTCCCTCATCTATATCAGAAATATCCAACCCATAAATGAGTCCAAGTTCAACAATATTAATGGGTATTTCTGGATCATAACAGGTTTTGAGTTGATCCCAGATTTGGTTTTCATGACTCCCTTTTGGCGCATCGCTTTCAGAGATTTTCTGGACTTCAAATCCGAGAGAATCTGCATTCTCGGCAGAAATCTGAACCATATTCCCATTAATTAAAATGGTGTAATTCCCTCCAAGAGCTTGGGTCACTCGCACCAAATTTCCGGCAAGCAATTTTACTTCATCACCTGAGGGAACCATGTTGGCATCTACGTCTCTTAATAATCTAATTGATTCATTGGGCACTTGATTCATTTTACAAATCCTTGAATTTTCTCAATAGCACTTGAAAAACCATTGGTGCGTTGACTGGTTACAGCGCCGTCTAAACCAACAGATTTTAAAATATCGGGGCTATTTATGGATAAAATTTCATCCGAAGTTTGATTGCTAAAAATGGTTTCTAATAATGCGAGTAATCCTTTTACAATCATAGCATCCGAATCTGTTTTGAATAAAAATGTTCCATCCGAATTGTGTTTGGCAGTAACCCAAGCCTGTGAGGTACAGCCATTAATTTTATTGATCTCTAATTTTTCTGAATCAGTTAATCCTTCCGATTCCTTTGCCATATCCATAAGCTGAATAAACTTATCTTTTGGATTATCAAAAATGGAAAATAAATCATTCATTTCTTGCAATCTTTCCAGAACTGTCATTTTGTTGAATTCTCCGTAAGCCATATGTCAAATCTTTCAGTGATAAAGTCTCGGATTCCATCATGTTTTATTTTGTCCAATAATTCTGTGGCAAAGCCACGAACCAATAATGCTTTGGCTGATAGAATATTCAATCCACGAGACCGCAGATAAAAAAGGGCATCTGTATCTAAAGCACCCGTTGTTGAACCGTGAGCACATTTTACATCATCCGCATAAATTTCTAATTGTGGATTTGAATTCATAAGAGCGCTTTTGGATAACAATAAATTTTTGTTTGATTGAGTTGAATCAGTTTTTTGTGCATCTTTCCGAACGATTGTTCGTCCATTAAAAACACCTGAAGAATGATCCTGAAGTACTGTTTTAAAATTTTGGGAACTTGTACAATTTGGAACCTGATGATCTGTTATAATATGGTTATCCAAATGCTGGGAATTATTGGAAAGTGCCAATCCATTGATAGCACAATTGGCGCCCTCGCCCTTTAGTTCAGCACGGATATTGAGTCGCCCTAGTTGGCTCCCATCCGCAAATTGGAAAAAAGTGTATTGGCTATCTGCATTTTGTTCTACTTGAATATTTACAATGTTTGCTGTTGTGACAGAATTAGATTGAATTCTAATATGATTTAATTGAGCATTTTGCCCTAAAGTTATAAATACAGACTCATTTTGAAAAAAGGATGTGGATTCTCCCACGTGTTGTTCGATAAACGTCAATGAACTTGATTCACCCAAATCAATATGAACTCGGGGCGTTACCATGAGACTCTCTAAACCAGAAGAAATAAAAAGCATCCGAATTGGTTTTTCAACAATAACATTTTGGTCAACAACAATGGACATACCACTATCCATGAATGCCGTATTTAATAGGTCAAAAGGGGAGTGCTCAGGAGAGTTGAATCCCGAATCCTTTTTTTCTAAATATTCCAATCCAGACAGAAGTTGCACACCAGCCGGAATAGATGATAGTGCTTCTAGATAATGACCATTATAAATGACAACTGTTTCTAAATCATTAATATTGTATTGAGAAATATCAATATCACTTTTGGGTGCATCTTGCCCGTCAGATAATCGGAAGCTCTCTTTAGAAATAGAAGATAAATTTGTGTGTCGCCAATCTTCCCATTTTTTTGTCGGAATTCCGACTTTTAAAAATTTTATAAAAGCTTCTTGTCGCATAGGATGAACCTTTTCAGAAAAATAATCTCGATTCATCATTTTATCAAATTCAGTTTGGAAGCGAGCAATGTTCATGATTCCAACCAACTATATCCTTTTTCTTCCAATTCCAAGGCCAATTCTTTTCCGCCAGATTTCACAATTTTACCATCAATCAACACATGGACAAAATCCGGTTCAATGTATTTGAGTAATCGTTGATAATGGGTAATGACCAAAAAAGATCGTTCAGAATTACGGTATTTATTCACACCTTCCGCCACAATTTTGAGTGCATCAATATCTAAACCAGAATCTGTTTCATCCAATATGGCTAAGGATGGTTCTAATGTTAGCATTTGAAGAATTTCATTTCGTTTTTTCTCGCCACCGGAAAATCCTTCATTTACAGCGCGTTGGAGGTATTTTGGATCCATATCAACTTCTTTCAATTTTTCTTTGATAAGTTTCAGGAATCCAGCTGCATCTAATGGTTTTTCTCCAGCATTTTTTCGTTTTGCATTTAATGCTGCTTTTAAAAAGTATGTGTTATTTACACCAGGAATTACGACAGGATATTGAAAAGACATAAAAATTCCAGTCAAGGCTCGTTTCTCGGGAGACCAATCTAAAATAGAATTACCTTTAAACAGAATATCACCCTGAGATATTATGTAGCCTTCTCGACCTGTAATTATATTTGATAATGTACTTTTCCCTGACCCATTTCGTCCCATAATAGCGTGCATTTCGCCTGAGTTTAGAGACAGATTTATCCCTTTTAATATTTCTTTGCCATCAATGCTGGCATGTAGGTTTTTAATTTCTAGCATAGTTTTTTTTAATAGTGAAGTAACTTTGTTTGTATCAATTCTATAAATTTTCTTTTTATTACGATTTTCAGCTAATTACGTTTTACATAACTACATATTTACATTTTAAAAATTAACCCACGGATCCTTCAAGACTCACTTCCATAAGTTTTGTTGCTTCCACAGCAAATTCCATTGGGAGTTGTTTAAACACATCTTTACAAAAACCATTTACAATCATAGAAACAGCATCTTCCGTAGATAAACCCCTTTGGTTACAATAGAAGAGTTGATCTTCTCCAATATTTGACGTAGTGGCTTCGTGCTCCATTTGTGCCGTCGGATTTCTAACATCGATATAAGGGAAAGTATGCGCACCACACTTATCACCTATAAGAATTGAATCGCATTGTGAAAAATTTCGAGCATTTTCGGCACCTTTCATAATTTTAACTTCACCACGGTAAGTTTGCTGTCCTTGACCTGCTGAAATACCTTTCGAAATAATGGTGCTTTTTGTGTTTTTTCCCAAGTGAATCATTTTTGTTCCCGTGTCCGCTTGTTGAAAATTATTTGTCACGGCCACGGAATAAAATTCGCCTACGGAATTATCACCTTTTAATATACAAGATGGGTATTTCCAAGTAACCGCTGATCCGGTTTCAACTTGTGTCCAGGATATATGAGAATTCTCTTCGAGACAAATTCCACGTTTTGTGACGAAATTATAAATACCGCCAGCACCTGTTTCAGGGTGTCCGGGATACCAATTTTGTACTGTTGAATATTTAATGGTCGCATCTTTGTGGGCCACCAATTCCACAACTGCAGCATGAAGTTGATTCTCGTCTCGTTGGGGTGCAGTACATCCTTCTAGATAACTGACATAACTTCCTTCATCTGCAATTATTAATGTTCGTTCAAATTGCCCTGTGTTTGCTTCATTGATTCTAAAATAGGTAGAAAGTTCCATGGGGCAACGGACCCCTTTTGGGATGTAAACAAATGATCCATCCGTAAAAACAGCTGAATTCAGTGCAGCATAATAATTATCTGTGTAGGGAACAACAGAGCCGAGATATTTTTGAATTAATTCTGGATAATTTTTGACAGCATCAGAAAAACTTCCAAAAATGACGCCAGCTTTTTTCAATTCTTCTTTGAAAGTTGTTGCAACGGATACACTATCAAAAACCGCATCCACAGCAACACCAGAAAGCATTTTCTGTTCTTCTAACGGAATTCCGAGTTTTGTATAAGTCGCTAACAATTCTGGATCCACTTCATCTAAACTGGCAAGCTCTTTCATTTTTTTTGGAGCTGAATAATAGCTAATGGCTTGATAATCAATCTCCGGATAAACGACTTTAGCCCATTTTGGCTCATCCATTTTGAGCCAGTGACGATAAGCCTTGAGCCGCCATTCCAAGAGCCATTCGGGTTCATCTTTTTTAGCAGAAATAGTTCGAATTACATTTTCATCAAGTCCGGGAGGGAGTGTTTCTGATTCTATATCAGTAACAAATCCGTATTCGTAATCTTTGTTTAGACTTTCGTCAATGATTTGCTGTTCGTTACTCATGGTTTATAAATATTTAAATCGTAATTATGTGTTAAGCAGAAAAACTCGTCCCGCAACCGCAAGTCCGTTCAGCATTTGGGTTTTTAATCTTGAATCCGCCATTTAGCAAGTCATCGGAGAAATCCACTTCTATATCTTTTAAATAAAGCCAGCTTTTTAAATCGCAAACAATGGTGAGTCCATTGGATTCAAATTGCTTATCAAATTCAGCTTTCTCATTTTCAAAATCCATTTTATAAGTCATACCGGAACAGCCGCCACCTTCAACAGACATACGAAGAAAATGATCAGCTTTTCCGTCAGATGTCATGACGGCTTTCAATCGTTTTACTGCATTTTTAGATACGGTAATTTTGGCGGTTTGAAAATCTTTCTGCTGTTCTTCCAGCGATTTTGTGTTTTGAATTGTTTCGCTCATTATTCCCACTCCATTTCAATTTTAGGTTCACTTTTTGGAACCGGTGTTGGATCAAATCCTAATTTATTTCGGGCTTCATCACTCATCATTTCTGGTTTCCATGGTGGATCGAATGTGACATTTACATTAACGTCATTTACTTCATCCATGGCAGAAACTTTTTCTTTTATATCGTTTGCCATTTGATTGCCCATACTACAGCCTGGGGTTGTCAATGACATTGTAATTTTTACATCTGTTTTCTGTGGTGAAAATTCATCAAACTTAATATCATAAATAAGCCCAAGGTTCCATAGGTCCACGGGAATTTCAGGATCAAAACATTGTTTTAATACTTCGATTACTTTCTCTTTTAATTTCATAATTTATCCAATTGCGAAGGGTAAAAAGTGTCGCGTATTATTTCAATATTTGTTTTTATTATGAAGAACATTATTTGTTTATTTCTCTAATAAGTAATATCAGCTAAGGTCATTTTATCAAACATGGTCCGAATGGAATCATTGATTCGGTTGATAGGTGTTCGAATATTGCAGGCATTTAATTGGTCGCAACTGGTATCTAAAGAACAATCCATAATACCCATGGGACCTTCCATAAGTTCAAAAAATTTTGTCATATTAATGGTGTTTGGATCCGTGGTAATTTTATATCCACCGGCAGGTCCTTTTACAGCTTCAATAATTTTTTCGCGGGAAAGGTGCTGAAGAATCTTTGCCAACAATTCTTGTGGAATTAAATAAGCATCTGCAATCTCTTTGGCTGAAGAGAGTTGCCCTTTCTCTTTCTGCTGCAAATGACGCAATGAAATAAGGGCATATTCGACTTTTCGGGTAATTTTTAACATTGTTCCAAGATCCAGTTGTGAAATTACTAGATTGCTTGATAAATCTTCAAGAGTTATTTACGACTATTTTAGTCGTATATAAATTAAACCAATGAAATTAGGCTTTGCGATGGCTTGGTGATTCGTCCAATAATTTTTGCATTTATTCCAAATCGTTGAATAAATGTGTCCGCTTCCGATTCCGAAAGTGAAATAAGCAATCCACCAGAAGTTTGGGCATCTGTAGCTAACAGTTGATCTAATTCAGACAAATTGGAATCGAAAGAAACAAAATCTTTTACATAGTCAAGATTACGTCGAGTTCCACCCGGTATTATCCCGGATTTTGCTAATTCCCGAACTCCTGGTAAAAAGGATAATTTAGAAAAATTGATTTCGGCTGATACAGTGCTTCCTTGGCACATTTCTTTTAAATGTCCTAATAATCCAAACCCTGTAACATCCGTAACAGCATGAACGTCTAATCCATTTAATTTTTCAGCAGCACTTTTATTGAGTGTTGACATTGATTTTATTGCCGTGTCTATAGAATCTTGAGGAGCCACCCCTTTTTTTATTCCTGTGGCAATCACACCAGTTCCCAGTGGTTTGGTTAAAATCAGGACATCACCCACTTTTGCACCGGAATTTTTCCACATCTTGGATTCTTCTACTTCGCCCGTAACAACCAAGCCATATTTAGGTTCTTTGTCATCGACGGAATGTCCCCCCACTATGGGAATTCCTGCTTCTTGAGCTTTGTCTGCACCACCTTGTAGTATTGCTGTTAACATTGATTTGGGTAAATCGTTGATGGGAAAACCAACAATATTTAAAGCGAAAAGTGGTTTTCCGCCCATGGCATAAATATCGGAAAGTGAATTGGCAGCTGCAATTTGTCCAAATAGATAAGGGTCATCCACAATGGGTGTAAAAAAGTCAACCGATTGAATGATGATTTTCCCAGAATCGAGACGCACGGCGGCAGCATCGTCTGCGCCATCAAAGCCCAACACGACGGATTCATGTTTTTGAATTTTAAGATTACCCAGAACCTGGGCTAGGTCACTCGGACCAATCTTGCATGCTCAACCGGAGCCGTGGCTCAAAGTTGTGAGCCTTATTTGTTCTTTGTTTTTATTCATTTTATTTTGTTTGGTTATTTTCATTTTCTACCAACCAGCATCTCACAATTATTAATGATTTATTGGATGTTTTGAAAATGACATTAATAATTTTATTTTAAGACTCGTCCGGTGCTAAAGCAATTAAGCCATCATTGGGGGAAAGAATGAACTCATCATTCTTATCTGGAATTAATGAAATACCGAACATTTTATCTTTATTTTTTTGTTCCGATTGGAGTTGAACACCCAATATGACTTCTTTTCGGAGTTGAGCAACTTGCACACATTCACCATAAGGTACTGTTATGGAATCTTTACCATCGAAATCGAAATAGTAGGAAACAGGCTTAATATAAAGCTCGCTGCCTTCTGCCTGAAAAAGATCATCATACACGTCCAAAGCCAAAGGTTCTTCTGAAACTTGTGCCATAATTTGGGAAACAAATTGGTTTGACACCATAAAATCTTCCACACCACTATTGAGAATAATGTCGATATTCTCACTATCCATTACTTCTGTGATGAGTTTGGGCCATTGTGTTTTATTAGTTTCAAGAAGGATCTGACGGATGCGAATTAATAATGAAATAACATAAGCATCCATTTCTTCAATCGTTTTTCCTCCTGGCGATAAGATGAGTAAACTGTCAAAGCTTTGCGGTTCAATATCGCGCAACTTATTTAAGTCATTAAAATCCAATTCATTAATTGAAATGTGTAAATCCGGATAGGCGTTTTTTAATATTGTTTTGAAAGAATGCATATCTTCATTTTTTTCACTGACATAAGTACATAACTCAGATCCTGCTGGTAAATAACTGCAAAGTTTTTCCATGATGATTTCAGTTTTCGGTGTCCAGTTTAACAAGGCAACTCTTTGAGTTCGTAATGTGGCTTCAATTTTTGGAATGACTGAGACTTTTGACTTAAAGACTGGTTCATTAAAATAAAATATTGTGGAATCATCTTCGGCAAAAACAATGAGTTCATCCTCATCCGTAATCGCCATTTCTGGTGAAGGGTTCAAAATAATTTCCCCTTCTCCTGTATGAATTCCCATGGGTGTACTGCTTTTAAATCGGTTGGTACTTTCCCCAAAGGTAAGTGGTCCACCCCAACCATCATCCGGTTGATAAAAATAAAATTCATTTCCATCAAACCCAACCATATCGCTATAGACGACTGAAAGACCATTCTGACTCAAAGCCAGTTGAGCAATCATTCGAGATAAAACACTTACTTCATTAAGGGCTTTGACTGTTCCATTAGAAATATGCTCCGCCAAATCACGATCTCGATCTGAATGAATTTCGCACACAATTGGCGGATGGCTCTCGCCATCGCATACGGCAATAATTGACATAATTGATTTAAGGACAAGTGCGTCTGCTAATTTTTTATCTGGTTTGGATCGCCAACTTGCAGCGCTATTCATAATGATAATTGATTTTGCGCCAGCCGCACTTACTTTTTTTAAATTATTAATATTTGTCACGACACCGGATCGGGTAATGATTCGCGTTGAACCAAAATCACTAATATTATCGCGAATGATATTATCCATTTCTTCTTTATCATCTTCAGCGAGGATAACCACAGCCGCATCCGGTTCTGATTCATTTGCCTCAATGAGTTCTCGAATAATCTCGATGATACGATCTCCAAATCCTAAAATAAGTGTGTGGTTATTTTCTAAAACGAGGCTACGTCCCCGACGTAATTCTGCTAATTTTGCTTCAAAGACACTTGTTATAAATGCAACCATACTTGAAAAAAGAATTAGCCCAACTAATACACCAACTATCGAAACAACTTTTGCAAGCCAATTACTATCTCCATCAGTTTCGGCTGCAGATCCTTCCATGACTGAAACGTAAACTCGCCAAGGAATTTCACTAACGCTACTCAGTGTTTCATCAGGTAGGAATATATTTGCAATCAATCGTAAAAATACCATGATTAAAAAACCCACTGTAAAAAGTGCGAGTAATGCCAAGAAAATGGATGAGCTTCCCTTAGCCATAAAATTATCGATTTTATATCGAATTCGGACCCCGAGGGGATGATGTGAATATTGACCCATAATAAACGGAATGTTTTGCCTTTACATAATCAATTGAATCTTATAAAAAAATAACAACAAAAGGGAATAAATTTCTTTCTCACTTCAGCTACATCTTGGTAAATTGCTTAACGGATTTTTACGAAATATTGAAAACGATAAACTCATTTTTTTAGAACCCAAGAAAATTTCTTCCTCTCCGCGGAAATTCTAACCCCTCAATTTAATACAGATACCTATGGGAAAAACATTCAAAACAATTGATGAAGCCGTCATTCGGTTTGCCGGTGATTCCGGCGATGGAATGCAACTTACTGGTGGCCGATTTACAGACACAACAGCTATTGTAGGCAACGATTTAAGTACGCTTCCTGACTTTCCAGCAGAAATTCGTGCACCTGCCGGATCTTTGGCTGGTGTAAGTGCCTTCCAAATAAAATTCAGTTCAAAAGATATTCATACGCCCGGAGATAAACCGGATGTATTGGTTGCCATGAATCCAGCTGCATTAAAAGTTCACCAAAAAGAATTAATTCCTGGTGGAACTATGATTGTTAATAAAGATGCATTTACCACCAAAAATTTGAAATTTGCTGGATATGAGACCAATCCAATTGAAGATGGATCTTTGGATGATTATTTTACCTTAATTCCAATTGAGATGAATAAAATGGTAACGGCAGCTTGCGAAGGTTTGGAAATGTCCCCAAAATTAGTTGGACGGACAAAAAATCTTTTTGCTTTAGGTGTGTTATTCTACATGTATGATCGTCCATTAGAATCGACGGAAGCTTGGCTCAAGAAAAAATTTAAGGGGAAAGATGCCATAATAGATGCTAATACTCGTGCTTTAAATGCCGGTTATAATTACGGAGACACGACTGAATTATTTATGACGCGTTTTAAAGTAGAAAAAGCAAATCTTGCTTCAGGCAACTACCGAAATATGAATGGAAATTTTGCCACTTCTCTTGGTTTGTTAGCTGCTGCAGAAAAATCCGGTTTAAACTTATTTTATGGTGGATATCCTATTACACCTGCCAGTGATATTCTTCAAACGCTTGCGTCTTGGAAACACTTTGGTGTTTCAACATTTCAAGCTGAAGATGAAATCGCAAGTATTTCTTCAGTTATTGGTGCCGCATTTACAGGGAGTTTAGCCGTTACCGCGACTTCGGGTCCCGGTATCGCCTTGAAAGCTGAAGCGATTGGATTAGGAATCATTACTGAATTACCCATGGTGATTATTAATGTTCAGCGTGGTGGCCCCAGTACTGGATTGCCAACAAAAACGGAACAATCAGATTTAAATCAAGCCTTATTTGGTAGAAACGGTGAATCTCCAATGCCCATTATTGCGGCTGCGACTCCAGGTGATTGCTTTTTTGCAGCGTATGAAGCTTGTAGAATTGCTTTAAAATATATGACGCCCGTTATGTTGCTTTCAGATGGATATTTAGCAAATGGATCAGAACCTTGGAAAATTCCAAATGTTGATGAGCTAGAAGATATACCTGTAAATTTTGCTAAGAAGAAAAATGGAGAAGATGAATACTTGCCTTATTTACGGGATGATGAAACGCTTTCTCGCCCATGGGCTATTCCTGGCACTCCTGGATTAGAGCACAGAGTTGGTGGGATTGAAAAAGCTGAGAATACAGGTCATGTATCTTATGATCCTGAAAATCACCATAAAATGACCTTAATCAGAGAAGAAAAGGTCAATCGAATTCGGCAGGATATTCCAGCCCTTAATGTTTTTGGAGAATCACATGGTGATTTGCTAATCTTGAGTTGGGGTGGGACATATGGATCATGTCGTTCTGCTTCTGAAACTTTACAAGAAGAAGGAAAAAGTGTTTCGCATATCCATTTGCGATGGGTTAATCCATTACCACAGGATCTTGGTGAACTTATTGTTGGCTACAAAAATGTTTTAATTCCTGAAATTAATATGGGTCAATTATTAAGATTAATTCGGGCAGAATATTTAGTGGACGCAAAAGGATTAAACCAAGTTCGTGGAAGGCCAATTAGCACTTCTTCAATTATTGAAAAAGTAAATGAGATGTTGGGATAAAATATTATGAATGAAATACAAACACCCCCTTTAACTAAAAAAGATTTTGAGTCAGATCAAGCCGTTCGATGGTGTCCGGGTTGTGGCGATTATGCAATTTTAGCGCAAACTCAAAAAAAGATGCCATCCTTTGGACGAAAACGTGAAGAGTTTGTTTTTGTTGCCGGGATTGGATGCTCTAGCCGTTTTCCATATTATATGAATACATATGGCTTCCACACAATTCATGGCCGTGCACCAGCTGTTGCTACCGGTGTAAAGATTGCCAATCCAGATTTGTCTGTATGGGTCGTTACCGGGGACGGAGATGGATTATCCATTGGTGGGAACCATTTTATGCATTGTTTACGTCGGAATATGGATTTAAATATTTTGATGTTTAATAATAGGATTTACGGTTTAACAAAAGGGCAGTATTCACCTACTTCTGAACTAGGTAAGAAAACTAAAGCATCTCCTTTTGGATCTATTGATTATCCGCTAAATCCCCCATCCTTGGCCTTAGGAGCTCAGGCAACATTTGTTGCTAGAACAATAGATCGCTGGCAAAAACATTTGGCTGAAATGATGGAGCGATCCTATGCACATGATGGTGCGTCTTTTACTGAAATATATCAGAATTGTAATATTTTTAATGACGGTGCATTTGAAGAATATACTGGTGCAGATAAATTTAATAATGTAATTGAATTGAAACATAATGAACCCATGGTTTTTGCGAAGGGAACAAAAGGAATCAAACTCGAGGGGTCAACGGCGGTGATTGTTGATCTAGAAAAATCAAGTATTGACGAAGTTTTAATCCATGATGAAACAAACTTGGATATGGCTCACATCATTGCAAATTGGACAACTCATCCCATCTTACCGGAACCGATTGGTGTTATTTATTGTATTCAAAAACCAACTTATAATGAGGAAATGGTAAATCAGATTGACGCAGCGAAAAAAATGAGAGGAAGTGGAAAAGTTCAAGATTTGTTGAATGCCGGTGATACATGGGTCGTTGACTAATATGAATACCCGTACAGAACGGGACAGTATCGGACCAATTGAAGTTCCTGCGGATCGATACTATGGTGCACAAACTCAAAGGTCTTTCGAGAATTTCAAGATTGGCGGAGAACGATTTCCACGAGAATTTATCCGTGCATATGGTATTTTAAAAAAAGCAGCAGCGTCTGTAAATCAATCTTTTGGGAATTTAGAAGATTCTACTAAATCTGCAATTCATCGAGCCGTTGATGAAGTTATTGAAGGGAAGTTAGATGAACATTTTCCTTTAGTGGTTTGGCAAACTGGATCTGGTACCCAAACCAATATGAATTTTAATGAGGTTATCGCTAACCGAGCCATCGAAATGTTGGGTGGCGAATTGGGAAGTAAAGACCCAATCCATCCTAATGATCATGTGAACATGAGCCAATCCACCAATGATACTTTTCCAACTGCTATAAATATTGCAGCCGTAGAAAGCATTTATAATCAGCTCGTCCCTGCTATGAACCGGTTGCGAGAAGCTTTAAATAAAAAGGCACTCGCTTTTGAATCTATTGTGAAATTAGGACGGACCCATCTTCAGGATGCAACTCCATTAAGCTTGGGTCAAGAATTTTCCGGATATGTGTCCGCCATGGATCATGGATTGAAACGAATTGAAAATGCATTAGGACATTGTTATGAATTAGCCATGGGCGGTACTGCGGTTGGGACAGGCATCAATTCTGTAGAAGGATTTGGAGAAGCTGTTGCCAAAGAAATATCAGATTTAACTGGAATTCCATTTCGCACTGCTGACAATAAATTTGAAGCATTGGGTGGACAAGATAGCATTGTAGAATTATCCGGCGCATTGAAAGGAGTCGCTGCATCTTTATTTAAAAT
>JABHAX010000081.1 GCA_018674095.1 Fidelibacterota bacterium
GGTGAAGAATCGGGAAAAGACAATGATCCCATACTACGAGCTGATTTATCCGATTGTACTGTTCATGTATTGACATCCCTAGCCTTTGCTGAAAGTTTTACCTGGCAAAATGCACGGGATGCTATGGTGGATATTCATTATAAAATGGATGAAAATGGAGAAAAAAAACCTACTTACATTTCTCGATGGCATTATACATCAGATAGGCTCTTGCACCATGATCGAACGGTGGATATTACGTCATCTGTTGCACATGAAAACGATTTAGAAAAAGTTGAAATTGAACTCAATAAAAAACAGGATGGATCGGAATTTTTAGATCTAAACTGGTCATCGGAAGAAACAATTTATTTTATCCCTTCTGAAAAAATAAATGAAAATATTTTATTAAAATTGCCACAAGTTTGTGGCGTAGCTTTTGTGAAAAGAGAATATTTTAAGTTGGGCATTGTGATTGCTCACGAAGGGTATTTGATTGATCAAACAAATTTGATTCATGCTTCATCAGAATTTGGACAAACAGTGAATATGGATTTTTTAAACTATTTAACAAGTGATGAGAAGCCCCGTTTTAATGGGGTCATATTTTATAGGATAAATCCCAGTTAGCTCATGAACTGCTGGACAAACATAAAAGTTCCAGCTTGATTTGGACTAAAATTATCAAGTCTCGAATTTGTTGAATGTGGCAAACAATAGAAAAAATATGATTAAATTATTCAGTTAGTTAATTTTTATTCAAAATTAACTCAATAGTTTTTTTATATTCATCCCATGAATCATTTACACCAAACAGGGAGTTATAAACTTGTCCGGAGTATTAATGGTCACCTAGTTCTAAATTTAATTAGGGAACACCAAAAAATATCCGGTTCAGAATTATCTAAAATGACGGGTATGCGCCCATCAACGATTTCCAGCCTTTTAAAAGAACTGGAAGGGAAAAATCTCATTGTTAATATTGGTAAAGGTGAATCAACCTCTCGAGGAGGAAAACGACCTTTTCTCTGGAGAATCAACAATACAGTTGCTTATGTCATTGGCGTAGATGTTGAAATTGGAGAAGTCACATCGGTACTAATGGATTTGGACGGTAAAATAGTTTACAAGGCGGTGAATACTTTTAAACCGAAACGAACCATAAATGATTTGATCTCCAATATTGAAGTTTCTGTAAATGAAGTATTATATAAAAGTTGTATTTCTACCGAAAAGATTCTGGGTATGGGTATTGCAGTAGCTGGAATTGTTGATTACCAAACAGGCGTAATTAAAATTACAGATCTGCTACCCAAAATTGATTTTGATATCTCATCAATTTTTAAGGAAAAATATTCATTCCCGACTTTTGTTGAAAATAATGCGAATGCTGCATCTATTGGTGCAAAATGGGTAGGGCCAGCTATCGGTGTTAATAATTTCATGACTGTATTGATTGAGGTTGGGGCTGAAGTGGGGGGCCTTGGATTGGGAATTATTATTAACGGTAAAATATATCATGGTTTTTCATTTTGTTCAGGTGAGTTAGATGTGCAGTTACCTACAATCACTGGCATACTTGGGCACTTACGTCATAAAATGGTTAAAGGAACCTATTTTCATAAATTTCAAAACCAAGTTAGAAAAATCACACTACACCATTTGGTAAATGCCGCTAAACTTGAAGATGTTGTTGCTATCCAATACTTTCAAAAATTGGGTCATGTAATTGGAAAAGCTATAGCATCACCAATTGCATTATTAAATCCGGAATTGGTTGTGATTACAGGGAAAATAGCCGGAGTAGGAGCCCCTTTGCTTCAATCTATCCGAAGGGAAGTGCAACTTCATACACTGGATATTACTAATCAAGCAGTTCGCTTTGGCGAACATCCATATGGCTCATTTTCTGTTTCCATTGGTGCTGCGTCTTTAATTTTGGATGACTTTTTCAAAGTGCCGATAGTTCAACAAGAATAATCTTTTTAATAATAAAACAGTTAGTTAATTTCTATTGAAAACAAACTAACTAATTTTACTATTTTGACCCAATTAAAAAGATGATTCAGATTTAATCATGAATTACGGAACAAGTTATTTTGGCAGCCGAATACGGGACCATGTCTATCGAGACTTAAAAGACATAAAAGATTCCGGATTTGATTATGTTGTTCATACCTATAGTGAAAATGATTGGATGTACTATGAGAAGAGTATGCGAGAAATCGTTGATGACACAAAATCATTGGGACTCAAGGCAGTTTTGGATCCTTGGGGTGTTGGTGGTGTTTTTGGTGGTGAAGCCTTTTCTTATATGGTCTATAATCAATCCGAAAATAACCAGCTATTGAGTACGGGAAAATTGTTGCCCGTTGCCTGTTTTAATAATCCAAATTTCAGAAAAAAGATTGAAGATTGGATTATCTCTGTTGCCGCTTTAGGCGGAGATGAAATTCTTTGGGATGAGCCCCATTGGTATATTGCCAGTTGGTTTATAGGTCAAGAAGAAGAGAATGGCACTTGGTCGTGTGCTTGCAATTATTGTAAAAAAAAGTTCCAGGATTTAACCGGTAATGCCTATCCTGAATTCTATTGTGAAGAGCTCAATGATTTTCGTGAAAATAGTCTTATCGATTTTTTAGACCACTGTATTCAGGTGACAAACCAAAAGGGGATGGACAATGCCATTTGTTTAATTCCGCCTCAAGCCTATTCTGCTGGCATCCAAAACTGGGAAAAAGTTGCATCTATAAAAAACTTAAATAGATTTGGAACCGATCCATATTGGATCGCACATAAGCAGGATGTTGAACCCTATGTGACTCAAACAGTCAGCGTCATTAAAAAATTATGTAAAAAATACAATTTGCAAGAGCAGCTTTGGATTCAGGCTTTTACCATTCCAGGTGGTCGTGAAAATGAAATAGAAGATGCATTTAAAATTATGCAATCTGGAAATGTAAATGACATCGGATTTTGGGGATATAATGCATGTACCCATATGTCTAAGCTTCGCCCGGAAAACCCGGATAAAGTATGGGGGATTATTCAAAAAGTGATTCAAAATGATGTACATTTCATCAAGACATTAGCTTGATTAATGAAAAGGATAGCCCATATTCGACATATTTCATTTTATTTAATAGGTTTCCTTCTTTTAATTTCCTTTCTTTTTGGTGGCACGACCGGCAAAATATCTGGAAAGATTGAAGATGAAAACGGAGATGCTCTTATAGGCGTTAATGTTCAGATTGTAGGGACTAAACTCGGGGCTGCGACTGATCAAGAAGGCTTATTCACTATTTTATTTATCCCACCAGGCAATATTTCTGTAATTATCTCATATATCGGATATAAAAAAGTAACCATGGAAGATGTCAGGGTTTTTATTGATCAAACTTCAACAATAGATATTGTTCTGCAAAAAAAAGTTTTAGAAGGAGATGAAGTAATTGTAAGAGCAAATCAAAATATTATTAGGAAAGATGTTGCGACAAGTGTGGTTTCATTATCCGGTGAAGAGTTGGCACAACTTCCACTAGCCAATGTAGAAGATGCAATCGAATTACAAGCTGGGATTGAAGATGGACTAGTGATCAGAGGGGGCGAAAGTAGCGA
>JABHAX010000082.1 GCA_018674095.1 Fidelibacterota bacterium
AATCAAAGAATTAACTATTTGAATAGTTTCAAAATTTTAAGCGTTTCCTTCCGACGAACTTTCCCCGATTTCTTTACTGAAAAGTAAGGTAATTCAATTTGTAAATATATAAAATATTTTGTAAAGTGCTGGTGCGAAACAACTGCTATTTGAATTGATTCTAATTCCGGACTAAAACCGTGACTTCCAAAAGGATAATCATGTGGGCATAACTGCCCCTTGATTACGCTTTCCTTTTGGAATTAAATCAATGCGGTTGTTTCGCGATTACCACTTGAGGCGTTTCAAGGGGTTTTCGTTAAGCGAACTCCCTCCTACCGTCTCAATTTTGTTAAATAAACAAAAGGAGACACTATGGTGTATACTCAGACAAGACGAACAAAAAAAGTGATCGCGATATTTTTGGTTTTTTCCATGATATTGCCATCAACATTCGCATTTGGCCAAACAAAGGACTACTACTATGAAGGACAAGCCGCAGCTGAGCGAGATTATACTGGAGGTGGTGCTGTCGTTGGTGGATTAGCTAGTGGATTCATTCTTGGTTTAATTGGCTGGGGCTTAGGATATCTTGTAGTTTCAGGCCAAGGAGCAGATGTTCCTCATCGTTACACATCCAATTTTGAAACTACTCAAAGAATACAATTCGAAAATGGTTACAAGGACTATGTGAAAAAAACCAGAAAAGGAAAATTTAATATGGGTGCTGGAATAGGTACCCTTGCTACAGTAATTGTATATCTTGGAACTAGTTAATAAATGAGAATTGATACATTATCAAGTCCCTAGTTTAATTTGGCGAAATTAAAATTTTTGTTTTGGGGACTTGTTGGTGTATTGCCTTACTATTTATATAAAAAGTTTGTTAAGAAAAAGTCAAATTAATCTAACTTTTCGGAAGTTTCTATCTTCCACATAGTTTAATCATTTTTATTGTTTCCCTTCGATTCACTTTTCCCGATTTAATCTCTACAAACTTTGGTATAAAATATATGTCTTTCGGCCGCTCATATTTCTCTAATGAATCCAAAGAAATATTAATCTCATCCCCTTCAACAAAAAGTACAACTCTTTCACCCAATTTATTATCCGGTTCACCAACAATAAAGTAACGTCTATCTAAAATAACCGAAACCAATTTTGCTTCCACCACTTCTGGGATAATTTTGACACCACCGGAATTAATAATATTATCATAACGTCCTAACCAACGGAAAGATATTTCATCAATCAATTCAACAATATCATTTGTCACAATTGACCCTGGATTCAACATAGGTGCATAAACCATCAAACAATCTCTCTCATCGATATCAAACTGGATGCCATGAAAAGCAGTAAAAACCTTCGATTGATTTGGTCCATTTAATGCCTTAATGGCGACATGAGTTAAAGTTTCCGTCATGCCGTAAGTTTCATAAATCTGCGTTGAGACACCTTGAAGTTTTTCCACCAATTTTGAATTCACCTTCCCACCACCCACAATTAATATTTTTACTTTTTCTAATTGATCAATGGAATTTTCCAATTGCAATGGAACCATAGCTGCGAAATCTATTTGACCGTCAAAATCTTTTAGCGGAGATGATGACGGTTCTGCCACTTTCAAATCCAATCCCAATTCAATTGCACGGACAACCATCATTTTTCCCGCCACATATTTCATGGACATGCAAAGCAGCACGGAATCACCTTCCTTTAAACCAAATGTTTTCCCAGTGAGTTGGGCTGAGTTTTTCATCCACTCTTTTTTTACCGAAATGGATTTCGGCGTACCCGTTGAACCGGATGTCTGGAGCACCATTTCATCAGATGAAAAAAACCAATCTGCAATAAATTGATTCACATCATTCCATATTGGCAATTTTTCTTTAGAGAGTTTTCCAAACTTTACTTTTAACTGCGATGGAATATTATTCGTAAAAAGTTGCCCCGTTCCCAATCCTTGAAATCCATCCGGTTTCACTTTGGCCGTCCATTGTGCAATAGCATTCAATCCAATATTGGATTCCAAAGCTGAAGTAATCCACCAGCCAATATTTCGCTCTTTCGCCAAAGAAATCCATTTTTCAGATTCAGCAAATCCACCCAACAGACTGGGCTTTAAAACGAGATATTGTGGATTAATTTTATCCATCATTTCGATTCTATCTTTTTTATTGATCAATGGAATCAATTCTTCATCCAAGGCAATTGGGACTGGTGATGTTTTACACAAATCCGATAATAAATCCCATTGGCCCGCTTGAATGGGTTGTTCTATGGAATGAAGATCAAATTTTGATAATTGTTCTAATTTTTCTTTTACATCATTCTTATTAAATGCGCCATTGGCGTCCACCCGTAATTCTAATTCATTACGATTAAATCGTGATCGAATAGATTGTAAGATTTCCAATTCTTTTTCAAAATCTAATGCACCGATTTTTAGTTTGATACAATGCCACCCTTCCGACAACTTTTGTTCTAATTGGTTCGTCATAAAATCCGGATCACCCATCCAAATGAGTCCATTGATATTGATTGATTTGAAATCGTCAAAATACTTTTGCCCACCACCGTTTCGTAAATCTAAATAAGCCATTTCCAATCCAAACCGAATGGAAGGAAAATCTGATAATTGAGATAAATCATTTATAAATAAATTCGGATTTTTGCACATTTCATCCAGCTTTTTCTCTATTTGATTAAAATTATCTAAACTCAAACCGAGCAATGGTGCGCATTCGCCGATTCCAATTTTTCCACCTTGAGATAAAGAAATAAACCAAACATCCCGTGTTTTCATTACACCGCGAGATGTACCGACTGGCAGTTTAAAATTCAGGGTTCTTTTTGACCAATTAACTTTCATTTCATTTTAACGCAAAATCGTAAGGGATATTTTCTCCGTGTCTCTATGTCTCCGTGGTTCATTTATAAATTCAAACCCACCACAAACAACACAGTAAACAGAAATGTCGCAATAGCCTGTTTTTTCAAGTAAGGATCAAAATTCTCAAAATCGGATCGACGTTTAATGGACCGAACAAATCCAATAAATAATGGCGCAATTACTAAAAATATATAATGAAAATAATTTGAACTGGGAATCACAAATGCCAACGCTAAAATTAATCCGCCATAGATTAATGATTGATGATACGTTTTCGCTTTTCCAATCCCAATTCGCACCACCAATGTATTTTTACCTGATTTTTCATCCGCTACATTATCCCGCATATTATTGATATTTAGGACGGCAGTGGTAAATAATCCAATGGTAGAAGCTGGAAGAAATAATTCCAAATTCAACGTATGTGTATGAAGAAAATATGAGCCGATTACACCAAGCCACCCAAAGAAAAGGAAAACAAAAATATCACCCAATCCCGCGTAACCATATGGATTTTTTCCCATAGTATATTTTACCGCAGCGCCCATTGCGGTAAGTCCAAGGATTGCAAAAAGTCCCGCTTTCTTTAGGTCAAGCCCAAGAGTGCCTTCATAAATGAGCCAAACACCAAAGACGGAACATAGAAATGCAATCACCCACATAGCATTTATCATTTCACTTTTGGTGATGAGTCCCGATTGCATGGTTCGATCCGGACCAACTCTATCGTCATTGTCTATACCTTTTACAAAATCGCCGAAATCATTGGCGAGATTAGATAAAATCTGAAGAAAGAGTGTGGTGGTCAGAGCCAATATAAAAACAGCGAGATTGAATTGTCCGCTAGCATAAGCCAATCCACTACCCATGATGATACAGGAAAATGCTAACGGTAAAGTTCGAAGACGAAAAGCTTTAATCCATTTATTCATATTTATATATTTTCTCTCTGTGCTCTCCGTGTCTCCGTGTTTCATTTTAGGGAAACTTGGGATACTTCGAAAAATCCGGTTTACGTTTTTCCACAAAGGCATTCCGCCCTTCTTTCGCTTCATCAGATAAGTAATAAAGTAAGGTAGAATTCCCTGCCAATTCCTGGATTCCCGCTTGTCCATCCAATTCTGCATTAAAGGATGATTTTAACATTCGAATCGCCAAAGGTGATTTCTCTTGAATTTTTTTCGCCCATTCAATAAATGTATCTTCCAATTCATCCAATGGCACGACCGTATTCACCAACCCCATATCCAATGCCTGCTGAGCATTATACTGATCACAGAGAAACCATATCTCCCGAGCTTTCTTTTGTCCAACACTTCGGGCTAAATAGGATGCGCCGAACCCACCGTCAAAGGATCCCACTTTCGGCCCCGTTTGACCAAACATGGCGTTTTCTGCCGCAATCGTTAAATCACATACCACATGGAGAACATGTCCGCCGCCAATGGACCATCCCGCCACGGCTGCAATGACTACTTTTGGGATGGAACGAATTTGTTTTTGCAGATCAAGTACATTAAGCCGCGGCACTTCATCCTTGCCCACGTAACCACCGTGCCCCCGCACACCTTGGTCACCACCACTACAAAAAGCTTTGCCACCTTCTCCCGTAAAAATGATAACATCAATATTTTCGTCATCACGACATATGTTCATAGCATCAATCATTTCCTTCACAGTTCTCGGTGTGAATGCATTATGCTTTTCCGGCCGATTGATACTAATCTTGGCAATCCCTTCAAAAAACTCAAAGGTGATTTCGTTGTATTCTCTAATGGTTTCCCAATTCTGTTTCCAATTCATAATATTCTCCTTTTTTCAATCACAGATTTTATTTTTCTCCGTGATCCGGTATCTCCGTGTTTAAGTTTTTAAATGTTTCGATATTTGTTTTCATGTCT
>JABHAX010000083.1 GCA_018674095.1 Fidelibacterota bacterium
ATTTTCCTTTTTTGTTTCAAGGCCGATTCGTTTACATAATTCAGCCAATGTTTGTTGTTCTTGTTCGGTTAATATGGAAAATGTTTTCACCAGATTATTCATGACCAACGGAAAGGTAACTTTTATTTTAGCTGTCCCTTTATTTGTTAAAGAGATTGTAAAATAGCGACGATCTTTTTCATCGCGAATTCGAATTACAAATCCACCACGTTCAAGGTTATCGACTACCTTTGTTATGTTGCCACCGCTTTTTAAAATTTTTTGACCTAGAGCTTTTTGACACAATGGTCCCTTATGATACAAGGTTTCCATAATATCAAATTGGGAGATTGTTAATCCATTTTCATCCATGATCATCCGATCAGAATGGACCACGGTTCCAACACATCTAAGCATTTTTGTCCAAGCGTTTAAAGCTTGGCGTTGCGCTTGAGAATACTGTTTTAACTTATTTTCCATAGATATAGTTTAATATTAAACTATTTAACATTACAACAATTATTTTTTTTATAAAAAAAGCCCCATCCAAAGTATATGAACGAGGCTTTATAAACTTAAATCTAAGGAAAATTTATTCGATCATTTCTCCGCCGCCGAGTAAATCAACTACATTAAATTGTCCATCTTTTTCCATTTGTCTTGCAACATCCACAACTTTTTTGCGAGCCGTATCCACATCCCGTTTAGCGCGCGGTCCATCTTCCGGTTCGTACATGGCTTGTTTCTTTTGGGGTAAATTTCCAATAATGCGGTCAACTGTTTCCTGTTCTACGCCTTTCATGGCCATAGAAACATCCGATAAATCCACGGTATTCATAATATCACGAAGTGTCGCGTCCGGGAATTGTTCAATAATATCAATGAAAGTCAGATGGTATTTTTTTACATCTTCAAAAAGGTCAGGATCTTCGTTCTTTAATGTTTGCAAATATCGTTCTTCATCGGCAGATGACATTCCACCTATAATCTGAGCAATTTCTTTACCACCCCCACGAGAAAATTCAGTGGTACGAGGTAGGTAGGTCGATTTTTCTTTCAAGCGTGCTGCTACTTCAATAATACCTTCTAATGGAATATCTTCCAGTGATCCGAGTTCAATTAAAACATCGCCTTTCTCCGTGGGATCAACTTTATCAAGAATAAGCATTCTTTTTTCTGGCTCCAATTGAGCCAATACCATTGCAATAACTGGCGGTTCTTCCTTATTTAATAAAGCGAGCAATTGTTCATCTTGTAGTTCTAATAAGAATTCAAAAGGTTGAATTGGACCCTCTTCCTTATCTTCATCTTGAAATTGTTCGCTCAAAAATCCAAAATAAAATTCTTCCATAATCTGCTTCTTCACGGTAAAAGACACAGCGCCCATTTCTCGCGAGGTGGATCGAATTTTTCGTACTTCAGTTTTTGACAAGCCTTTTACCAAAGACAGTGCCAAACTTTCTCCCACGACAGAAAAGAGTATGGCCACCTTTTGAAGGCCTGAAAGCATGTGATAATCCTTAATCATGATTGCTATCCTTTTCTGTTATTCTTCATCTTCATCACCACCACCGGCGTCTTCTTCCGGTTCGGGTGGAGTGGGTGCGGGTTGCTCCAACCATTCTTTTACAATGGTGGATGTTCTGCCAGGTTGTCCAACACTCATAGAAACAACCGATTTCCTAATATCATCAATTTCACTTTTTAAAACATTTAGATCTTCACTCGGTGCAGGTTGCGACTCTACTTCTGGCGCAGGTACAGGGGCTGGTTCAGGTTGGGCAACAACGACGGGCTCAGGAGATGGTTCTTCTTTTTTTGGAGCATCTTTATCGGCATCTTTTTTTACTTTCTTTTTCTTTTTCTTTTTTGGACGAGGTGGTGGATACATCCACGGTGGCATAGGCGCCTGTTGTTTAGTTCGCCCCATTACAAAAATAAGTGCAATGAGTAAAAGTAAAGAAACTGCACCAAATCCAATAAGCATCATTTGAGATGAACCCATTTCGCGGGATCGTTCTTCCTGTAAATCATCTAACTCAGTTTGAACTCCCTCTAAAGCAGCAATTTTTTCTTCAATTAAAGAATCCCGAGTCGCTTTTTCCTGTTCTCGAGATGCTAATTCTGATTCAATTTTTTCTTGGGCACTTTTTTGAACAACAATAGAATCTTGAAGCATGGCCTGCAATAGCATCCTGCGTAAACTTTGCAATTCATTATCCAACATGGCAAATCGAGAAGAATCTAACTCAGATTGTTTTTCGGCATCATCCACATGGGTGATGGTAAGCATATCTCTCAATGCAGAAATTTCATTATTAAGTTTGGCAACTTTTAAGGAATCCCGGCGCAACATTTCTTTCTTTTCCGAAGCATACGCTTGCGCTTTTGCCTTTTCTTCCATTTGCGATAATTGCTTTTCAAAGAAAGATCTATCTTCATCACGACGAGCCGATTCTTCACTGCGATATTGTTGAATATTATCTCGCCAATCCGTGTTTTCTGTCACACGTTTTTTCTCTAATAAATCAATCTTTTCTGCGATATTCTTGAGCATAATTTGTTCCGCAGATCGTTGATCACGCCTCTCTTTAAAACTAGCAGTCATGATGGTCAACTTATCACCGCGATCGCGATCAAATTTTGAAGCGGCCATGGTCAATTGACGAATATTTTCAATAAGCTCTGGCGCAGCGCCTTCCTGTAAAATCAAAGATAAATCCATTCGTTTAACTTCAGCTCGAGAAGGTCGTTTTCTTGAAAGGATTTTATCTACTAAATCTCGATTTGGCTCGCTTTGGCTCGATGATCTTTCCAATGGCTCCATGGTTCTTGGTGAAATAGGAGTTGGTTGCTTAGTCGAACTAGAACGAGGTTGTTTTCTCACCACATCACCTTCAAAACCTGGGATTGGAAGACCCACCGAATAGATACTTTCTTCAGGTTCAGATTCCCGAATCATGTTATCCTGCATTTTCATTAGCACATTGGCTGTTTTTTCTGCAGGAGTTGTTGATTCTCTCCCTTCAGATTCACGCGGTGCATAAACAGTAATCTGCTCATTCACTTCGTCCAGTATTTCTAATTCCACATCAACTGTAATAGCATATTTATGTGAGTCTATGATTTTCGATAATGCATTTTTAATGCGTTCGCGTATATTATTTTCAACCATCAATTTTTGGGAAAGATAACCGCCTCCTTGCCCAATAAGCAATGCTACCGCAAGCACAGCTCCCACGACGGGTCTAATATATTTTTTTCCCTTACTCATTTCATAACTCCTTAGTATGTTTTTTAATCTCATGGCTACATGTGATCAAGAATCGCTTTCAATATATCCGCTCACATCATGATGTGACGGCTTAATAAAAGTGATTTGAATTCTTCTATTGTCTGACTTTTGTTTAGATGTCTTATTCATTTTTAAAACATCATCCCACGTAAGCGATAGTGGGTTGTACATAGGGTTTTCTGATTTAATACTATCAATACCTTTCGGATACCAGTCTCCATAACCAGCAGCCAAAAGTCTTGGCGCCGGAATACCATGGTCTATCATATACCGAACCACTGCTGCGCCCCTTGCAGCTGAAAGCTCCCAGTTACTTTTATAATATTTTAGCCACTTTTTCGGCATAGCATCACTATCTGAATGACCTGCTACTTCTACCTGAAAAACACTAAGCTTAATTTTTGGAATAATTTCTTCATTCAATAATGTTTCTAATTCGCTTTTCATATCCGCTTTTCCAGATGGAAATGCAAAATCACCCTTTATATTTATAATTAACCCTTTTGCGCTCGTTTCAATATCAATAGGTGGATCCCCAGATGGATTCTCTTTTTTCATTTCTTCGATTGTTTCTTCCATGGCATCTTTCATCGCAGCAAGATTTTTAATGGGTTCAAATTCCCCTTCTAATTCAGCTTTTCCAGATGCTTCAATTTTACTCCCAAGTGATTTTCCCTCAGAATTGGCCATTTCCTGAAGCTTAACGGGATCCATTGTAGAAATTGCAGCCAGCAATACAAAAAAGGCAAATAGGAGCGTCATCATATCTGCAAAGGTACCGAACCAACCAGGAAGACCTTCTTCAACAGAATCTTCACCGGCACTAAAACCTTTGCCATAGGCTTTTTTTTCAGCTGCTGTCATTCCCATATCAGATTACTCCCGTTTCCACTCCGCTGGTGGAATAAAAGAATTCAATTTTTCCCGAATAATCAATGGATGTTTTTTCTGATGAATTAACCGTGCAGCTTCCACCAAAAGACTGGCAGACATAGATGTCATGGTTGTTTTATTTCCCATTTTTTGGGCCATGGGTAGAAAAAATAAGTTTGCAAATACAGCACCATAAAGTGTTGTAATCAACGCAGCAGCCATACCACCACCCAAGTTATCCGCGCCACCTTCACCGCCAAAACCAGCTAACATAAGCACCAGCCCAATCAATGTTCCAACCATGCCCCAAGCCGGAGCTAAATCACCCATAGATTTCAACATATCAGTTTGAACTTTTTCACGTTTTTCACGATATTCAATTCGAGTTTCCATAATCTCGGTTACTTCATCAAGAGAATAACCATCCACGACCATTTGAACACCATCCTTCAAAAAATAAATTCTAATTGTATCAACCGCTTTCTCAAGGTCCGCCGCACCTTTCCTTGCAGATTCTCCCACTTCACAGGCCGTATCTACTAAGGGTCCCATTTTATCATCAGCCGGTTTTAAAACAGCACCAATAGCTTTACCCAATGCTACAACGTGAGGCATAGGGAAAGCCACAAAAATGGACGCAATCATACCGCCCGCAACAATTCCAAAACTTGGAATAGAAATAAAATCACCAAATCCACCAGCAGAACCCTCAACAAAAAGCGCATAAGCAATACTGCCAATCATAGCAGACATACCAAGAATAACACCAATAATTAAAGCAATATCCATTAACTCACTCCTCTATAAAATTTGCAGAATTTAAATTATTTTCGTGTAGCATTTTCAATATATTCCTCACATCTGCATACTCAGGATCTAACCTTAACGCCAGATTCCAATTGATGGTTGCTCGCTGCACGTCACCTAATTTATAATAGATTGAACCTCGTCTTGCATAGGCAAGCGCTAGGTTGGAATTAAGCTCTAATGCCAAATCCACTTCTTTTAATGCTTCACGATAATCCCCTGCATAAAAATATCTCAATGACCTTGAGAGATGTCTCATCGCCTCATTCATATTTTTTTCAGATACATTGGTTTCTAAATTTAATGAACTTAATGAATCGCTCAAAAATTTGCTATTCTGTTCCATTGAAGATAGTCGTACTAACAAATTTCTCATCTCATTATTCATGAGCGCCATAGAATCTCTTAAAGTTACAACAGCAATATTTGCCATTGTAATTGTAGAGTCATGATGCAAAGACATAGACTCCGATCCACCTGAAACACCTTCAGCATAAATATTGCTTGGCCCCGATGGACCTCCATCTATTCTGCGTCGAGGAGCACGTGGCACAGCCATATCCAAACCCAAGATGAATCCTGGATGACCAGCCCAATATCGCTTATCCCAATCTGGGAGCCTTTCTATGTGGGTGAACCCTAGATTCAGGCGGTAATCCGAGGTAAGGGGGATGCGGAGTCCCACATTGACACCTGTCCCGTCGAATTCACCCACAATATCCATTCCACCCCGTCTTGCGAAATACGGGGTCTTTAATACAAATCCTAGAAATACACCGGTACTTGTGGTTACAGAATCCGGATCGACTTCTATGCTATCCATGGGTGCTAGGCCACCAGACCCGATACCCATATATGTATTCATTTTATATTCACCTAAATCTTTTTCGCTGGCTAAAACCATGAAAAATGATAGGAGAGCTTTATTTAAACTTAAAATTTCATCTGATGTTTGGTCACTTTGGAAAACAACATCTTGCAGTCCAACGGATAATGAAATATCGTTATACAAAAAAACACGTTGTTGAAAATGAAAACCAAATTCTACAGTAGGTTTATATTGTGATTCTGCAATGGTTGCCAGAGATGTGGTATCCCCACCTTGAACCGCAGAAAATCCAAATGCAAAACCCTTATTTAATTCCATATCAAAATAAACACCCTTTGCCGTATTGAATGGATCAAAGTTGTGAATTTCTGTTCCAAAACCCGTTCGGAATAAATAAGGTGTCTTCTGATTGCTTGATGTTGGGATTCGTATCATAAGTCCTGGTCGTGTGAAAGCCACACGTGTAGAGCCGAAAACAAAGCCCCCCAATAAAAAGATAATACAAATATTTTTAAAGTGATGTTTCATGAGATATTATAATCCTTATCAGTTAGGATAGGTATTATTGATATTCCTCCCAATCAATCACATATGAATATCCAATAAATGCTCCAAAATCTTGAGGAACATAAAGATCAAATTTTCCAATTGCACCTGGCAAAAGGCTGGCATCTGAAACAATTCCAGTGTCAAATGTATTATAAGACCCTTTTACAAATGTAGTAAGTGTTTTTGTTTCCCCGCTCCAATTTTTCCGAAAAACAAAATCTACTTTTACAAAATCTGAACGACGACCCCCAATGTTTTTGATTTCACCATTAAAGATAATGTTCCCTTGTCCATCTTTCTTTTCTGAAATATTTCCAACCAAAACACAATTCGCGGAAAACTTTGCGGCAGCGGCTCTTGCAGAATTATTAGATGATGTATATCGGGGTTGCGCCAATTTCGGCATGGGTGGCGGTGTATAACTTTCGCGAATCTGCTCGGGCACATATTCTTGTGTGTCTTCAGTAATGACATTATCCACAATACGAACAACAGTCGTTCTATCAATAATTAAATACCCCACCAATGTTTCCACTTTGAGAGATTTATCATCTTGATAAATAATTTTTCCGAAAACTGTACTTCCATTTTTAAGAATAATTTCTTTGGAATAAATCGTAAGAGGATTAACCCACATTTTACTTAGGGCTTTTAAATCATCA
>JABHAX010000084.1 GCA_018674095.1 Fidelibacterota bacterium
ACTCAATTCTTAAAAGATAATCCGATTAATATTATGGTCTCATCAGCTACATTAATGATGGCGGATATTTCTATTCAGGATGGTGATACTAATTCTGCATTAACATACTTAAATAAAGGAATCAGTAAGAGTGTGGACAAGCATACCCATAGAATGATGTCTTTAGAGAAGGCAAAACTAATTTTTGCCTCGGGTGATATAGACGGTGCACGATCAATTGCAGATGGTATTTTAGCTGAAAAAAATGTGACACCAGTCCAAAAACAAGTGGCTCAGGAATTAATAGGTAAAATTCCCGGCTAAATTCTTGTTAAAAAGATAGTTTTCCCGTAGTTTTGCGGGCTGAATAGCGGGTGAAGAGCCCGCTTTTCTTTTGTCTGAAATGAATAAATTAAAAACTATAGTAGAAAATTATCTCCAACCGGAGTTGATTCTGATGGATGTCCTAGAGGATACTCGCGGGAATTATATCCGTGTCATTATCGATTCTGAAGGTGCTGTTACTCTTGGTGAAACTACTAAACTCTCAAAAAAATTAAGAGACGATGAAGAAATTATATCGCGATTTCCGAATGGGTTTAGGTTGGAAGTAACCACACCTGGATTAGATCAATCTTTAGAGCAGCCTTTTCAATATCGGAAAAATAAAGATCGTACTCTAAAAGTCACTTATGTTGAAGGTGATGTAACGCATACTCTAACAGGAAAAGTATTAGATGCTAATGATTCGAGTGTGACGCTATTAGACGATTCAATTGAAACTAATTTATCCTATAATCAGATTATTAAAGCAAAAGTAGAAATTTCATTCAATTAATGCTTAGGAGGCATTTTGGTTAACAGAGAACTCATCGAAGTATTTTCAGAGATTGCACGAGAGAAGAATGTAGAACGTTCAGAACTTGCGACCATCCTTGAAGATTTATTTTTATATGTCATTGAAAAAGAATATGGCGATTCTTCAAATTGTAGCTGCATTGTGAACCTTGATAAAGGTGAAATTGAAATTTATGCAGAAAAAACGATTGTGGATGATGTTGACGATTACAAAGTTGAAATAACATTACCGGATGCAATCGCGAAAGAACCGGATGCTGCCGATCTTGAAATTGGCGATATTTTTGTTGAAATAATTGATCCGAAAGTTTTTGGTCGAAGATTAGTTACAACAGCTAAACAATTTTTTGCTCAACGTCTTCGAGATGTTGAACGTAATTATATTTATGAAGATTATGCAAATCGGATCGGTGAAATTATTATTGGGGTTGTTCACCAAGTTCAACGAGATAGTATTTTTATTAATATCGAGCAAGCTGAATTGCGAATGCCGAAAACGGAACAAATTAAAGCGGAACGGTATAGACGTGGCGATACCATTCGAGCCGTGATTAAATCTGTCGAAGTTACACCTAAGGGTCCGGATATTGTTGTTTCAAGAAGTGATAATCATTTCTTATTTAAATTATTTGAAATGGAAGTCCCCGAAATTGAAGATGGAATTATTGATATTACATCAATCGCTCGGAATCCCGGAGAACGGGCAAAAATTATCGTTCGTTCAAATGATCGTAGAATTGATCCTGTAGGTGCTTGTGTTGGAATGCGCGGCGGCAGAATTCAGGCAATCGTTCGCGAACTAAACAACGAAAAAATTGATATCGTGAATTATAGTGAACAAACAGAAATTCTTGTGAGTCGTGCTCTGTCACCAGCTAAACCGGTACAACTGTTTATTGATGATGATAAAAAATATTGCGTGGCGCTTTTTGATGATGATAGCCTTGATGCTGCCATTGGCCGAAATGGGATGAATATTAATTTGGCATCTAAGATTACTGACTACAAAATTGACGCATATGGCGTAAAACAATACGAACGAATTCAAACTGATCATAAAACTCCTTTAGCTAATATTGAAGGAATTTCTTCTGCGATTGCTTCAAGCTTAGGAAAGGTTGGAATCAATATAGTCTCAGAATTATTAGATGCAGATATGGACAATCTTTTGTCCGCTAAAGACGTGGATGAAGATTCTTTAGATAGTATTTATGGTGCAGTCCAAGACTTCGTTGAAAGAGTCCTTGAAATTGAACCCGAGGAAGAAGTAGACATGGGTGATCTATTACTAGACGAAGATTCGCCATCAAATGATTCCAATGAACCAGAAACGAATGAACCAGAATTGGATGATGAAGAAACATCATCCGAGAATAAACCCATAGCTGAGAGCGCAGAATAACATATGGCAAAAACCCGGATATTCCAAATTGCGAAAGAGTTAAATATTTCGCATACTGATATTTTAAGTTTTCTTAAGACTCGTAAAATTGAAGTCTCAAGTCATATGTCCCCTGTGGATGAATCTATTCATCAGATGATATTAGACGAATTTGTAAAGGACAAAGAGCAAGTTGATCGATTTCGAAAAGAACAAGTTCGAAAAGGGATTCATGATATTCGATTGAAAGAACAACAAAAGAGTTCTAAAAAGCTTCAATTATTATCGCTTACAGATCAGCGAGAATTAGAAAAAAAAGAATCAGAGAAACGCAAACAGGATGCGGAACAAGTTGAAAAGAAAAAAGAACAAAATAATCGGAAAAAAGAAGAAGAAGTTGCAGTAAGAAAAAAAGAAGCTGATACAAAGAAACGTGAGCAAGATGAAAAAGAGAAAAAACATCAAACAGATTCTAATAAAAAAGCGAAAGAACTTAAGAAAAAATTTAAATCCACCAAAAAACTCCGCTCAGTTAATTTAAAAAATATTCAATCTGAAGTTGGTGCTGGAACCAGTAAGCAACCCTCAGTAAAAAAAGGAAAAAAGAACGAGTCAGTTCATAAATCCGTTAAAACCAAAGTGAAAGGCATTTTGGCTAAAATGGATAGTAAAAATAAGAAAAAAGTACATAAAAGAATTCGACCTAGAGAAGACGAAGATGTAGTCGAAGAAGGCGAAAAAGCGCTTATCAAAGTTCCTGAATTTTCAAATGTTGAAGAATTGGGTAAACTTTTTGAAGTCACACCTAGTGAGATTATCCAAACCTGCATTGAACTTGGGATGCTCGTTACGAAAAACCAAAGAATTAATTGGGATGTTGTCGAACTTTTAGCTGATAATTATGGGTATGAAGCAGAAAAAGATGCAGACTTAGGCGACGAATTATTCTCTGAAGAAGACACTGAAGAAGATATTAAAAATGCCACTGAAAGATCTCCAATTGTAACTGTCATGGGTCATGTTGACCACGGTAAAACAAGTTTATTAGACTATATTCGTGAAGCAAAGGTGGCCGAAGGAGAATCCGGTGGAATTACCCAGCATATTGGCGCTTATAAAGTAAAATATAAAGATCGCGATATTACCTTTCTTGATACACCTGGCCACGAAGCATTTACTGCAATGCGGGCAAGAGGTGCGCAAGTTACAGACATCGTTATTTTAGTTGTTGCAGCTGATGATGCCGTTATGCCACAAACTATTGAGGCAATTAGCCACACAAAAGCAGCTGGTGTTCCTATGGTTGTGGCGATTAACAAAATGGATAAGCCTGGAGCAGATCCGGAAAAAGTACGTCGATCATTATCTGAGCATGATGTCTTAACAGAATCTTGGGGTGGGAAAATTCAAGATATCGAGATTAGTGCAAAAACAGGTATGGGAATTGATTCCCTCATGGAAAGTTTATTACTCGAAACAGATGTCCTAGAATTAAAAGCAAACAAAGATTGTCTTGCGAAAGGAACCGTAATTGATTCAAGATTAGATAAAGGACTGGGACCTGTTGGGACAGTTCTTATTCAAAAAGGAACACTGAAGGTTGGGGATCCATTTATTTGTGGGGACTATTCAGGTAAAGTTCGATCCATTACTAATGAGTATGGTGTTCGGATAAAAGAAGCCGGTCCATCTGATGCAATTCAAGTTCAAGGTTATGACAAGGTTCCTCAAGCAGCTGATTTATTTGCAGTTGTTGAAAATGAAAAGGATTTAAAACGTATTTCCAGTCAACGCCAACTTGTCCGTCGGGAAATTGACCAAAAGAAAATGGCTTTTTCGCTGGATTATATGTCTTCCTTAATTAAAGAAGGAACTATGAAAACGCTTCCAATGATTATTAAGGGTGATGTGGATGGTTCTGTTGAAGCTTTGGCAGAGTCTCTAGAAAAACTCAATACAGCGGAAGTTGGAATTAAAGTAATCCATAAAGCGGTTGGGATGGTTACAGAATCAGATGTGATTCTTGCTGATGCATCAAAAGCTATAATAATTGGATTTCATGTTCAAGTTAGCTCGAATGCAAGATTACAGGCACGGCAAGCTGGTGTGGATATTCGAACTTATAATGTCATTTACCAAGCTGTTGAAGAATTAACCTTAGCCTTAGAAGGAATGCTTGAACCGGAAAAAATCGAAAGCAGTATTGGAAAAGCAGAAGTCCTTACGCAATTTAAAATACCTAAAATTGGGTTCATTGCTGGGTGTAAAGTCCTTGAAGGCTTAATTATTAGAAATGGAAAAGCGCGTGTCATTCGCGATAAAGAAATCATTGCCGAGGGGTTGATTAATTCTTTAAAACGCCATAAAGATGACGCAAAAGAAGTGAGAGATGGTCTTGAATGTGGTATTGGTGTTGATGGAATAAAAAAATTCATAGAAGGCGACATTATAGAAGTTTATGAGATCCGTGAGGTTAAACGTAAACTAGAATTAACTTGAGCTCAAATAAACCTTATAACCGAATGGACCGAGTGGGAAATCAGGTCCTCGATGTATTAACCGGTGTTCTATCAAGAAATATAAATCTTTCCCATCTTGGCTTCGTCACATTTACCTTTGTGGACGTTGCACCCGATTTACGAACAGCTAAAGTATTTTATAGTGTGTTGGGGCGAAAAAAATCGGATGAAGAAATCAATATTGATATTAATCAGAAAAGGAAAGCGTTTAAAAAGTTCATGAGTCCAGAACTTCAATTAAGAAATACGCCAGATTTACATTTCTACCACGATGAAAGTCTTTTATATGGCGATAAAATAAATAAACTGCTACATAATATTGATTTAGATAAAAACGAAGATGATCCTGAACATCCATAAGCCAATCGGATGGACGTCATTTGACGTTGTGAAAAAGATACGTGGTATTGTCCGCGAAAAAAAAGTTGGACACGGTGGTACTCTAGATCCGTTTGCTGAAGGAGTTCTCATTATAGGAACAGGAAAGGATACAAAACGACTCACCAATATCACTGCGGAAGATAAATCATATACGGCAACAATTCAATTAGGCCAAATTACGAATACTTTGGATACTGAAGGCGAAATAATCGAAACAAAACCAATTCCAAAACTTAATGAAAAAATGGTTGAACAAGTTTTATACTCATTTCTGGGTACATCCTTACAAATACCACCTATGTTTTCTGCGAAAAAAGTAAAAGGTCAAAGACTTTATAATCTTGCTCGTAAAAATATTAAAATTGAAAGAGAACCTGCCGAAATACAAATTAAAGATATTCATCTTGAAAAACTTACCGAGACTGAATTAACCTTTTCTTCAACATGTTCCAAGGGGACTTATATACGCGTATTAGGAAAAGAAATAGCAGAAAGAATAGGAACGGTTGGCTATTTAACATCTCTCATTAGAACTCAAGTTGGTGGATTTTCAATTGATGAATCTCAAAGTATCAATGAATTCGAAGACGCATGGAAATCATCCGCCAATTAAATAACTTCAAGCCGTTAACGGCTTCGGTTCTAACCATTGGATCTTATGATGGAATTCATCGAGGTCACCACGGAATATTAACTTCGGTCGTAAATCATGCTAATGCACGTAGCGTTCCGTCTGTATTGGTAACATTTGATCCACATCCACGCCATATTTTAGACCCGGCTGCTGATAAACTTTCTCTAATTATGGGACTGGACCAGAAATTAGAAATTATAGAATCTCTCGGGATTGATATTGTTTATGTTATCAATTTCACGGAAGAATTCTCCAATACAACCGCAACTGATTTTTTAAATCATACAATTTTACCTTATTTCAATCCCCAATATATGATTGTGGGTTATGACCACCATTTTGGATATGGGCGAGAGGGAAGTCCGGAATTTTTAGAAGAATATTGTTCAACAATTCATATTGGGCTTGAAGTTATTCAAAAGGTATCGGATGATGGACATGTTATTTCCAGTACCCATATTCGGCAATTAATTCAAGATGGTTTTATTCGTCGCGCAAATTTTGAATTAGGCTCGATTTTCGGTTTTAATGCTATAGTCGTTCATGGCGCAGGGCGAGGTAAGGAACTTAATTTTCCTACAGCAAACGTCATTCCTGTGGAGAAAAACCAATTAATGCCCAATCCCGGCGTCTATTTTACACGAGGAAGGATTAATGGACATTTACTGTATGGAATGTGTAATTTCGGGACAAGACCTACCTTTAATGAAGAAGGGCTTGTGATGGAAATTCACTTTTTTTATAATGAGGTTATTGACCTATACGGTAAAGAAATTAGAGTTGAGTTTTTAGAAAGGATTAGGGATGAAAAGAAATTCCCTTCTTCCAACGAATTAAAATCACAATTAATCAAAGACAAACAAAAATGCCTTGAGTTACAAGGTAAGTATGAATAGGAGTAAAAATAAGAATGCCTATCTCAAAAGAAGATAAACAAAAATACGTAGAGCAATTTGGTAAAGATGGGACCGATACAGGATCCCCAGAAGTACAAGTTGCTATTTTAACACATCGAATCCGTGAATTGACTGATCATGTAAAAACACATAAAAAAGACAACCACACACGTCGTGGTCTAGTTCAGTTAGTTTCACAACGGAAAAAAATGCTAAAGTACCTTATACGTACCAATGCAAAATCGTATGTTAATATAATCAAGGAGTTATCAATCAGAGGTTGATAAAAACACTAAACAAAATAAAGAACAGAAAAAGAACAAAAATGATAATAAAAGAAAAAGAAATCGCTGGAAAAACAATGCGATTAGAAACGGGCAGAATGGCTCGTCAAAGTAATGGTTCCGTTATGGTAACCTATGGTGAAACAACAATTTTAGCAGTTGTAAATGCTGCGAAAACACCTCGGGAGGATTTAGATTTTTTCCCGTTGCAAGTTGAATACCGTGAAAAACATTATGCCGGTGGGAAAATCCCAGGCGGTTTTTTTAAAAGAGAAGCAAGACCAGCTGAACATGAGGTCCTTACCAGTCGTGTAACGGATCGTCCAATTCGCCCCTTGTTTCCAAAAGGGTTTAAAAATGAAACCCAAATCATGATCACAGTTTTACAAAGTGATGGTGAAAATATGGCTGACGTTCTGGCTGGAGTCGGAGCATCCGCAGCATTAATGTCTTCTACAATTCCTTGGAACGGACCTATTGCGTCTGTTCGTGTAGGACGCGTTGATGGCAATTTTGTAATTAATCCAACCCGAACCCAAATAATGGATGCTGATCTGAACCTTGTTGTTTCAGGGAATCAGGAAACTGTAGTCATGGTAGAAGGTGAAGCAGACGGTGCAACTGAAACCGAAATTCTTGACGGATTAAAAACAGCTCATGATGCCATTAAAGAAATTATTGAACTTCAGAACGACTTACTCAGCGAAATGAATGTTGTGAAAGATGAAGTTGTAATTCCAGAACCGGCTGCAGACTTAGTCTCAGCGATTGAAGAAAAAATTGGCACTCAAATCGATGATATTGTCAAGATTGCTGATAAACATGAAAGATCAAATGCAAAAGAAAAGATGATTGCATCAATTCTTGAAACTCTTGAAGAAGGTTTTCCTGATGAAGGAAAAACAATTAAAGAGCTTATTGGTGATCGTTTCAAAGATGCATTCCGTGAGCAAATTCTTGCAACTGGAAAAAGAAGTGATGGGCGGGCAACTTCAGATATCCGACCTATTTCTATTGATCCAGACATTTTACCAAGAACCCATGGTTCAGCATTATTTACTCGTGGAGAAACTCAAGCTTTAGTTGTGACGACTCTTGGGTCTAAAAGAGATGAAATGATTATTGATAGTGCAGATGAAGATTATAAAAAATCTTATTATCTACATTACAATTTCCCACCCTATTGTGTAGGTGAAACGGGACGAGTTGGATTTACGAGCCGTCGTGAAATTGGACATGGTAATTTGGCGCAACGTGCAATTAAACCTGCATTGCCAGATTATGACGATTTTCCTTATACAATTCGGATTGTGTCCGAGATTATGGAATCGAATGGTTCATCTTCTATGGCTTCTGTTTGTGGTGGCTCCTTATCTCTTATGAGTTCAGGTGCGCCATTGAGGGGTCACGTGGCAGGGATTGCTATGGGACTTATTACAGATGGGAAACGTCATGCAATCTTAAGTGATATTCTTGGAATGGAAGATCATTTGGGCGATATGGATTTTAAAGTCGCTGGTACAGCTGATGGTATTACAGCCATTCAGTTGGATCTAAAAATTGAAGGATTATCTTTCGATATAATGGAACAAGCATTGCAACAGGCTCATGAAGGTCGGATGCATATTCTTGGAATCATGAATGAAGTGATGCCAGAGCCCAATGAAATTTCACAATATGCTCCTAGGATCATGTCTATTAATATTAATCCAGAAAAAATTGGTGCTTTAATTGGACCGGGTGGAAAAAATATTAAGAAAATCATTGAAGATACAGAATGTGAAGTAAATGTTGACGATGATGGTCTAGTTACGATTGCCGGTGAAAATACAGTCAAATGCGACGAAGCTATTGAAATGGTTAAAGCGCTTACCTTTGAACCAGAAGTTGGAATGGAGTTTGATGGTAAAGTGACCAGAATGATGACGTTTGGTGCATTTGTTGAATTTGTTCCTGGACGTGAAGGTTTAGTTCATATTTCCGAATTAGAATGGAATCGTGTTGATAAAGTTGAAGACGTTCTTCAGCCTGGAGATGCAGTTAGAGTTAAATTGATCAAAATTGATGATCAAGGAAGACTTGATTTCAGTCGGAGAGCTCTTCTGGAAAAACCTGAAGGATATGTAGAACGACCCAAAAAGCCGAGACAAGATAATGATCGAGGTGGACGGAGACCGTTTAAGAAACGTCGTTTCTAAATCAATTAAACTTGATTAAACAAGCGGTGAAACTATTAGTTTTCTAATATTTTCACCGTTTTTGTTTTAGACCTAATCCTAGATAAATTATTAAGTAAATAATTATGGCACCAAAATTATCAACACATTTTGAAAATAGACAACCATCTGCAATTCGACAGGCACAAATCATTTTTTCACAACGACATGATAAAGACACAATTCGCGTAATTAATTTAGCGATTGGGAATGTTTCTCTGCCTATGCATCCCGCCATGCAAAAAAGAATGAATGACTTGGCTAAGATTGGTTTTAAAGATGGTGTTGTTAAATACACACCTAGCGTTGGCACAGAAGAAGCCCAAAATGCCTTTTTAAATATTATCGCATCTGAAGACGTTGATATTTCTAAACTAAATTGCTTAATTACAGATGGTGGATCGCAAGCCATGGAATTAATGATGTTAGGGGTTTGTGGACCTTCTTCGTCGAGACCGTTATTATTATTGGATCCTGCTTATACCAATTACATCGAATTTGCGAAAAGATTATCAATCCCAATAGTTACAGGAGTTCGTGAAATATTGGATGATGGTTCATTTGATGTTTTGAATTTGAAAGAAATAGAACAAATTATTTTAGATGAAAACCCAAAGGGTCTATTGGTAATTCCTGCTGATAATCCAACAGGGCAATTCTTAAATCAAAATCAGTTAATAGATCTTGCTAGAATTTGTGTGAAAAATAATATTTGGATAATAAGTGATGAGGCTTATCGACAATTAGTTTATACGGATGACAAATCATCTAGTATTTGGAAAATTACTGAAGATGACGTTCCTGGAATTACAGGCTCAAGAATTAGTATTGAATCTTCTTCTAAAGTTTGGAATGCTTGTGGATTACGTATTGGTGGACTTGTGACTGATAATAATGAGTTTCATACTAAATCAGTTTCCGAATACACTGCCAATCTTTGTGCAAATGCAATTGGACAAAATATATTTGGAGCCTTGGCTCATGAAACTCATTCTCAATTGAATAACTGGTATAAGTCCCAAAGAGATTATTATAAGGATTTGATTGTTCCACTAAGAGAAAATTTATTAAAAGAAATTCCTGGCTTAATTGTTTCCAAACCGGAAGCTGCCATTTATTTCGTTATCGATTTTAAGCATATTTGTAATAAAGATTTTGATGCTCGTGATTTTATAAATTATTGTGCATCTGATGGGAAAGTTTCGATTGAAGGAATTGATTATACCTTATTATTAGCTCCCATGAATGGATTTTATTCTGATCTAAATAAGGGAAAGACTCAAATGAGAGTCGCAATGGTTGAATCAAAAGATTTCATAGAAAAAATGCCCTTAGTTTTATCTAGTTTATATTCCAATTATTTAATCACTTAATTTTATTCATTTCACTTGCTGGACGATTCCGTCGTCATTAATTTAAAGTATAACTTGAAGTGAATTTGATTATGACGAAGGTACAACCTAAAGTAAAAAAACTATATTATTCCATTGGGGAAGTGAGTGAACTCACAAAACTTAAAGCGTATGTGTTGCGATATTGGGAAACTGAATTCTCCCAATTAAGTCCACCAAAGAATCGTGCTGGAAATCGCACATATCGGCAAAAAGATATAGACATGATCCTGAATATTAAGGATCTTTTATATGTTAAAAAATTTACAATTGATGGCGCTAGGTCTGTATTGTCAGGTAAAGAAGTTGCGGAAGACAATTCACAAAAGACCGAATCTTTTAATGAAAAACAGAAAATAATATTCCGTAAAATTAAAGGAGATTTAACAGCGATTTTAAAAATAATCACTGAATAATTTTCGGGGCGTGGCGCAGTCCGGTAGCGCACTTGGCTGGGGGTCAAGTGGTCGCAGGTTCAAATCCTGTCGCCCCGACTGATAGAAAGATTTGAAAGAGTCTTATTTATCTTTGAGAAACAAACCAAAAAATAAGCTGAGCTTTTTCCTTTTTGTAAGAGTTATTAATCAACCTTGAATCAACTGATTTATGTTCAATCCTGATTTTATTTTTATTACCTTTAGTTTCGCAATTCTTGTGGGAGTTTCATTCTGGATGAAAATTCCAAGAGGCGCTATTCCATTGGGACTCGTTTATTTAATTTTTATTATAACAAATAAAAACAAAAATGAAATACAGGAAAATCCAAATAATTTTCTAACCACGACTCCAACATCTGGTCAAGTCATCAAAGGAATTATCAAACCCACATCAAAACCAATTAATCCAATTAATAATTCCATAAAACTGAAACATCTACAGTTTGACTCAGGCCGAACGGCAAAAGATTTCACTCAATTGCAAGATGCTGTTCAAATTGAACAAAAAGAAAAAACGCCTAAAACAGATCAAAAAAATGATGAAAAGACGATCTTACTTGTGAGAAATATTCAAATTTGCAAAGCAGTGGATAACAGAAAGCCAATTGGGTCAGATGTATTTTTTTCCAATAAAGTAGATTCACTTTATTGTTACACTCGAATTCAGAATACGGGAAAAAAGCAAGAAGTACGGCATAATTGGTATTTTGAAAATGTTCTCATGACCCAAATCCGATATAATGTTAAAAAGTCAAATATCTATCGTTCTTGGAGTAAGAAAACGATTTATTCAACTCAAGTGGGTCATTGGAGAGTGGATATTCAAGATTCGAATGGAAATATTATTGGTTCCAAAACGTTTGAAATAACCGATGCATCCATAGATCATTAATCTTTGAAACAATCTATTCTATTTATACTGGCAATTTTGTTTGCTTGTGAGCCAGCAGTACGCCAAAAAGAAATTCAAATGAATTGGCACGAATTTGATTTGGATCTTCCTAACGGAATTGTCATTTATAGCGGGACAAATAAAAGTATGCCGCTGAATGCATGGGTTGCCACCGTTGATTTAAATCAGGTTCAAATATCAGTGAATGTTTTATCTTCCACGGATAAAGATAGAAAAGAATCGCCCCTTCAATTCATGGAAAATTCAGGTGCTAGAATTATTTTAAATGGTGGATATTTTTTAATGGATCACCAACCAGCCCAACATGTTGGACTTCTTAAAACCAATGGGAATTTAGAAGAGGCTGCAAGTCCATCAGTCATTAGAGACCAATCACGGTATTTTATCAATCGTGGTGCCTTTGGAATAAAGAATGACGGGACTGTAGATATCGCTTGGTGCTCTACAAAAAATGATTCAATATTTGAATGGGATGCTCCACTTCAAAATCGTCCAGGGTTACCCCAAGACTCTCTGCATTTCCAGACAGCAAAATTTTGGGATGTAAAAGATGCTTTCCACGCAGGACCCGTATTGATTAACGATGGAAAAATAAATGTAACAGTTGAGCAGGAGGCTTTTTTTAATACACCGATTGCAGGAGTTCAACCTAGGTCGGCTATTGGATACACGAAAGATAATGTGTTAATTCTTATGGTTGTAGATGGCAGACAAGTCGATAGTCGTGGTGTTTATTTAGAAGAATTAGCATTATTAATGAATCAATTTAATTGTATTGAAGCATTAAATCTCGATGGGGGCGGATCCAGTGCAATGGTGGCAGATAGTCGCTTATTAAATCGTCCCGGAGGCCTTACTTTACAACGTGAAATTATGTCAGTAATTGGTATTTTTTATAACAACTATATTGAATGAAATATTTAAGACAACTTTACGATTGGGTTTTAACTTGGGCAGATAGACCATCTGGACCAACTGCATTGGGAATCATGTCTATTGCAGAATCATCCTTTTTTCCAATTCCACCGGATGTTCTTTTAATCCCGTTAGCATTAGGGAAAAGAAAAAAAGCTTTTCGGTTTGCATTGATTTGTTCTGTGGGATCAATTTTGGGCGCAGCAATTGGTTATGGGATTGGGCATTGGGTTTGGTGGAATAGTGACGGGTCCTTTTCAATATTCGCCCAATTCTTTTTTAAGCATATCCCAGGATTCTCTCAACACGCTTTCGATAGAATAGAATCTTTATATGACACCTATAAATTCATGATAGTTTTTACAGCAGGATTTACACCCATTCCATTTAAAATTTTTACAATTAGTGCAGGCGCATTTAATATTAATTTTTTATGGTTCATGATTGCCAGTATTGTGAGTAGGAGTGCTCGATTTTATTTGGTTGCTGGATTAATCCAAAAATTCGGTAATCCCATTCGAGATTTCATTGATAAATATTTTAATTTATTAGCCATTGGTTTAACCATTTTATTTTTTGGTGGGTTTGCATTTTTAAAATTAATCATTTAAAAATGGCTTATCTTATTTCACATAATTTATTACCAAATTATCAGGGTGTAGTATAGCTTAGTTAATATTAATTCATTGGTAGGACTAGGTTGGAAAGTTTGAATTTTCCGGTCTTCCACTTTTATTATTCTATTGGGAAGGGGGAATCTAAGTTCAAGTTATGGAAACTATAAAACTCACGTTAAGAATTATTGGCTATTTTTTCTTTGGACTTTTTTTCCCAAATATTAAATCTTTATATCAATCTACTTAGATTATCTGAGCTTCTTTTCAAACTGCCATTTGTGGGTGGCTGTACTGCTTTATTTGTACTCGTTCTCCTAGATAGGTTCACAAACAAAGAAGATAGTTATTATTCAAAAGATGTAAAAAAATAATTATGCTAATTACAACAAAATAAAATTTAGAAGAATTTCGTGTTATAAAAACTTTAGGACTCGTACAAGGAAGTACAATTCGTGTTCGACATATTGGAAATGATATTGTGGCGGCATTAAGGAATATTGTTGGCGGGGAAGTGTACGATTACACCAAAATATTGGCAGAGTCACGAGAACGAGCCTTAGATCGTATGAAATCAGAGAAATCAGAAGCGGAATTATTAGGAGAAAATGTAATTGTTTGCATGCGATTTGCAACATCTACAATAATGTCCGGGATGGCAGAATTTTTAGCTTACGGTACAGCAGTTATTATTGAACCAAGATCAAGTCATAATTAAGAGTGTTGATTTTAAGCATTTGACCAATTATATTCACGTTCATGTATTTAGATTTTAACATCAATTCAGAAGACGAAGAACAATGGCTTGAAGGCCTTGAATCTTCCGATGATGAACTAGAAATGAAAGAAGCAGTAAGAATTCAGGATCCGATTTCATCTTTAGGACTGGCATCACCCCTAACAGCTGAGATTGGAACAAGCTTAAAAAACGCTTTGAATATTCTTCAACAAAAAAAACAAAACTGTTTGTTAATTGTTAATAATGGTGTTTTGGCGGGAATTCTTACAGAACGCGATCTTCTTCTAAAAGTGACAGGAAAAGGATTTGATCTTGATGTGGTTACTGTTGATGAGTTCATGACAGAAAACCCAGAATATCTTTCTTCCGAAGACCCGTTGGCCTATGCTTTAAACAAAATGCATATTGGCGGATTTAGACATGTCCCAATTTTAAACGATGATCGTCAACCTATTGGTTTAATAAGTATCAGTAATATTATTTCGACAATTGCCGATTATTTTAGCAGAGAAATTATTAATCTGCCCCCTTTAGATCGTTTAGTTGATTCGGATAAACGAGAGGGTGGTTAACTCCGCCACTATTTCTCAAATAACTTTTTTTAATTTTATAGCCAGATTCTGGCTATTTTTTTTAAGGATCGTGAAATAAGGAAAATCACTATATAAATTTTAAAGTTTTTTAAATAATTTTGTGTAATGAATCCCAAATGATTTTGTCAGTTTATTTTAATTTAAAAGATGAAAACACTTTACTGTGTTATGACTGGCACAATGATGTGTTTCTCTTTTTCTCACAAAACATTTTTAGTTAGGTGTATTAAATTCATTCACTTATTATCCAATAATAAAAAGAAAATGAAACGAACCCTTTTAACATATATCTTCATCCTAAACTCATTTGTTTTAAGTCAAGATACATTTTCTATTGAGTGCCGGTGGCTTGGATAATGATGGGGCTTTGGGACTAGTGGATATGTATCTTTTTCTATTTGAATTAATCGGAACACTTGAATAAAAGGAAAACCAAAAAATGAATTTCAAACTATTTATAATTCTTTGTTTAATTACAGCATCTTTATTTGGTAAATCAATTAAGGATAAGTATTCAGATGCTTCTTTAAGAATTATTTCACATGCATTAAACGACAGCACAGCCTACAATCGCTTGGGATATCTGTGTGATACATTTGGCCCAAGATTGAGTGGTTCAAAGAATCTTGAGAATGCCATAAATTGGATTTTGAAGGAAATGAAAAAAGATGGTTTAACTAAAGTTCAAGGTGAGCGCGTAAAAGTGCCGGTATGGATTCGCAATGAAGAATCTGTCACCTTGCTAAAACCATTTAAAAAGAATTTATCAATGCTTGGACTGGGTGGAAGTATAGCAACACCACGAGGAGGAATTACAGCAGAATTAATGGTTGTAAATGACTGGGAAGAACTTGAAGAACGCGGGAATGAAGCTAAAGGAAAAATTGTTTTATTTAATGCGCCATTTACCACTTACGGAGAAACTGTCGGGTACCGTTATTCTGGCGCTAGTGCAGCTGCAAATCATGGTGCTATAGCAAGCATGATTCGTTCCGTAGGATCTTGGTCTATGGATACACCCCACACGGGTGTTATGGCATATAAAGATGAAAATCCGAAAATTCCACATGCCGCACTCACAATGGAAGATGCTATGATGTTGGGAAGACTTCATGATCGAGGTGAAAAAATAATTATTAAATTAGATATGAAAGCTAAAATGGTTGCTGATAGATGGTCACGAAATGTTGTGTGTGAAATTCGTGGTTCAGAATTTCCTGATGAAATTGTTGTAGTGGGCGGTCATATTGATTCGTGGGATGTTGGGCAAGGTGCACAAGATGATGGCGGTGGATGTATTGCATCTTGGGAAGCAGTACGATTAATCAAAGAATTAGGGTTAAAACCAAAACGCACGATTCGATGTGTGTTATGGACAAATGAAGAAAATGGTGGAAAAGGGAACAAGGCCTATCGCGATATGCATGCAGATGAATTGGATAAACATATTTTAGCAATTGAATCAGACGGTGGTGTATTTTCGCCAAAAGGATTCGGGTTTTCAGGATCTGAGTCTGCATGGAATACTGTTGAAGAAATCCACGAATTACTTGTGCCAATCGGCGCAAATAATTTATCAAAAGGCGGACGAGCAGCAGACGTATCCCCATTAAATGATGAAGGTGTACCTGTCATGTCTCTTAAAGTTGATGGGTCTAAATATTTTTGGTATCATCATACCAATGCTGATACTTTTGATAAAATTGATTTTAATGAATTTAATCGCTGCGTCGCAACGATTGCGATCATGGCCTATGTTGTCGCTGATTTAGAAAAACCCCTTTCTCGATAAAGGTTGATTCACACGACTATTTCTCATCGAAACAGAAGAATTTCATGTTTAGATTCATAGGCTTTTCTTCAATCAATATTAAGGAATTAACCCATGTCTTCAGTATCTATAACGGGATACGGTGATAATTTAAGTGTCAATGGAATTCGGATCGGTGATCTTACCCCAGCTGGTCATGAATCAATAGAAAAAGAGAAAGGTGGTCTTAACTATTCCCCACTTGAGAATGTTGTTATTTCGCACGTGAAAGATTCATCTACATTAATAGCTCGTCGCCCTGATCCTCATGATGTAGAAAAGTATATTGAGACTGAAATTATTGATGGTTTGTGTTGCTATTCAGCTGTTAATCAAGGACAATTGAACCAAACAATTGTAGATGCAGTGGTAAAACATCTTACTGAAGAAAAACTCCCAACTGTTCCACGCTCGATTCGTCATAAATATATGAGTGCTTTTTTATTGGCTACAACAGGAATATCCGGGATGGATCGGGTTGTACCCAAAGTAGCTGGCGTTGAAGCTCCGGAACTCATGTTTAAGATTTCACGTCGTTGGGGATATCGTGTGAAAGGAATTCCAAAAGGGGAAGCACTTGTTGTTGCTGCCAATGGAAATTTCCATGGTCGCTCCATGACAGCAGTTTCATTATCCGATGATCCGGATGCGAAAGAAGATTTTGGTCCATTTGTGCCAGGAATTGAAATGGTCCCATTTAATGATTCCAATGCATTGGAATCTCTCTTTGAAGAAAAAGGTGAAAGAATTGCAAGCTTTATGGTGGAGCCTATTCAAGGAGAAGCAGGCGTCATCGTTCCTGATGACGATTATTTTCAACGCGTTTCTGTTCTGTGTAAAAAACACAATGTTCTTTTAGCTATGGATGAAGTACAAACTGGATTTGGTCGTACAGGTGCTAATTTTGCTCACCAATTATTTGGTGTAAAACCAGATCTTATGGGATGCGGGAAAGCTGCCGGTGGTGGAATTCTTCCAATATCTTTTGTTGCTGGAACCGATGAAGCCATAGGTGTTTTAACACCTGGATCCGAAGGGTCTACTTTTGGGGGTTATCCATTAGCTGCTGTGGTTGGAACCTATGCTATCAAAGTTATGGTTGATGAAAATTTAGCTGAAAACGCTACCAATATGGGTGGTAGATTAATCGGAAATATGGAATCGATTAAATCCGATTTCCCAGACAAGATTAAAGAAGTTAGAGGGCGAGGTTTATTAACAGCATTTGAAATGTATGATGAACCACATTTAGATGGGCATGCTGTATCCGTTGGTTTATTGGAAGAAGGTGTTTATGCGAAAGAAACACATCATTCCACTGTTCGATTGGCGCCAGCATTAACCATCAATAAAACTCAAATTGATGCATTATCTGATGCAATCAGAACTGTCGTAAAAGGATTGTAAATCTTTGTCGATTTTCGATTTTTCAACTCACGCAAATTTAAATAGGTAAAATATGGATATATTAAAAACACTTGGGATTGATTCGGAAAACTTTGGCGCATGCGTTGGCCCCAATCAATGGAATAACACAAAAGAAGAAGGTAAGATTGATTCTTTCAATCCAGCGACAGGAGACTTAATCGCATCCGTTTATCAATGCTCTACCAATGATTATGAAACAGTAGTTCAACAATCACTTGAAGCTTTTAAAGAATGGCGAAAAGTACCGGCTCCAGAAAGAGGGCAGTTAGTTCGTCAAATGGGTAATGCGCTTAGGGATTATAAAGATCCTTTAGGAAGTTTGGTATCTCTAGAAATGGGAAAAATAAAACAGGAAGGCGATGGTGAAGTTCAGGAAATGATTGATATCGCAGATTTTGCTGTGGGTCAATCCAGAATGCTTTATGGAAATACGATGCATTCTGAGAGAAAGGATCATAGGATGTATGAACAATGGCACCCATTAGGAATCGTTGGTGTGATTAGTGCATTCAATTTCCCTGTGGCAGTATGGAGCTGGAATGCGTTTTTAGCTGCAATTTGTGGAAATACAACTATTTGGAAACCTTCTTCCACCACACCGCTTTGTGCAATTGCGGTTCAAAATATTTGTAATGAAGTTCTGTCTATTAATGACGTACCGCATATTTTCAGTACAGTGATCGGCCGTGGTTCAAGTGTTGGCGAAACTATGATCAACGATTCTCGGGTACCAATGGTATCTTTTACGGGTTCCACGCGAATGGGGCGTCATGTGAGTGAAGTTGTTTCAAAACGTTTTGGCAAAACCATTCTTGAATTAGGTGGAAACAATTGCATTATTGTGGATGAAACTGCAGATATGGATCTAGTTATTCCTGCTATAGCTTTTGGCGCAGTGGGAACTGCTGGACAGAGATGTACCAGTACTCGCCGAGTTATTGTTCACGATTCTAAATATGAAGAATTAAG
>JABHAX010000085.1 GCA_018674095.1 Fidelibacterota bacterium
AGACGGAATCCCATACAATCCTGCTTTAGTGATACTTACCATCATACCGGCGGTCATGCCGTGGCCTGTGGCGTCACCAACAGCTACATATAAACTTTCACCATTCTTCTGTGGGAAAAAATCATAATAATCACCACCCACCTCCGATGCGGTTTGAATGGTGGCTGCTATCTCTAAATCTAGAACGTCTGGTATTTCTTTGGGGAGCATATCCAGCTGGAACTGGCGAGCTTCTTCCAACTCTGCTTCCCGGTGCTGTTCTTCCATCGCCCGGGTTTGGAGCCGACGTTGGCGCTTCACATAACCAAACAGGCCCATGCCTGTTGTGGCAAAATACAACATGTAAGCCCAAGTTGTTTCCCATGGTGCTGGAAATATTTTTATCTTCAACGATGCGCCTTCGTCGTTCCACATGCCGTCGTTATTTGACCCTTTCACCCTAAAGATATAGTCGCCATGGGGCAGGTTGGTGTAGCTAGCATAGCGGCGGGTTCCGGAATAATTCCAGTCCGCGTCATAACCGTCCATCATATAGGCGTGTTTGTTTCGGGATGGGTCTCGGTAATCAATGGCTGCAAAATTGAAAGACAGATCTTTTTCGTCATAATAAACATTGTAAATTTCTTCAGAATTATCTGATTTGTGAATTATGAATATCGAATCGCTTTTTGAAAAAGACTCAATAATGACTGTTGGTTCGTTGGGGTTATCTTTTAAGCTATCTGGGTGAAAATAATTAACACCAGAAATACCTCCGAAATATAAAACTCCATCTTTGTCTCTTCCGTGTGAACCTCCATTAAACTCCAGGTTTTGTACACCGTCCGCCATACCGAATTGACGAAACTCGCCTGTTTTTGGATTAAGTTTTATAATACCAAAATTGGACGACATCCACATGTTGCCTAAGCCATCTTCATAAACGCTATATAAATAAGAATTTGGTAAGCCATTTTTAATACCGTAATGGATTGTTTCCCGAATGACTGGATCAAACCTTGTTAACCCTTCGCCGTAAGTGGGAATCCAAAGTGCGCCATCGTTTGCCTCATAGATAAAACCAGCAGCCTTAAGTCCTCGTATTTTATCTATTGCTGTTTCGTCGTCATATAGTGTCTCTACAGAAAAATCTGCTTTGTTGATTTTTATTACTTTGTTTCCTCGCCAATTCAACGAATAATAACATGGGTGGATTTTACTTTCTACAAAACCAACCAAGTTCGCAATATCTTTCATGTTTTTAAATTTTTCACCCGCGTCTTTCCAAATAGCACTGTCTCCATCAAATTCAACCCACCATGTTTTTTTTTGAGAACAAGCCCAAAACCGTCCGTCCCTATCTAAATACATATCGCGTATAAATCCCGCGTCTTTAAAAGAAATATTTGAAAAGTCATAAGCGCTTCTAAAGTTCGCTTTTTTTAAATCCGAAACAACAAGATCAAAACTTGATCTCCCCCAAGTTCTACCCTTACCATCTTCCTGTAAATACCATCTCGAAAGTCCTTTTTTCCCTTCTGAGCTTTCCGGGACAATATTGGTTATTTCGTGGGTGTTTAAATCGATTTGGTCGAACCCGTCTTTAGGAATGCCGCCGCCCAACCACAAGTTGTTTTGGCTGTCTATGGTTATTCCCCAAAAATCATTTTGGTTTGTTTTAATGTCTGCTCGTAATGAATTGGCAATTAATCTAAATTTTTTCTTTTCCGGATCATATTTTGCCAAGCTTCTTCCGCAGCCCAACCACATAGCCCCGCTCTTGTCTTTGATAATTGAATTAATGCGATGATCTGATAGTGCATTTTTATTTTCTAAATCAGGATATATATTTAAAAACTTTTCTGTCTTCGGGTTAAAAATGGAGAGCCCCACTTGCCAAATAGACAACCAAATTTTACCATCGGCCGCAACTGTAATATTCTCAATATTGTTTCCGGCTATAGAAGATGCTTCTTCGGGGTCGTGTAAATACCTTTTTATTTTTTTAGTGTCCGGATTATAAATAAAAAAACCGTCTTTATTCCAGGATCCTAAATACCACAACCCACTGGGGCCAATCGTTAATTGAGCAAGATTAAGACTATCAACCTCTAAATCAAGTTGGTCTTTAAAAACAGTTGTTAAGTGAGGTGATATTTCATTGGTTTTTGTGTTTAATGTTTTTAATCCATCTGCAGTACCAAGAATAATTTTATCTTCATCTATTTGGTTAAGTGAAATTATTTCCCAGCTCTCTATTTTTTTATCGAATGTAGAGTCTGGACCATACCAAACTGCGGTTTTATTTTTCAAATTATAACGACATAAACCGCTTCCTTGGGTGGCTATAAAAATATCATCGCCAAATAATAAAATATCGCGAATCCGTTTTTTCTTTATGTTTGGGTTGTTTTTATAAATGTTTATTTCACCGGCTTCTTCTGAATATGGATTAAACCAGCCTACGTTTCCCTGCTGAGTACCCAACCACATAATTCCATTTTTGTCTTCTTCAATAGACCAAATATATCCGAACGGTATTGTGGTTGAATCGGAACTTTCACTTTCATAATGGACAAACTCATAGCTGTTAAACCGATCTAAACCGCCTTGGGTCCCTAACCAGATATACCCTCGGCTGTCTTGCATAACTTTTTGAACCGTATTTTGAGATAAACCATCATCAATGGTATAGCGCTCAAACTCTATCTGGCCTGCAAAAAGCCAAGACAATAACAAAGTAGTGGTTAACAATCTTTTATTTTTCATGCACTCGTCCCTGTTTGAGTCCTTCTTTCGATGGTAAAAGTACAACGATGTAATTATGTGTTCAAGTGTTATAAATGTTTGG
>JABHAX010000086.1 GCA_018674095.1 Fidelibacterota bacterium
CATATGCTATTTCTTGGCACAGAAAAATATCCTGATGTGGATGAATATTCTACCTATTTACGGAATCTTGGCGGCTACTCAAATGCATATACAGCAAGTGACCATACAAATTATCAATTCCAGATTCTACCTGACGGATTTGAAGGTGCATTAGACCGCTTTGCTCAATTTTTTATTAGTCCACTTTTTACACCGGAATATACAGCGAGAGAGGTAAATGCGGTAAATTCGGAACATCAGAAAAATATAATGAACGATATGTGGCGACAGCATCGCATTATCAGCCAGTTTGTGAAAGAAGGACATCCGTCACGGAAATTTTCTACGGGAAGCCTTGAAACATTGGGTGATATTACCAGCGAAGAACTGATTGAATTTTATAATAATAATTACAGCGCGAATCGCATGGGATTGGCTTTATTAAGCACCCATTCCTTAGACGATATGGAAGCATGGACTCGCCAATATTTTTCAGAAGTCAAAAACCACAACCTTGAAAGGACCTTCCATGATCCGGATGTATTTGAAAAGAAAGAAACATTCCGTTTGGTTCAAATTGATCCAGTGAAGGATCTTCGCGATATGGAAATTAGTTTTTCTATTCCAAGCACTCGTCATTTGTACGAAAGTAAGCCAGGCAGACAGTTGGGTTTTATTCTCGGACATGAGGGCAAGGGAAGCCTTCTTTCTTATTTGAAAGACAAAGGATGGGCCTTGTCTCTTTCTGCTGGTGCAGGTTCAGAAACAAAGGAATTTGGGTGGGCGAATATTCGTATCGGACTGACTCAAAAAGGGCAAACAGATTATAAAGAAATTGTAAAAGCCACTTTAGATTATATTGCACTGATGAAAGAGTCAGGATATCAATCTCATGTATTTAGTGAATTGAAAACCATGGCTGAATTGGAAGAAATATATGCCAGCCAAGGAGAAGGCATGTGGCGCGCCACGCAGTTGGCAAATGAAGCTATGATGTATCCACTGGAAGATGCGGGACGGGTGAACTTTATTTACAGGGATGATTCAAAAAACTCTTTTGAAAAATTATTAACACACTTTACACCAGATAATATGCTAGTTGTTTTGGTGGCAAAAGGAGTAGAAACTGACCAAAAAGAACACCATTATCAAGCGGCCTATTCTTATACGGAAGATGACAATTTTTATAATGAACTCTTGGCACCATCTCCACGATCCGATTTTATGATAGCGGAAGCAAATCCATTTATTCCAGAATCAGCCTCTGTACCAAATCGGGAAATGAAAGATGATGTATTGCCTTTCTCTATCACAAATGGAGGAGGTGCTACTCTTTATTTTGGCACGGATCATGAATTTTTACGCCCCAAAGGTGTCATTACTTTTAAGATTCTTTTTCCGGATGAAATGATGGATATTCAACATCGCGTTTATTCAAAACTCTATGCTGCCTGTGTAAATGAATCGTTAAACGAATTGGGGTATCCCGCCAAACAAGCAGGCCTAAATTATTCTTTCCGCGAAGGATATGAAGGAATCTTTCTAACGGTGAGTGGCTATTCTGAATCTGCCATGACCCTTTATGAAATGATTTTAAACCACATGGTTGATTTCTCCATTACAGAGGATCAATTCAATGGCGTAAAAGATAAGATTGTCAGGGATTACCAGAATTTTTCACTTTCGGATGCCCATCAACAAACACGTGAAAAGGGCGCCGACATTTTTAATCATGTAAAATACAGTTGGGAAGAAAGTTTACCTGTAGCACAAGCAGCAAACCTTGCAAATATTCAGGATTATGGAAAAACGCTTTATAGTAAAACATTTGTGGAAGCATTAGTTTATGGTGATTTCAAAGAAACAGATGCCCGACGTGCCTTACGCGTATTTAATGAAAAAACAAATACAAGAGGCATTAGCCGAAAAGATGCTTTTGACATAAAATATTTGGATCAATTTCAAGCTGAAGAAATTCAATATATTGGGAATTTATCCGTAAATAATTCCTGTTTTTATCGAGAGTATGTTTTGGGCGAGGATTCACCTGAAATGCGAGCAACATCTATGATCATTAGTCAAGCACTTCAGCAACCCTTCTTTACAGAAATGCGAACCAATCAGCAACTGGGCTATATTGTTTGGTCTTATGCCCGCAACAGAGATGAAACACATTATTTGACTTTTGTCATTCAATCCGGTGCATTTACCGCTGATGATGTGAATCAACGCGCTGATGATTTTATTGCAACAACGCCTGAATTTCTCTCTTCTATGGATGGCGAAACTTTCCAACAGTTGAAGGATTCTGCCATCGAGAAATTGGAGAAAAAACCCATGAGCATCGGCGAAAGAGCGAACAAACTGAAAGCATTCATATTTGAGTACGATGCGGACTTTCTACGTGATGAAAAAACAATCGTAGCTCTTAAAGCACTTGAACAAGTATCTGCTGTTGACCTTTTGTCCAAGACTGTTGGAACCGACTCACGGAGAATGGCTAATTTTCTTATGTTTGCGGAACAGCACAAAAATACAACGGGAATGAAAAGCTCCTTTAAAGATGTAAACAGTTGGAAAGCATCTAGATCTTATAAATAAAAATTATGCCCAACGAAGTCATCCTGATTGCGGCGGTTACGGTTGATGGATTTATCGCCCGTCACTCTCGCGAAGTGACAACTTGGTCAAAAGACCTTCATTTATTTAAAGAACAAACCCTGGGGCATCCTGTGGTCATGGGCTCTAATACTTACGATACACTGGCGGCAGAATTAGAGGGTCGCAAAATGATTGTAGTTCATAGAAACGATAATCCTATTTCAATTTTGGAATCCATTAAAGAAGACAAATGTTTTATTATTGGTGGTGGAAAAACGTATGCTCGTTTTACTTCCCATTTAACACATTTATTTATTACGCCTCATCCACTGGTTATGGGAAGGGGGATTCCTTTATTTGATGGTGAGGTGCCTGAATTAAATTTGAAATTTCAAAAAATGATTCCTGTGGATGAAAAGAACGGTATATTTCAATACCAATACAAGGTGTTGAAATTTTGAAAAAATATTTGATTTATTTAATTTTCCTTTCCTTTGGGTTTTCTTTGGATGTATATAGTGGCGGGAAATTATCATCCAATCAAGCAGCCATGGATGTAACCCATTACACAATTAAGCTCAAAGTTGATCCTTATAAACAGACCATTAGCGGGATTGTAAACATTTCGTTTATATTAATTGGAAAACCAGATAAAATTGAAATTGATCTATTGGATGATTTCCATGTTTCTGGCACAGCCATTGATGGAATGAATCTTTCGTTTACGCATAAAAATCATAAAATCTTAATTGAGTATCCCGGGTTAGATTTATTCAAAACTCATTATCTAGAAATCAAGTATAGCGGCAAACCGCCGGTGGCGAAAAATCCACCTTGGGATGGTGGATTCACTTGGGAAAAAAGCGAGGATGGACACCCTTGGATTGCCGTATCCTGTCAAACAAATGGTGCATATATTTGGTATCCCTGTAAAGATCATCCTAGCGATAAACCAGACGGTGTTGACATTTCTATTACAGTTCCAGATCCCCTTACGGTGGCGGCAAATGGTGTAATTCAATCCATCCACTCAGAAGGAGACAAATGGACCACTTGGCATTGGCGTACCGAATATCCCATCAGCACATATAATGTGAATTTTACTGCAGGCTATTTCGAAGTGGTTGAGCGAACGGGCTACATTTTGGATAAACCGTTAAATATGGTTTATTATGTTTTACCGGAAAAACGTGATGGGGCAGAAGGGCTATTAAAAGATGCGGAAGAATACTTGAATTTTTATGCTCGAAATTTTGGTCAATATCCGTGGATGAAAGAAAAATTCGGCTTGGTTCACACACCGTATTGGGGCATGGAACATCAAACAATTAACGCTTATGGAAACAATTATAAAAAAACAAAATTGGGTTATGATTTTTTAATGTTCCATGAAATGGGCCACGAATGGTGGGG
>JABHAX010000087.1 GCA_018674095.1 Fidelibacterota bacterium
AGCAATCAATAAAAAAATTGCACCTGCTTCGCTCTGAGCAAAAATGGGGTTTATAAGTACTGCCATTAAAGACAGAATAATCCCTAAACGCTTCATAGAACGCCTCCTGAATAGTTGTTTAATATATAATGCGCTCTCATCAAGCGAATTGTTAGCGTTTAAGGTATTGGTTTGCTCCGTTTTTTTAGACGGCGAATATATCTTTCCTTGATTCTTAAAATCAAGAAATGTTTCTCTATTTGTAATATTTCCATTTAGCGTAATAATCCTAAAGTTAAAACGGGGATATATGTGATTAACCCTACAGCTAATAATCGAACCAAAAAGAATGGCAATGTTGCTTGATAAATTTTTGGCATATCTTCATCAAATCTATATGCTGCTAAAAAGAGATTCATCCCTACAGGGGGTGTTAAAAATCCCAGCTCAAGATTTGCAATAAATATGATGGCCAAATGCACAGGGTCTACTCCAAAATAAACGCCCAAAGGTGCAATCAGTGGCACAATAACTATGATCGCTGAAAATATATCCATGAGACAGCCCACAAGTAGTAGAAAAATGTTTAGCATCAATAAAAATGAATATTTAGATGCAAGTGCTCCTTTTGCCCAAGATAATATTAGAATCGGTATTTGCGCATCGATCAAATAACTCGTTAAACCCATGGCTACGCCAAGAATAATTAAAACTCCGCCAATTAAGGTTGCACAATCAATAATAATTCTAGGTAATGTTTTTAAATCAATATCATTATAAACGTAAACTTCTACAAAAAATATATAAGATACCGTTAGCGCTGCTGTTTCTACCAGAGTCGTGAATCCGCCAAAAACACCAAAAAGAATTAAAAACGGAATTGCCAATTCCCATTTTGTTTCTAAACATACTTGAAAAGCTTTTTTAATATTAAATGGCTTTGATGGTATTTTTTCTTTTTTACCTTGAATTATGGCCCAAATAGACATCATGACTAATAGTAGAATTCCAGGAATTAAACCCGCATTAAATATACTTTTGACTGAAACGCCCGCTGTAACTCCATAAATAATAGCTGGAAGACTGGGGGGGAATAATAAACCCAATGAACCTGATACCGTAATTAGTCCTATAGAAAAAGAGCGACTATACCCTTCTTTAATCAATAGGGGTAATAGTATTCCACCTAAAGCCAAAATAGTTACGCCAGACCCACCCGTTAAGGCTGTGAAGAATCCACATAGAATGACAATTACAACGGGTGTTCCGCCCGGAATCCAGCCAAATAATTCTTTAAAAACCTTTACCAATCTTTCCGATGCCTTACTTTCTGCTAAAAGATACCCTGCTAAGGTAAATAGTGGAATAGTGGGCAACGTAGGAGAAACTACAATTCTATACGTTTCAGTTGGGATAGCCGAAATAGGTGTGTAATCCGCCCAAAAGAATAAAATTGCCGCTCCACCTAATCCGACAAAAATTGGCGCACCGTTTAATAAGGCAAAAAGGATGATAAAAACACCAATCCAAATAACCGGTAATACGTCAAAAATAGCATCAGTTATAGCACTAAGTGAAAATAGTAACCCAACCACAATTAATGAAATTCGATGAATATGCTTTTTATAACTTTTAACATAAACTTGAATTGCCATTAGGCCAAATCCAACAGGCATAATCAGTTGTGCAACCCATCTCGGTATGTTAGGGGCAATATCTATGGGATATTTCATTTCTATTTTTAATAATTCCCAACTCCCCCAAGTTAGAGCAACTAAAACTAAAAAGGTCGTAACCTTAGCAATCCATTTACCTAAATGTGGCTTTTCAGCTTCGTCAAATAACGGGTCTCTTGTGAGAGCTAATAATTTGTTTTGCCGAGTCGCTAGAATTGCTCCTAAAAAACCAATCCATAAGGTAAAGTGTTGGACTAGAACTTGAGATGCAGGAATTCCATTCGTACTAAATAATCGAGTTGTAGTTTCTATAACTGGAAGCAAAGTCATTGCAGCAAATATGACAACAGCTAAAGTATCTTCACCCCATTTTAGACGATTTATTACGTGACTTATTTTGGAATTTTCCCCCAAAATATCAATCCTTTGTGAGCTCAATTACTTTATCATAAACATCTTTTGGAATTACATTTCCACGTAAATTATTTTCCATATTTTTTACTTCAGATTTCCAAAGTTCAACTTCTCTCTCCGTTGGAGTATGTATTTGTAAACCATATTGCTTCATGGCATCTATGGATTGAGTTTCTGCAAGTAAATTTGTTGCTTGATGCTTACGACTAATCTCTTGAGCAATTTTAACTAATTCTTCATGATATTTTGAAGGAATTTTATTCCAAGTTCTTTTATCAATGATAATACCGGCCAGTAAAACACCCCATTTTAAATCCAACATATGATTTGCTATTCCAAAAGATTGTTGAGCTAAAGCATAAATTGGCATTGTAGGGATAGCATCTATAAGCCCTGTTTGTAAACCGGATAAAATATCAGTCGAAGCTAAAGTAACAGGATTATACCCAGCTTTTTTATAAATTTCAGCCCACTTAAAATCACCAGCCCAAGTGAAAAGTCTCTTTTCTTTTAATTCAATTGGAGATGTCAATTTTGTTGTAGAAAACCAATACGCCCAACCAAGATCACTTAAATATAACAGTTTAAATCCACCATCTTCTAGTTTTTGCTCAAACTGGGGCAACATATAATCTAAAACGCGATTAACATCAAGAGAATCTTCATAGGCAAGAGGAACATAAAACGCAGTAAAATCAGGCACGATTTCTGATAATCCTTCTGTCGTCATTCCTGCGGCATGAATTTGGCCAATTCTCATTTTCCTAACCATATCTCTTTCGTCACCTATTACGCCGCCAGGATACAATCTCAATTCCACTTTGCCATTAGTCGCCTTTTTCCATTCTTGCCCCATTTCCACAAGCATACCGTGCCAATCTGTCCCCTCGGGAGCCAGTGTTGCCAATTTCACAATAATTTTCCGACCAAACGCCAAAGACGAAATAACCATAAGGATAATAATAATTCGTTTCATTCTAAAAAGGTCTCATTAGTTTTAGATAATAACCATTTTGCTCGCTTTTGTGCTATAATATTGTTTATCTCGAATTCGGAGTCTTTTCCTAGTTCCATTTGCAAGACATAATTTAGCTTTTTCACATAATCGGACTTTTCTTGAAATGGTTTGTGTATTGATTCTGCATATGTAACAAATAGACTCGCATTTAAACTATCAGATAAAATTAATGCTTTTTCAAAATACATATTTACAGAATCTTTTAGTGCTTTTTCAGATAAGTCAGATCTAGATGATGTGTAACTCATCATTGCAGAATATAACGCCCCTTCCCCCCATGTAGGTTCCAAAGATATTGAAGTTTTTAACAACAGAGAGACTTTGGGAAGGTTAACGATTTCAAATGGATTTCCACGACTAGATTTGATGGCTCCACCCATTGAAGCAGCCAACCAATATAAATCTGATACATCAGATGATGAAAATGATATTGTTGATTTCCCGTTTAACCACGTGTCAAAATTAGGATAAGAATCTCTTAATATTTCAGAACCTAATTTTTGTGATTCTTTAAAAATTGAATAGGCCTTTTTATATCCTTCAATTCCCTTAGAATAATCCTTTTCAATTAAGCGATCATTTTCCTCCATCAGAACACCAAAAGCAAATTCGACTTTCGTTTTTAGGATAATTCTTTTTTCTTCTAGAGTTGGGGTGTCATTTTTTTCTAAAGAATTAATTTTTTTCTCAAAATACATTGAGACGAGTGTTGGGTAATCTAATAAAAGTGATTTTGGTGTGCAGGAGGTGAAAAGGATAAATGTAATTAATGGAATTAAACTTTGCCTCATGGCCCAATCCCTAAAATTAATGACTATAAATTGGAAAGTTAGAACAAAGAGCGTTAACGTCAGATTTAATTGTTGATTGCAATGATTCATTATCTGGATCCAAAATAATTTGATTCATCCAACGTACAATTTTCCGAATTTCAGAATCACCCATTCCCCGTGTTGTTATAGCAGGAGTCCCAACTCTAATTCCGCTGGTTACAAATGGGCTTCTTTCGTCAAATGGAACCATATTCTTATTGACAGTTATTCCAGCTTTACCCAAGTTTATTTCAGCTGATTTCCCCGTAATATTTTTGGTGGACAAATCTATAAGCATAACATGGGTATCCGTCCCATCAGAAACCAAATGATACCCCAATTTTAAAAATTCATCCGCCATAGATTTAGCATTATTGATTACATTTTTTGCATAGGTTTTGAATTCCGGTTTTAAGGCTTCACCGAATGCAACGGCTTTTGCAGCAATTATATGCATCAATGGACCACCTTGGATGCCCGGCATTACTGTGGAATCAATTAATTCTGAGACCATTTTAACTCGACCCGATTTTGCTGCAATTTTTCCCCATGGATTTTCAAAATCTTTCCCCATCATGATGATGCCACCCCGAGGTCCCCGAAGCGTTTTATGAGTTGTACTGGTAACTACATCACAATAAGGCATTGGAGATGGATGCAATCCAGCTGCCACTAGTCCACTAGGATGAGCAATATCAGCCATAAGAAAAGCATTGCTTTTATCGGCAATTTCTTTAAACATTTCAAATTCTATGAATCTTGGATAAGCACTACCACCACAAATTATTAATTTAGGTTGATGCTCTTTTGCCAATCGATCAACTTCATTAAAATCAACACGACCTGTTTCTCTGGACACATGATATGAAATAAAATTGTAAAGTTGCCCAGAAAAGTTAACCGGGCTTCCATGTGTTAAATGACCACCATGGGCCAGGTCTAAACCTAAAACAGTATCGCCGGGTTTAATAAAGGTCATTAAAGCAGCCATATTTGCTTGAGAACCGGAGTGGGGTTGAACATTGGTATATTCAGCTCCGAACAATTCGCTCAATCGATCCCGTGCTAAATTTTCCGCCTCATCCACAAAGTCACAGCCACCATAATATCGCTTCCCTGGATATCCTTCAGCATATTTATTCGTCATGACGCCGCCAGCCATTTCCATAACGGATTGGCTCGTAAAGTTTTCCGAAGCGATTAGCTCAAGAGTCGATTCTTCTCGGTGGATTTCTTTTCCAAGGATATGGAATAACTCAGAATCGTGTTGAGCTAGATGTGACATATTTATTTCCAGTTAGGTTCGGCTTTTAAATGTTCTGTTACCCAATCATAATTCGATGAAGTTGGAGAAATACTGCGGGTTCTTTTTACCCTATCATCAGCCATGAACCATTGCGCCTTCCCATAGAGAATGTCTTTTGAATTTTCTTCTAGCCATCCTCTTTTGGTAAACCCAAGAAACCCTTTATCTTCCGCCTTCACAAAATAATCATAAGCAAGTTTTGCAACTATTCTATCAT
>JABHAX010000009.1 GCA_018674095.1 Fidelibacterota bacterium
AAGGTAACGTCAGATTCAATCCCATTTTCGTCAAATTCCCGAATTGAATAAGACCGTAACTCCCATTTGGACGAATCTTGATTCCAGGTGATTTTTTTCGCATCGATTCTTTTTTGAATGATACCATTTCCGAGATCCACCATCGTTAAATCATGACCTTGTGATTTTTTTATATAATATTTTCCTAAGGAAATATGAGTTGATATATTTTTTTGAAAGAAAATATTTTTAAGAGTATTTTTTAATTTATGGCGTGATTTCCTTTTTACAAAATCTCGGTCAATTTCAAAACGTTTTTCATTTCCGATAGCCACGAGTTTATTATCTAAAATGAAGGATCCTCCACTCACTATCACGCCAGACAAAATTAAGGGGAATGATACGCGATAGAGACTTATCCCAGATGCTTTCATAGCAGTCCATTCATTTCGCTTCACCATAGAACCCAAACTAAAGACAGTGGAAATCAACATAGACATGGGGAGTCCAATACTCACAAACCAGGGTAAGGTGTATAAATAATATTTAAATACAATTCCTGCAGGCACTTTATTATCCATAAAACGGTCTAAATTTTCAATCAGATCGACAATGGCAAAAATGGATACGAATCCGAGTACGGATATACCAAGAATGACCCAGAATTGGCGAATGAGATATTGATCGAGTTTATGCATTTTATCTGAATGGAATTTCCTTAACATATTGGCGAAATGAAATAGGAATAAGACTTGCTCACCTTTGGTGGATTGGGAATTTGGATTAGGAAATTATAAAATGGGGGAATACCTATTCTTTATCCATTTGGAATGAATCTACTAAGGATTAACTTTCTCACTATAAAATTAATAATTATTGTTTTAAATAAGGGTTTATATGAGCATTATTTCCACGTTAGAAAATTTAATGTCAGCCTTTTCCGGGTTTATGTGGGGAACACCACTTATTATTCTATTGGTGGGTGGTGGGTTCTATTTTACAATTTATAGTCGATTTATTCCATTTCGATACTTTCCTCATGCGATACAAATTTTACGCGGGAAATATGACGACGATGATGATCCCGGACAAATATCTCATTTTGAAGCATTATCATCTGCTTTAGCCAGCACCGTTGGAATGGGAAATATTGGTGGTGTCGCTTTGGCCATCCATACAGGTGGTCCCGGAGCCTTATTTTGGATGTGGGTGAGTGCAATCATTGGAATGGCCACCAAATATTTTACATGCACTCTCAGCATTATGTATCGAGGTAAAGACGATACGGGGGAAGTGCAAGGTGGCCCCATGTATGTGATAGAAGAAGGGTTAGGAAAAGCTTATCGACCTCTTGCTATTTTATTTAGTGTGGCAGGATTGATTGGTTGTTTAGTTTTGTTCCAAGCCAATCAATTAGCACAAATCATTCGTGATTTATTATACAAACCGAATGCGTTATTTTTAGAGAATCCAATGATGGGAGATGCAATAACAGGAATCGTTGCAGCTGGTATAGTCTCTTTAGTCATATTTGGTGGAATAAAACGTATTGGAAAAGTTGCATCTCGGATGGTGCCCATCATGGTTCTCATTTATCTAATGGCAGCACTTGCTATTTTAGGAAAACACTTATCTGATATTCCCATGATATTTTCATCTATATTTCAGGATGCGTTTACGGGCGACGCCGTTTTAGGTGGCGCTTTGGGCTCCATCATTATTGTGGGAATTAAGCGGGCTGCTTTTTCGAATGAAGCAGGAATTGGAACAGAAGTTATGGCTCATGGCGCGGCAAGAACGAAAGAACCTGTTCGTGAAGGGTTAGTGGCTATGATGGGACCTTTCATTGATACAATTGTTGTTTGTTCAATTACTGCATTTGTGATTTTAGCTTCAGGCGTGGACTTTCATGGGGATAATGGCGTAACTTTAACCGTCATGGCCTTTAAAAAGGAATTAGGTTTATTGGGTGAAATTATATTGATGATTGCTGTGCTGAGCTTTAGTTTATCCACCATGTTTGGTTATTCTTATTATGGTCGTAAATGTACCAGTTATCTTTTTGGAACAAAGGCGAAACCGATTTATAATTATTTTTATGTAAGTACAATTGTATTAGCATCTATTATTTCCATTGATATTGCAATAAATCTTATTGATGGCATGTTTGCCTTAATGGCCATACCAACTATGGTATCTGCACTTCTATTATCGCCCAAGGTGATGAAAGAAACGCGTCGGTATTTTTCTACTTTTTAGTTCGAAAGTAAAACCCACCCATCCATTTCATCTAATACTGACAAATTAACCCATTCAGAATAAGACTTAATAACCATCTCCGCTTGTTCCACGAGGATTCCTGATAAAATTATTTTATTATTAATTAATGGTCCAAGTGTTGGTGCTAACCGAATCAGTATTGATGATAAAATATTAGCAATCACAATATCATATTTTTGTTTCGTTTCAAAATTATCAGGTTCATGGTACGAAATAGACACAGAATTCAATTCATTATTCTGATTTGCATTATTAATTGCGAGGTGATCAATCTCAACGCCTACCACATCACCGGCGCCTAACATTTTTGCACCGATAGATAAAATGCCTGAACCACAACCAAAATCAAGAACAGATTCATTTTCTTTTATATTATTTTCCAACCAACGTAAACAGAGCCGAGTCGTGGGATGACTCCCTGTACCAAATCCGCTCCCCGGTTGAATTATTATTGATTGCCCATCAAATGGAGATTCAGATTCCCACGGTGGAATAATTCGGAGTGAATCAGAAATTTCAATTTCCTTAAATAGAGACTGTGTGTGCGTTACCCAATCCTTGTCTTCAAAAACTTCTTCAAAATATATGGGCTTTTCTTTGAGTTTTAAACAAGATTGAACTTGGGTGATAAGTTTTTTTATATTTGTTTGACTCTCCACCATTAATGTCAAAAAGTAATGGTCACCAGTTAATATTTTGGGAAGGTTTGGGTCATCAACCCAATCTGAATATTGTTCGTCTCGTCTATCTTTTATGGTAAATGATGCAATATCCAAATCAGAAAGTTTATCAGATGCATCCTTCAAATCAATTGCAGGAAGATTAAGACTTATGTTTTTCCACTTCTTCATGAAGCTGTAATTTACGGGCTATGATTTCCCGTGGTGAACTGAAAACTGAACAACAAAATCTCAAGAGTCTCCAAATTGATTCGTCTTCAATTGTAGAAATATTATCCACAATTAACGAGGAAGATAAAGGGGTTGCGGATGCTGTTGAAAAAGCAATTCCTGAAATTGAAAAGGTCGTCTCCTTTTGTGTGAATTCGATTAAAAATGGGGGCAGAGTTTTTTACATTGGTGCCGGCACCAGTGGACGCCTTGGTGTATTGGATGCATCTGAAGTTCCTCCGACCTATTCTGCGCCAAAAGGGCTTTTTATTGGGGTGATTGCTGGTGGTGAAAATGCTCTTAAAAACTCTATTGAAGGCGCAGAAGATCAACAGGAAGAAGCAGTCAAAGATTTGGAAAAACATTCTTTAAATGACAAGGATACATTAATTGGAATTTCTTGCAGTGGTGCAGCTACTTATGTGATTTCTGCGTTGGATTTCGCAAAAGAGATGGGAGCAAAGACGGTTTATCTTGTGACGAATCCTAATCCTTATAAAATGACAATAGTTGATGTAACTATTCATGCAAATACGGGGCCGGAGATTGTAACGGGGTCCACACGTATGAAAGCTGGGACAGCGACCAAAATGATTTTAAATATGATTTCCACCACAACCATGATAAAACTGGGTAAGGTGTACGGAAATCTCATGGTGGACCTCATGGCGGTGAATGAAAAATTGGTAGATCGTGGTACTCGAATTATTTCCCAAATAAC
>JABHAX010000088.1 GCA_018674095.1 Fidelibacterota bacterium
AAAATTCAAGCATTGAATCTGATTTTGAATATGATTGACCTGACAACTCTCGAAGGAAAAGATTCTCCTGGAAAAGTAAAACAGTTGTGTTACAAGGCAGCGCATCTTCATGACCAATACCCAGGATTGCCAAATGTAGCTGCTATTTGTGTTTATCCAAATATGGTTCCCATTGCAAAAAAAGCTTTGTCTGGAACAAATATAAAAATCGCATCTGTTGCGACTGCTTTTCCCAGTGGAATGACTTCACTTAAAGCCAAATTAGCTGAAGTAAAATCTGTTGTAAAAGCTGGAGCAGATGAAATTGATATGGTAATCTCACGTGGTAAATTTTTATGTGGTGAATACCAGTATGTTTCTGATGAAATTACGAAAGTAAAAGATGCGTGCGGTAAAGCACATTTGAAAGTGATTCTAGAAACGGGCGAATTGGTTACCTTGGATAATGTACGTCTTGCCAGTGATATTGCCATGGAAGCTGGGGCGGATTTTATTAAAACATCCACAGGAAAAGTTTCGCCAGCAGCGACACCACCCGTTGTATTAACTATGTTGGAAGCGATTCGGGATTTTCAATCAAAGACTGGAAAAAAAATTGGCATGAAACCGGCTGGTGGGATCGGTACAGCAAAACAAGCCATTCAATATTTAGTAATGATTAAAGAAACCTTGGGCGAAGATTGGTTATCACCAGACTTATTCCGGTTTGGTGCTAGTTCTCTTGCCAATGATGTACTCATGCAAATTATTAAACAATCCACAGGAAATTATCAATCGAAAGATTATTTTTCTATTGATTAGACTCAAAAAATATTATGACTCAAAAAATAAAGTGGGATTATAGCCCAGCGCCAGAAGGCACCGATCATATCCTATTAAAAGATAAATATGATTTATTTATAAATGGGGAATTTATTCCTGGAAAAGATGGGAAATATTTTGACACTATAAATCCTGCCACAGAAAAAAAGATTGCGAAAGTTGCTGAAGCCGGAAAAACTGATGTTGATAAAGCTGTGAGATCCGCAAGAAAAGCTTATGAAAATACTTGGTCAAAAATGCCAGCAAAAGAGCGGGGAAAGTATATTTTTCGGATTGCTCGTTTACTTCAAGAAAGAGCACGGGAATTTTCAGTTATTGAAACATTAGATGGTGGAAAACCCATTCGTGAGTCCCGAGATGTGGATATACCGTTAGCAGCTGCACATTTCTTCTATCATGCTGGATGGGCGGATAAATTGGAATATGCTTTTCCGGGACGTTCAGCAAAATCTTTGGGAGTTGTAGGACAGATTATTCCTTGGAATTTCCCCCTACTTATGGCTGCATGGAAAATAGCTCCTGCGCTGGCAACTGGAAATACTGTGGTTTTAAAACCGGCAGAAACAACCCCACTGACTGCAATGAAATTGGCTGAAATAATTCAAGAAGCAGATTTACCACCGGGCGTAGTCAATATTGTTACGGGTGCCGGAGAAACGGGAAAACAATTGGTGAATCATGGCGATATAAATAAAATTGCATTTACTGGTAGCACCGATGTGGGGAAATACATCATGAAATCTGTGGCGGGCTCCGGAAAAAAATACACATTGGAATTGGGTGGAAAAGCCGCCAACATTATTTTTGAAGATGCGGCCATTGACCAGGCGGTGGAAGGGATTGTGAATTCCATCTTTTTTAATCAGGGGCATGTGTGTTGTGCAGGATCCCGTTTATATGTTCAAGAAGGGGTGGCAGATGAGGTAATTTCAAAACTTCGGAAACGGATGGATTCTTTAATTGTTGGCGATCCTTTGGATAAAAATACAGATATCGGCGCCATCAATTCCAAAATGCAACTCGACAAAATAAAAGAATATGTTAAGCTAGGGACAGATGAGGGTGGCACCATTTTTCAGCCATCTTGCTCGCTACCTAAAAAGGGATATTGGTTTGCGCCAACGATATTTACGGATGTGAGTCAATCTAATAGAATTGTCCAAGAGGAAATCTTTGGTCCAGTTTTAGCCATCCAAACTTTTAGAACAGTGGATGAGGTCATTAACAAAGCGAACAATTCACCTTACGGATTATCCAGTGGTGTGTGGACGGATAAAGGGTCCAAAATATTTAAAGTGACTCAAGATATTCGTGCGGGCGTTATTTGGGCAAACACGTTTAATAAATTTGATCCCGCATCCCCTTTTGGTGGATATAAAGAAAGTGGTGTTGGAAGTGAAGGCGGAATTGAAGGGCTTTCCGGTTATGTGAATTTGGTGTAGGAGAAAAAATGAGTCAAAGAATAGATATTCAAAAAACGTATAAGCTTTTTATTGGCGGGAAATTCCCGCGTACAGAATCCGGTCGATATATCAAATGGATGGATAAAAAAGAATCGATGGTTGTTAATATTTGTCGTGGATCTCGCAAAGACTTTAGGAATGCTATGGTTTCTGCACGGGGTGCTGTATCTGGATGGTCAACACGCACCGCTTATAATCGTGCCCAAATATTATATAGAATTGGTGAAATGCTGGAGGGTCGCAGAGAACAATTCATGGCGGAACTCATATTACAAGGTTTAACAATTAAACAGGCTAAAAATGAGATTGATCAATCCATTGACCGACTCATTTATTATGCGGGCTGGGCGGATAAATTTCAGCAAGTATTTAGTCGGGTGAATCCCGTTTCACTTCCATATTTTAATTTTACAATACCAGAATCAACAGGTGTTGTGGCTGCCATTGCCCCAGACGATTCATCACTTTTGGGATTGGTTTCTATCATTGCACCCGTGATTGCAGGTGGAAACTCAATTGTTATTTTGGCGTCGGAATCATTTCCTCTTTGTTCAATCTCATTTGCGGAGGTGCTTCAAACATCCGATGTGCCCGGCGGTGTGGTTAATATTCTAACTGGGTATCGGAAAGAACTCCTTGAACATTTTTCATCTCACATGGATGTAAATGCTATCATTTATTGTGGCGATAATACCGATGATCAAAAATTGGTAGAAACGAATGCAGCCTTAAACGTGAAACATGTGATTCTATTTCCAAATCAAGATTGGTCCAAGGATCAGCATGAAAGTCCTTATCATATTTTAAAATGCCAAGAGACAAAAACTACTTGGCATCCAATTGGGGTTTGATTGATGGCAATTAATAAAACTGTAGAATTCATGCGATCCAAATTGGAAGGGTGTAAACCAAAAGTAGGAATAATTCTTGGCTCAGGATTAGGCCAATTTGCCGATAATGTTGAAGATCAAATCATATTTTCTTACGATGAACTTCCAGGCTTTCCAGATGCTAGTGTTAAAGGTCATGCGGGGCGGATTATTTTGGGAAAAGTTCAGGGAACAGAAGTGGCCGTTTTACAGGGTCGTGCCCATTATTATGAATCGGGCAAGCCAGACATAATGAGGCTCCCCATTGAGACCTTAAAAGAATTAGGATGCGAAACGCTTTTATTAACTAACGCTGCTGGAAGCTTACGTTTGGAAGCCAAACCCGGAAGTGTTATGTTGTTAACCGATCATATAAATTTTACAGGTGTGAATCCATTATTTGGAGAACCTGAAACATCCCGATTTGTGGATATGGTTAATGCGTATGATCCAGATTTACGTCATCAATTTCATCAGGCAGCGATTACACAAAATATCAAATTACACTCAGGTGTTTATATTTGGTTTTGCGGACCCAGTTTTGAAACGCCGGCAGAAATTCGAGCAGCAAAAATATTAGGTGCCGACGCAGTGGGAATGTCCACAGTTCCTGAAGTTATTTTGGCAAGATTTTTTGGACTAAATGTCGCAGCAATATCCATTATCACCAATATGGCTGCGGGCATGAGCGATAAAGATTTGAGCCATGAGCAAACAATGGAAAATGCATCCATGGCAGCAAATGACCTCCAAGCTCTTTTGGGTGAATTTCTTTTAAACTATAAAAAAACTTAATTATTTAAAACGTAAATATGTAATAGATTTTAAGAAGAAAATATTTACGTTTTACATATTTACATAATTATGACCTAACCATGCTTCCCCAAGAAATCATACGAAAAAAGCGAGATGGATTTCCATTAAGCGATTCAGATATACAATATTACATTGAAGGAATTGCCAATGGTTCTGTTTCTGAGAGTCATATTGCTGCTTTTTGTATGGCGGTTATATTTAAAGGAATGTCTGTAGAAGAAACTTTTTTTCTAACTGACCAAATGGTGAAATCGGGAGACCAACTAAATTGGAATGATTTGAATGGTCCCGTAGTTGATAAACATTCTACTGGTGGTGTGGGCGATAAGGTGAGCCTCATGTTGGCACCCATTGTAGCCGCTTGCGGCATTTATAATCCCATGATTTCAGGACGCGGATTGGGCCACACGGGTGGAACACTTGATAAATTGGAATCCATTCCGGGATATAATACCACTCCTGATAATTCGCTTTTTCACAGCGTAGTAAAAAATGTGGGCTGTGCCATTATCGGGCAAACTACAAATCTCGCCCCAGCAGATAAAGTGATTTATGGCGTACGCGATGTAACAGCAACTGTGGAATCAATTCCGCTCATTACTGCTTCGATTCTTTCGAAAAAAATTGCGGCCGGACTTGATGGATTAGTCATGGATATTAAAATGGGAAACGGTGCCTTTGCAGAAAGCCTGGATTTTGCAAAAGATCTTGGGAATAGTATCATTCAAGTGGCCAAGCAATTAGGCATGGAAACATCGGCATTAATTACGGACATGAATCAACCCCTTGGTGATTCGATCGGCAATGCTTTAGAAATAAAAGAAGTGATTGATTACTTAAAATGTGAAAAACAAGAATCCCGCTTAAATGAAGTGGTTTTGGCCTTGGCTGCAGAAATGCAAGTTGCGGCTGGATTGGTGGATTCAACCGAGCTTGGTCATCAAAAGGCAAAAACAGTTTTAGAGAGTGGAAAAGTTGCCGAGACGTTTGAAAAAATGGTTTCTGAATTGGGTGGCCCAAAAAATTTATTAGACCATAAAAATTTATATTTGAAACCGTGTCCCATTGTGAAACCCATTCCATCTCCCGCTTCAGGATTTATTTCTCAAATTGATACGCGAACTGTTGGGTTAGCCGTAGTTGAATTGGGCGGAGGACGTAAAAAAGCAAGCGACGTTATTGATCATTCCGTGGGACTCACGGATGTATTGGGATTGGGAGAAAAAGTCGAAGCGGGGCAAGCTTTAGCTTACGTTCATGCCCAAAATGAAGATCAGGTGAATTTGGCCATTCAAACAATCCAAAATTCATATACTATTACTGAAGGCAAATTGGAAACGAGGGATGTCATTCTTGAATATTTAAATTAATTCACGATAGAAAATTAACATTATTATTTTAGAAGAAAAAATTTAGTTATTAATTGGAAAGGTAAAATCTTCTTTGCTTTTTTCGGCAGGAATTAGAAATAATTTATATATTTAGTATTTGTGATTCCTGTGTACCGGTTTTCATATTGAAATTCGTCATCGACGATCCGAATAAAACGAAAAA
>JABHAX010000089.1 GCA_018674095.1 Fidelibacterota bacterium
AAATGATGAAAACAATATGAAGGACAAAGTAATAGTGGTGGGCTTTTTCATAATAATCTCCTTGTAATTTATCCTAATCTACACATTTTCCCACAAACAAAAAACCCCGAAACTCAATCGGTATCCCAAATTGTATCCCGTTTTTGCAAAAGAAACGGAATATTTTGATTCATTCCGGTAGTTTGGTGGGAAAATAATGAAAAAGAAAAGCCCTGGTTTTACAGGGCTTTGTCGATCATTACCGAGAGCGGAGAGAGAGGGATTCGAACCCCCGATACACGTAAGTGCATACTGCATTTCGAGTGCAGCGCATTCAGCCAGACTCTGCCATCTCTCCATTTTTATCCTTATATTCTGATAGAAATTATCATGCCAATTACAGAATCACAACGCGCAGAATTAGAAGAATACCTGGAAACCATTCTTGAACTTTATACCAAAGATGAGTATGAAGATATGGTAGAAAGTATTGTTTCCCATTATTGTCACCGGAAATTCCAGATCGGGGCAGAAGAATCAGTTAAACTATTTTACGAAATTGTTGCCTTAAAAGAATCTTAATAATATTGGCCTGAAACACACCAATAAATGCTTATAAAAAACATATATGATTCCTAGTCAAATTGTTTTCATGAAATTACCAAGGATGATTGGTTCATTTATCGAGGTCCAAAAAGAACATCCCGACCCAAACGATCTTAAGTAAATTCTTCATGTTAACCCTTGGGAAAAATATTTGTTTTCTACTTTCAGCAAACATCTTTTTTTGGTACAATGACAGTTGTTATTTACAGGGCAAATTTTAATTACGGAGAGAAAATGGAAACAGGAAAAGTTAAATTTTTTAATAAAAGTAAACGCTATGGTTTTATCTCAGGTGATAATGGAAATGACTATTTTTTCCATGATTCAGGATTGTCTGAAGGAATTTATGTTCAAGATGGAGATAAAGTGGAATTTAAAATAGTGGACGGAGACAGAGGTCAAAAAGCTGTTGAAATCTCTATCATTGATTAAAGAATTTGCATCAATCAGTAAAAAAGCCCTTTGTTTAACACCGAGGGCTTTTTCTCATTTTACCTTAAACTCCAATATATAGTTCCACGTAACTTCAACTATCAGCATACTGAAATAATTCATTTCACAAAATATTTTAAGACTTAAAGGATCGTCATATGACACGGAATAATCACTTTTTAATGGGATTCATATTTTTCTCATTTGCTATCACAAGCCTATTAAATGCATCTTCAGGAAAAGTTGAACCAACTTTATTTGAAAATTTGATTGGAATACTTGTATCAAGTGCATTGATATTCTCATTAATAAAAGGCTATTTAACCGTTAATAAAATTTGGAAGCGTCGTAAAAATGAGGAAGTAGCCAATAGTATTTCTATTGTAGCTGCAATGCTTGGATTTGCTGTTGGCTTTCCATTCCTTTTAAATAGCATTATGATTACCAATGATTATTTTTCTGCAGCTAAAAGCGTTATTGCATTAATGCTCGCTTTTGTATTTACAATGATCGGGACAGGGTATTATGTTGATAGTAATCGTGGAGTAGGTTTTATAACATTATTGGGACGCGCCTTGAACTTGGAAAGAAAAGAATCGGGCGATTTAATAAGTGACATGCTCCGTCCAAAAGGTGCAAGAAAAATTATAGATATATTAACAAAATTAGCTGCAATTGATGATGATATTGCTCAGGAAGAAATTGATTTAATTAATCAATTTACGGCAAAATGGAATATTGATATTCCCAAACTAACAGCCGGGAAACCGGATGAAGTGACTAATCTTGTTGCATTGAAAGCTTTGGTTCAATCCTACCTTGATGAGGGACCGGATACAGAAGTTGCCGAAGCTCTAGTTGATTTAATTAATATGATGGCTGAAGCCGACGATGAAGTCACAAAAGAAGAAGCAATGGCTGTTGCAGAATTCACTGGAATGATTGCACATTATGTCAGTTCTGAAAAAGGGGGTGATATGGAAATGTATGAGGTAAATATTGTACCACAGGACGATGATCAAATCGGAGCTGTAAAAGAATTGTTGCCTGAGTTAGATGTTGTTCAGGATAGAGGTGGCCGCGTATTCAAAGTTGGCAGATATTTTTCAGAAGAATATTCTGAAGCTGTTTGTTCCAAATATATCTCAATTGGGCTTTATTCTAATTCAACAAAAATTAAAGTGGATTTTAGTAAAGAATCTTAAAGGAATTTTTTTCAAAAAACCCCGCATACCATTTCTCAAATTGGAATGGAAATATGCGGGGTTTTTATTTGATCAAGGGTCGAATAACATTTGCCCATTTTTGATACCCACTGCCATTTAGATGAAGTCCATCGTAGGTAAACTCAGGGTTAAGGAAATCATCATTTTCATTTTTGAGATGAATAAATAAATTAACGAAAATGATTTCATTATCATCACACCAATCTTTTAGCATTCCATTCACCCATTTAATTTTTACTGTATTCCCAGTATGTCCAGAAAACAGAGAATAGATTGAATTAGCAGGTAAAATACTCTGAACAATTATTTCTGTTTTCGATGATTGAGATTGAATGGATTTTACAATTTTACAAATATTTTGGAATGTTAATTCTTTTGTTAACCCTTGAGCAAGATCATTGGTCCCAATCATTAAAAATACTTGAAGTGGCTGGGATTCAGTAATCTCATTAATACGATAAAGAATACCTTCGGTTACATCCCCGCTGATTCCCCGGTTTTTGATATTTGGGTTTTGAAAAATCTCAGACCATGATCCCATATCCGTAATGCTATTTCCAAGAAAGATAATTTCATTTTCAGTATTGGGGAGTGCATCATAAAGTGTTTTTTTATGATGATAATAAGTGGAATACTTTAGGTCTTGGCCAAAACAAAAGACTGTAAGAACGGAAAAAAGTAGCAGTGAATAAGGTTTTATAATTCCTTCAGATCCTTTAACAACTGTTGGAGCATATCTTTTGCATCGCCAAAAACCATAATAGAATTATCAAAGCCAAATAATTCATTTTGGATGCCGGCAAAACCAGTATTCATGGTTCTTTTATTAATTATGACTGTCCGAGATTTATCAACATCAAGAATTGGCATTCCATAAATAGGTGACGATGTATCATGGCGAGCCGCAGGATTTACAACATCATTAGCCCCCAAAACTAGGGCAACGTCGCAATCTTCAAATTCTGGATTTATTTCATCTAAATCTTTTAATTGTTCATAGGGAATATTCGCTTCTGCCAAGAGAACATTCATATGTCCGGGCATCCGTCCAGCCACAGGATGGATTGCATATAAAACTTTTTTACCTTTACTCTCGAGCAATTCGGCAACTTCTCGAACTGCATGTTGAGCTTGAGCTACCGCTAATCCATAGCCTGGAACAACAATCACTTTATCAGCTGCATCAAAAATCATGGCAGCTTCTTCTGTTGAATATGACTTTACTGAAATTTGTTTTGCTTCTCCATCTCCAGACGATTCTTGTTCTAATCCTACTGCACCAAAAATAACATTCGTAAGAGATCGATTCATCCCTTTGCACATTATATTCGTAAGGATAAGTCCAGAAGCACCTACAAGAGCACCGGCAATAATGAGTCCATTATTCATGAGAACAAATCCTGTAGCTGCTGCGGCAACACCTGAATATGAATTCAATAATGAAATAACAACGGGCATATCTGCACCGCCAATGGGAATTGTTAATGTAATTCCAATAATGGCGGATATTGCAATGACTGCATAAAAGAAATTCATTTCTGTCGGAAATTGGACAACTTTCATTCCAATAAAAATCAATGAAATAGCCATAAGAGCATTTAAGATCTTTTGCCCCGGAAAGACAATGGGTTGACCACTGATAAATCCTTGCAGTTTTCCAAAAGCAATAAAACTACCAGAAAAGGTTAGGGTCCCCACAAATATTGAAAGCACAATTGTGCCCAAGGTAAAACTTGTAATTTCGCCACCTTTAAGAAATTCAGCCGCCGCAACCAGGGCAGATGCTCCACCACCAAATCCATTAAAAATAGCAACCATTTGGGGCATTTGAGTCATTTCTACTTTTATTGCAAATGTTGCTCCAATCATTGCACCGATAATCATTCCGATGGCAATAATTTTAAAATCTAATTCACCATACGATAAGAGTGTAACAGCAATCGCAATAAGCATACCGATAAACGCAAGAAAATTTCCATGCCTTGCTGTTTTTGGGTGACTTAGTTTTTTGATTCCAAGAATAAATAAAACGGAAGCTAGTACATAAAATATATTTGTGTATTCCACGATTATCCCCTATTTCCGCTTAAACATTTTTAACATTCTATCCGTTACCATAAATCCACCCACCACGTTTACCGTGGCAAAAATAACAGCAATTAATCCTAACCAAGTTCCAGTTTGGCCTCCAACTTTTGTTGCAATAATAGCACCCACAACTGCAATCCCAGAAATTGCATTGGATCCACTCATTAAGGGTGTATGCAAGGTGGGGGGCACTTTTGAAATAATTTCAATTCCAACAAAGATTGCTAAAATAAAAACAGTTAAAATATTAATATCCATAATTTTCCTTAAGCGTTTAACGCTTCTTGAGTTGGGACATGGGTTATTTCACCCTTATGCGTAAAAAGTGAGCCCGAAATAATTTCATCTTCTAAATCAAGATTTAATGATCCATCTTTAACCATATAGGTTAAAAATGCTGTAATGTTTTTTGAATAAAGTTCACTGGCATGAACTGGCATTGTTCCTGGAATATTTGATGTCCCATCAATGGTAACTTGATTATGCTGAATCACTTTATCCTTTTGAGTTAACTCACAATTCCCGCCATTTTCTGCGGCCAAATCCATAATAATTGATCCGGGCTTCATTGCTTCTACCATCGAAGTAGGAATCAAAAGGGGAGCAGGACGCCCCGGAATCAATGCTGTTGTAATGACAGCATCAGATTTGCTAATATGTTCATGAATTAATTCTTGCTGACGTTGTTTGTAATCATCGGAGGTTTCTTTTGCATATCCACCTTCGCCGACACCATCATCCGAAGATGATTCAACTTCAATAAATTTTGCACCCAAAGATTCAACTTGTTCTTTTACAATGGGCCGAACATCAAAAGCTTCTACTTGTGCCCCCAATCTTTTTGCGGTTGCTATAGCTTGAAGCCCTGCAACGCCGGCACCAAGAATCAATATTTTTGCGGGGCGAATTGTACCTGCAGCCGTCATTAATAGTGGCATGTAAATACCCAGCTGAGATGCAGCCATGAGCACCGCCTTATATCCGGCAATATTGGCTTGTGAAGATAAAGCATCCATCTTTTGAGCTAAAGTTGTTCGAGGGATTAAATGCATAGAAAAACCTGTAATGGATTTTTCTGAAAGTGCTTTCACCGTTTCTAACTCCCGAGTGGGTTGAAAAAATGAAACTAAAACCGAATTCGTTTTAAGATGCAAAATTTCTTCTAGTGTTGGGTGTAATACTTTTAAAATAATATCAGCTTGGGATAATAAATCAGATGAAGATTTAATAATCTTAGCTCCAGCACCCATGTAGTCATTATCTGAGATGTAGGCACTTTGTCCTGCACCTGTTTCTACATGAACTGTTAAGCCAGATTTAATCAAATCTTTAACTGTCGCAGGCGTGGCTGCAACCCGTGTTTCATCTGGATAAATTTCTTTAGGTATTATAACTATCATATACGTTTTCTTATTATATCGATTTAGAAGGGGCACGAAAATTAATATGAGAAGTTTAAACTTCCATCCAGAATTACACACGATTTCCCTTAAAATTTACCTCATAAATAATTAGGGAAAAAATGCGTTTAAAATTCAATATTTTATGTTTTTTATTGATCTCTCAAAAAGTATTGTTTGGAATAACTTATCACGTTCCTAGTGATTATTCAACGATACAAACTGCAATTAATGGAGTTATAAATGGTGATACCGTTTTAGTTGCGCCAGGGGTGTACGAAGAAACAATCAACTTTAATGGGAAAGCTATTTTAGTAGCTTCATATTTTGTAATTGATAGTGATTCTTCCTTTATTTATACCACAATTATTGATGCACAAGAGACTGGGAGTGTCGTTACTATGAAAAGTGGTGAAACTAATTCGTCAATTCTTTTGGGTTTTACAATTCAAAACGGAAATGGGAATTACGAAGATCCCGATGAGAATGGAACATACTATACCTACGGAGGTGGCCTATATATCCAGGATAGTGATCCATCTATTAAGAATTGTAAGATTACAAATAATGTTGGAAATGAAGGTGGCGGTGGTGGCGTATTTTGTTATAACTCTTCTCCTATTTTCCTTGAATGTACTTTTGATAATAATGAAACAGATGATGTTGGTGGTGGTCTTTATTCGCGAAGTAATTCAAGCCCTGAGTTTTATAATTGTATTTTTAGTGAAAATTTGGCTGAATTTGGCGCCGGATGTTATTTAAGAAATGATTCGTCACCCATTATGGAAAATGTGACGTTTAAAAGTAATACTGCTAGTAATTCAGGTGGTGGTTTTATTTTGAAAGATGGTGCAAACCTAAATGCTTCAGACCTTTATGTTTTAAATAACTCTGCTGATGGTTTAGGTGCTGGAATCTATATTAATAATTCAGATGCAAATCTATCGTATGTTTTGGTTGGTGGAAATTCGTCAAGTTCTGGCGCTGGTATTTACGTGCGAAATTCTTCTCAAGTCGAAATTGAGAATGGCTCAATTAGTGCGAATGTTGCAACATCCTATGGCGGTGGAATATATTTACGAGATGGCGTTAATGTTACGGTCATTAATTCCATTATTTATGGTAATTCGGAAACACAAATTTATTTTCGTTCAACCGGTGATGATGTTGAATTAGATATCTCTTTCACAAATATTGAAAATGGTGAGAATGGAATTATCGATAATGATAATGGTAATGTAATATGGGGAGACGGGAATATTGACGGTGATCCATATTTTTGCAATGCCCCAATAAGTGATTTTTATTTACGCGAAAACTCACCAAGTTTAACTTCCGGTTCCGATGGCTCTTTTATTGGCTGTTTTGCAGTAGGATGTGGACCCGTGAATTTGGGGCCAACTTGGTATGTAGATCCCAATGGGCATGATGGGAATGATGGAAGTTTGGAAACACCTTTTGCAACAATTACACACGCAATTAGTACGGCAAGTGATGGTGATACCATCCGATTAAATCCAAATACTTACTCAGAGTCATTTCACTTTGATAATAAAGAAATTGTTTTAGAATCACGTGCTTTCGAATTGAATATGATGGAATTAATTGAAGAAACAATTTTTATTCCAACAGAAAATGGGAATTCTTGTTTAACCTTAATTGGCCCAAATAATGATAATGCAATCTTACGAGGATTCACATTTAAGGATGCTATATCCATAAATGGTGCTGGAGTTTTTATTGAAAATTGTTCTCCAACATTTGAAAATATAATTGTGAAAAATAATACAGCAGAATTAGGAGGTGGGGTTTATTTAAATGAATCAAATTCATATTTTAAAAATTGTACCCTAAAAAATAACGGATCCAATTTGGGGGGTGGAATCTATATTTTAGATGGATCGCCCAGTTTTGAAAATGTAACATTACAAGAAAACTTGGCCTATTGGGGTGGTGGTATCTATGCAGAAGATTCACAAGCAAATTTGGTTGGTTGTATTTTTCGTGGAAATGAAGCTTTTATGGAGGGGGGTGGACTTTATTTAGAGGGTGGATTATGTGAAATAGAATGGTCATCTTTTGAAGAAAATATTGGGGTTGATTTCGGTGCAGGAATTTTAGCGAATATGTCAGCAGTCGAAATATCTCAAACAACATTTTCAGGAAACATATCTGGAGTTGGTTCATGTATCGCATTTATGGGGTCAACTACTTTCATTAATAATTCTATTTTATGGGATAATAATTCACCAATATTTTATTCGATGGAATCTGTTGGAATGTCGTCGATCGATATAAGTTATTCTGATGTAGAGGGGGGTATTCCTTCGCTTGAGCAAATCCCTAATTTATTGTTAACAGTGGGTGAAGGTTTAATAAACAATAATCCTGAATTTTGTGACGTGCTTCAAAATAATTATAATTTAAATGAAAGTTCAATTTGCCAAAATGCTTCTAATTCTGGAGAAATCATTGGTGCTTTTGATTCTAGTTGTGATGAAACTGTATCCATTGATAAGTCAATTGTTGTAGATGAATTTCGATTAGATCAAAATTATCCAAATCCATTTAATCCAAAAACAACCATTCAGTTTTCCTTAAAGCATTCTGGTGAAGTTTCATTAATTGTATATAATTTACAGGGCCAAAAAATTAAAACATTAAAATCTGGTTCAAGTGATTTTGGCCGATTTTCTGTTGAATGGAATGGGAAAAATGATTTCGGAGCCCAAGTTCCATCAGGACTATATTTGGTTCAGCTTGTAACAAAGAATAGAATGCTAGAACGTAAGATGCTTCTTTTAAAATAGAGATACTATATATTAACTTATAATAGAGAGATTTCATATTAGGTGTATTTAGTTGTATTATCTTAATCTAAATTTTGACGATAATGAACCAAATATCACACATAAAATCTGCATTAATCGCCTTGTCAATTTTTGCCAGTGGAATTCAGGCTCAAATGCTTGAGGATTTCATTGGGAATTGGACTGGCGTTGAAATGTTGCAAAGTCCAACCATCAATTATGAAAATAAGCATATGACCCTTGATATTACTGAGGGGGGCGATCGTGATGATTATTTAGTCTATTTATCAAATTGTGAATTTATTTATAATCCGGAAGTTAGTTGGGCTCACCATTATTTTGGTATTGATAAAAATACAAATGAACTTTTATTTGTAAGAAGAGTCGATACACCCATTGGTGTAGTTTTTGATGAATTAAAATATTCAATTCTTCAATGGAATAATTCTACTTTGGAAGTTGAGTACCATTCTGAGTCAGGTGATACATATCATTTAATAAGTTTAACTTCAAATTCTTTAGATCTAAAAGAACAAGTTCCTGAAAGGATTGCCTTAAATCAAAATTTCCCAAATCCCTTTAATCCAAACACGACTATTACTATAGAATCTGAAAAAAATGCATTGGGTAGTCTTATGATTTATAATCTAAACGGTCAAAAGATTAAAATCTTACACAGCGGTAAATTCCAGAAAGGATTAAATTCTTTCAATTGGAATGGACAAAATCAGAATGGAATTCCTGTGAGTGGTGGGACCTATATATATCGTTTATTGATTGATGGGAAACCTCAATCACAAAAAATGGTACTTCTTAAGTAAGTACTTCCCTTTAAAACCTTTTTTAACACATTCATATGAATCTAATTAAATACAGCCTTCCAATCTTTGTATCCATTTCAACCTTATTTGCCACGTGGTTTAACGACATTCCAAGAGAAATTAAACAAGCCAATGGAGAAATTATCCACTGTTTTATCTCGGGTGACCAATATAGTAAACGGCTCCATGATGAAAATAATTTCACAATTATTTTAAATTCTATTGATGGTAATTACTATTATGCTAATCTTGATTTGAATGGAGTTCTTAGACCTTCTGATTTTCAAGTAGGAGAAGGAAATCCTGCTTTTTTTGGGATGGAACCGGGATTAACAATTAGTAAAAGTGAATATGAGAAAAAGCGATTATTTTATCATAATGAAACATCAACAAGGAATTCAAGGGATGCTCCAACTTCTGGTGAAATTGCTCAACTAAATGTATTTATTAGATTCTCAGACGATCCTGAGTTTTCCAGTCCCAGATCTTATTACGATGTGGTCTTTCAAGCGGAAGAAAATGAACCATCCTTAAGGGATTATTATTGGGAGATCTCCTATAATACTTTATGGGTCGAAACACATCATTTTCCTGATAATGTTGGTGACTTTAATACGTCCTATCAAGATGAACACCCCCGAAATTATTATGAACCTTATTCAGGGGCGAATCCGGGTGGATATCAAAATAGCGATGAAAGAACACAGCGTGAACATACTTTATTATCAAATGCATTAAATGAAATAGAGAGTCAAGTTCCAACAGACCTAGATATTGACGCAAATGATGATGGAATGGTTGATGCTGTTTCATTTGTAATCTATGGAGGTCCGGGAGATTGGGCTGACTTATTATGGCCACATCGATGGTCTTTATATACTCAAAATGTTACC
>JABHAX010000090.1 GCA_018674095.1 Fidelibacterota bacterium
ATCATTTCTCCCAGTTCGAAAGGAGCCCACGCCCGATTTAATCCATCTTTAAGTCATCCAAGAATCATTATTAAAAATACTGGGGAATTTGATCTTCATTCATTAGAAATCAGCTATGGATTGAAAAATCGGAAAAAATCTGTTTTTCAATGGAATGGTGATTTATCATTTCTGGAAAGTGAAATAGTTTTTCTCCCCATTCCCAATTGGCATGGACTTGCCAAAAATCCAATCTTTGAAGTGTCTCTAAAAAATCCCAACGGAAATAAGGACGAAAATTCTTTGAATGATAAACTTACCTCCCCAATCCCATTCCCTGAAATTTTTCCAAAGGAGTTTATACTCCTGATAAAAACAAACAATATTGATAGAGCTCAGGAAAATTCGTTTACACTTTCTGAATTGGATGGAACAGTTCTTTATTTCGGGGATAATTTTTCTGATTCAACTGAATATACTTTCCCAATAGTTTTGAAAAATGGTGATTACCAATTTTTATTCAAAGATGATATGGATGATGGAATATCGAAACATTGGTGGTATCGGAGTAGCGCACCAGAAAAAATAGGAATTAATGGCGAAGTCAGATTTCTTTCTTTAGATGGTGATACATTGCACCAATTCAATTCGGACTTTGGACAAGAATTATATCTTAATTTTCACATAGGACGACTGCCCTAAAATATCAAAACTGTATGGAGATTAGTATGCACAAAGGAAAAAATAGGTCTTGGACTCATTGGTTCGAAATTCCTGCCAGTAATTATGATCGGGCAAAAAGATTTTATGAGACTATTTATCAAATGGATATTGAAACTGTAGAAATGGGACCTTATAAAATTGGGCATTATTCCCCACAATGATGTGGGTTGTGCCATTATTAGTGGCGAAGGTTATAAACCCCCGGGACCCAATGGACCCATCGTCTATATGGATGCAAATCCGGATCTGGATATAATTTTGAATCGCATTGAAAATGCTGGTGGGAAAATTATTAAACCTAAAAAAGCTATATCGGAAGATCATGAATTTCTGACCACCTTTTTAGATAGTGAAGGAAACCGGATGGCGCTTCATTCTTTGAAATAATATGAACTTTTTTATTCAATCCTTATTCGTTGCCATACCCATCTTTATGATATTGATTGGCATTGAAATGCTTGCTGCCAAAAGAATGGGAATTCAGATTAACAATCCGGCAGACATGATTTCCAGCTTGAGTTCCGGTGTGACCAATATTACAAAAGGTGGACTCAAATTCGGCATTATTCTTATCAGTTACTCATGGCTGGTGGATCATTTTACTTTATACAAATTGGAGCCTGTTTGGGCCGCAGTCGTGGTTGCATTTATTGTACAAGATTTTACAGGATACTGGATGCATCGGCTTAACCACCGAGTGAATGTTTTTTGGAATCGACATATTATTCACCATAGCAGTGAAGAATTCAACTTGGCATGTGCTTTGCGGCAATCCATTTCAGAAACAATTCATTTTGGAGCCATTCTCATGATTCCTGCAGCGGTCCTTGGTGTTCCGGCGAAGATTTTTGTAATTCTAGGTCCCATCCATTTATTCATGCAATTTTGGTACCACACTCGCCTGATTGATAAAATGGGTTGGTTGGAATCTGTAATTGTTACCCCATCCCACCATCGCGTTCATCATGGCATAAATCCAGAATATTTGGATAAGAATTACAGCCAGATCCTTATTATCTGGGATAAACTTTTTGGCACATTCCAAGTTGAATTAGCCGATGTAAAACCGGTTTATGGCATCCTCCGTCCTGCCAATACATGGAATCCAATTATAATTAATTATAAACATCTTTGGCAGTTGATTCAGGATGCGTTTCGCACAGAAAGGATTTGGGATAAGACGCGGATTTGGTTCATGCCTACAGGTTGGCGACCGGATGATGTGGCGCTAAAATATCCCATTAATACAATTGCGAATCCGTTTGAACAAAAAAAATACAAAACTGAAAATTCCCTAAGCCTCCTTGGGTGGGGCTATATACAAATGTCCATATCGTTGATTATGATGTTTCTGACATTTTATATGGCACCTGAACATGGATTATTTATAACAGGGTTTCTGGCTTTATTTTTAATGGTAAATGTTTTTTCCTATACTTCATTAATAGATGGTAAAAAATATTCCTTATTTGCTGACGGAATTAAAATAGCCATTATTTGTTTTGTTATCTTTCATCAGAAAATTGGATTATTAAATTTGAATTTGAATATGAAAATCTTTTTAGCATATAGTATAATTTCTACTCTGGGAACACTTTACTTTTTGAAAACAGAACTGAACCATCTTAATACAGAAATGAAAAGTCAAGAAAAATGACAAAAATTGGATTTATCATGGAAACCATTTTTCAGTAATAAATAACCAACGACTTAAGTCGTGGGTTATTTATTCGATTATGTCATAAACCGTTAAAACGGTTTACAGAAAACAGGGTTCTACTCCATCAGTCCTAAAATAATTTCTACACCATTTTCAGGTGCAACAAACCTTGGTTTCCCTTTTCTGTATTCATCTTCAACGATTAGTGTTACCAAATCCATCTGACCCGAATCA
>JABHAX010000091.1 GCA_018674095.1 Fidelibacterota bacterium
CCTCTTCACCAGAATCGTGGAACGAAACTCAGGCAGATCTTATTGCGGTCGGTGTTTTCGAAGATAAAAGTTTGACCCCAATGGCAAATACCATCAATGAAGCATCGAACTTTGCATTTACCGAAGCAATAGACTTGGGAGATGTGAAAGGTAAATCCGGTGAATCACATTTTTTCTATGTGGATGGAAAACGAATCCTCCTTTTAGGACTCGGTAATAAAAATAAATTTGATGCCAATGCAGTTCGATTGGCCGCCGGGAAAGTATCCCGAACTGCCATAAGTAAAAAATTAGATTCAGTTGCAATGGAATGTTTTTGTAATAATTGTGAACATTGCCAATCTTGCGGTGAAGGACTCGTATTGGGTAGTTATCAATTTTTGGATTATAAAACAGGTAGAGATGATGGGTTCGTATTGAAATCTGCTAAGGTACTTCGTTGTGATTCGCCTGATATTGCTAAAGGTGCTGCTATTGGGAATGCAGTTTGTTTTGCTCGTGATCTTGGGAATCACCCCGGAAATATTTCCACGCCAACAAGATTGGCAGAAGCTGCCAAAGAAATTGCAGATGAAGGTGGAATGGCACTTACCATATTCGATCGAGAAGAATTTACTGAAATGGGTATGGGCGCATTGGCCGGGGTAGCATTAGGAACGGATGAACCGCCAAAGTTTATCATCCTAGAATACATGAATGGTGGCGATGAAAAACCCAAAGTTCTCGTTGGTAAAGGACTAACATTCGATGCGGGTGGAATTTCCATCAAACCTGCTGGAAAAATGGATGAAATGAAATATGATATGTGTGGTTCAGCTACCGTTTTGGGAACCATGAAAGCAATTGCAGCTTTGAAACCAAAAATAAATGTTGTGTGTATTGTGCCATCGACGGAGAATCTATTGGGTGGCAAAGCATTTAAACCTGGAGATATCCTTACAGCTTTAAATGGAAAAACAATTGAAATTCTAAATACGGACGCTGAAGGACGATTAATTCTTGCGGATGGTTTATCTTATGCATCTAAACATTATGATCCTGAATTTATTCTGGATTTTGCCACATTGACGGGTGCAGTTCTTGTAACACTTGGTCACGTGGCTGCTGGCGTGATGGGAACGGATGAATCTCTTATGGAAAAAGTTAAAATATCATCTAAAAATTCTGGTGAAAAAGTTTGGGAACTCCCTTTATGGCCTGAATTTTGCAAACAGATTAAATCTGATATTGCTGACGTGAAAAATATGGGTACGCCCGGGCAAGCTGGCAGTATTGCGGCTGCAGCATTTTTGAAAGAATTTGTTAAAAAAGATATTCCCTGGATACATTTTGACATTGCCGGAACAGCTTGGGGTGGTAAAACCACCAGTCTCGATCCAAAAGGAAGTGCAACCGGTTGGGGAATCCGCCTTGTGCTAGATATGTTTGATGTGTAATTCTTCAAAAGGAATTTCACATTCTTGGGGGCTGATCGGATTTTTGGTCAGCCCATTTTTATATTCGATTCTCATGGCTGGACATCCCATCAACATTGATGGACAATTTCAGGATTGGGAAAATGTTACTCTAGCATATTCCGATATGGCTGGCGACGGAATGAGTGCAGATTTTGCTGATGTAAAAATCACCTACGATCAAGAATTCCTTTTTATCTATTTTTCATTTCACAATGGCGAATATTTGATGCAAGATTGGAATGCGTTTCATCTTTATATCGATGTAGACAATGATTCTTCCACAGGGTTAGATTATAATGGAATTGGTGCCGAACTGGATTGGACTTTTGGTCAACGTGAAGGTGTGTTTTATTCCAATGTCGGGAGCATGGGTATATGGCAAAATGATTTAACCCTTAGAATTGGTCCCACCATAACATCTTCTGAATTTGAAATCGCTATCGCCAGAAATTCAGATATTATGACCCTGAATGGATCCCAAGTTTTAGTTGAAGGACGTATTGTAATTGCTGAAGCGCCTCCGAATTCGGATATCGTTCCAAATGAACCTGGCGGCATTTCTTTTAACATTGGCGAAGATACCATTCCATTACCAGAACCCATTTCGTTGGAGAGACGACACGAAGATGATATACGTATTGTGACGTATAATACTCTTTGGAATGGAATTCTCGAAGAAGATAGACAACCTAGTTTTCAACGGATATTTCAAGCCTTGGATCCTGATGTTATTGTTCTTCAAGAGCATACTGATTGGAATGAAATTCAAACGATTGTCCAATCATGGTTTCCGCAGGAAACTTGGTACGCCAGTTGGACTTATAGTGATCTTGTGGTTTTGTCGCGATTTCCGATTTTGAGTGACGCCAATTTGAGCAGTTCAGAAAGAACCATGTGTGCACTATTAGATACAGAAGCGGAAATGGAAAAAAATTTATTAATTATCAATTCTCACTTATCTTGTTGTGGAAACAATGAAGGTCGCCAACAACAGGTGGATGAATTTGCTTCCGTGTGGCGAAATTGGATAACGAGTGGAAACGGTCCATTTGAATTAGAAGATGAAACGCCATTTGTTCATGTTGGGGATTTTAATTTTGTAGGCTATCGCCAACAGGTGGAGACAATCCGCATTGGTGATATTGAAAATGAAGAAGACTATGGGAATGACTTCCTTCCCGATTGGGACTCTACAAATATTGTAGATCTTTTTTCGCGTCATACCCATAAACGGATGGGCTACACTTGGCGAAGTGACGGCAGTTCATATAATCCGGGGAAATTAGATTATGTCTTTTATTCCGATGCCACAATTGATACAGGGAAACATTTTATTGTAAATACTTTAGCCATGGATTCTACATCATTGTCTGACTATGGATTAGAATGGGACGACACGCAGGAAGCATCTGATCATTTGCCACGGATTTTTGATATTTCATTAGATCCCAATGTGGGAATTGATAATGAAAATCCGTTTCCATCCCAATTTGCGATATTGACTAATTATCCCAATCCATTTAATCCAATAACGACCGTTAACATTATGGTAGAGACTCAGAAGGCCTTATCTCTACAGATATTTGATATAAATGGCCATTTAGTTAATACACTATTTGAAGGCGATATTGAATCAGGGAACCACGTTTTTCAGTGGGATGGAAGTCATTTTTCCAGTGGAGTATATTTTATAAGATTGTCGACGAGTGATTTTGTGAAAACGCGAAAAATGATTTTGTTGAAATAAGAATCTTATAAAAATACTTCGTGGCTCTTCGCGACCTTAGCGGCAAAATATTTTAAACTTGTTCCATGGCATTGTCGTACATGGGCGCCATAGTTTCCCAATCGAATGGTTTGGCAATGGGATGAAAATGGGTGGATTTGATTTTTTCATAATTCTCGATGGCCCATGTTATTTTATTAAAAAGGTCCTGATTATCTGAATATAAATGATCTTTGTGCTGTTCTGGAGGTAGCAATTCAGGGTAGGTGAGCCGGTTGGGTAAAATGGGCCATGTGTCGCAATACATGGCTTCCATTACACTTGCTCCGAAAAATTCCTGATTCGATGTTACGGGCAGGATATCCGCTTTCCAGAGCCATTTTGCATAATCTGTAAAAGAATCCGTATATCCCCATTGAACAATTTGATTCTTAAAAGATTTATGAGCATCAACAAAAATGTCAGGATATTGACTAAAATTTTCACCCATGACAGCCAATTTAAAATCATAGCCATATTCTTTAACCCGTTCCAATACGCTAAAAAAGTCATCGGGGTTTTTATCATATTCCCAACGATGATTCCATAAGATAAGCGGTGCTTCACCGTGATCGATGCGGTGATTATCAAATTGCTGAAGATCCATACCCAAGTGAAGAATGCGACTATTGTTACGAATCATATCTACGGAATCCAATTCGCGGTAATCGGGAAATTTTCTGAGAAAACGGGGAAGTGCATCCAAAAAAGAATCCATGTGGAATTCAGAATTAAAGAAAACTTGATCAGCAGATAAAGCAGATGCGAAATTGATAAAACCATAATGGGTATCTCGTTTTTGTGCTATATCTCTATCATTTGGCGACCAGGGATATGAAATTTGGTTTTCATGAAAATAAATAGCAGTGGGAATTCCATGTGATTTAGATTTTGTCAGGGCGAGAAAAGTAGAGAGGTCCAACATATCGGTGGTAAGAATAAGATCTGGTCGCCAGGTGAGATTGTTGAATTCTCGTGCCATTGTTACAGCGCCACCATGCATGCGCCATTTCCAAAATTGACCTTTCATTGTGAGAAGTAGTACATCGTGTTTGCTGTGATTGGCAAACCCAATGGCCCACTGTTTATGAGATCCGGTGAAATAGGGTTCAATGAGGATGATATTCACAGTGAAATTTACTAAAAAATTGAATGGATGTTTAAAACTTGAAAATCGATTAA
>JABHAX010000092.1 GCA_018674095.1 Fidelibacterota bacterium
ATCCAAAATAAAGTGACGCTTAAAAAAGGTCTTGATTATAATATTGATTATTTTACGGGAACCATTGTACTTTTGGGTGCTGCCGCTAACGATCCCAATGCTACTCTAAAAATCAATTATGATAAACATGAATTAGTTTCTTTTGATAAGAAAACTATTTTTGGAACTCGTGCCCAAATGGATTTGGGAAAGAAAAATTCATTTATTGGAGTGACTGCCCTTTACTTTAATCAGTCTATCATCAACGAGAAAGTAGAAGTTGGTTATGAACCAACTCGGAATTTTATTTGGGATATTAATGGACGTTACGAATGGGAGATGGACGGTATAACCCGATTTATTGATAAACTTCCTCTTATTGAAGCAGAAAAACTGTCAACTTTTTCAATTGAGGGAGAAGTGGCTCAAGTAATACCAAACCCCAATTCAATCAATAATCCTGAAACGGGTGACCCAAATGGTGTTGCATTTATTGATGATTTTGAAGGAAGTAAACGAACAACATCACCATCCATTCAAAGACGCTTTTGGAAGGCATCTTCAGCTCCGTTGAATTATGATTCATTCTCCGATTCCTTTTTTGATGAATTGAAGCAAATACATAGAGGAAGGTTGAATTGGTATAATCCTTATGTTCCCTATAGAACAAAGGAAATTTGGCCAAATCAATCCACATCTTTAAGAGCTGGAAATGAAACGACGGACGTAATGGTTCTAAATTATAAATCAAGAAAACATCAAAGAGATATTGATCCTGATTCACTTTGGGTTGGGGTGACTACATCTTTGTATTCTGGGGATTATGAACAAACTCAAAGTAAATTTTTTGAAATTTGGCTCAAGGGAGAATCCGGTCGACTTCATATTAATTTGGGAAAAATTTCAGAAGATATGGATGGGAACGGACTCTTAAATACGGAAGATATCCCCGGGGCTGGTTTAACCTTAGGAAATACGTTTCTTGAAGATGCGGAAGATACGGGTCTAGATGGATGTCCCGATGAATTTGAAGATGGATTGGGTGGGTGCTTTGAATATACAAGACCTATTGATGGAAAGCTAATTGGCGATAATGATGGAGATGGAAATATCGATGAAGAAGTTTGGAATGGAATTGATGATGACGGAGATGGTTTAATTGATGAAGATATTGATAACTCAATTTCTCTCCCCGGAATTGTATCTGAAGATCCAAATAGTGATAATTGGAGTTATGATCAAAATGACATTTATAATTACTCACAAGTAAACGGGACTGAAGGAAATGGAACCGGAAGTAAAATTCAGGAAGGTGGAAAATACCCGGATACAGAAGATTTAGATCGCTCTACTTTTATAGATAAAACAAACGATTATTTTTCGTCACAATTTATGCTAACTGACACAACATACTTTGTGGGTGAAACAGAAAAAAATGGAGAGCCTACTGGTTGGAAACTTTTCCGAATTCCTCTATCAGATTTTAAACAGGTCAAAAATATTGAATGGAATGAAATCCGATATGTTCGTTTAGCAGTTACTGGATTGGATTCAGTCCAAAAAAAGCTTCAGATTGCTAAGATTGAAATTGTTGGAAACGATTGGCAAGAAATGGGAATCACAGGATTGGATACAGCCCAAACAGATACCTCGAGTTTTTTCCGTCGATATTTTGGATCAACTGATGGCGATGATGAAAATGGACCGTCATTTAAAGTAGCCGTTATTAATACAGAAGATAATGCAGATTATTCTCCTCCGGTTGGGGTTAAAGGAGAGTATGACCGTTTGAACGAGATTCGATCGAAAGAACAATCTCTTGTTTTAAAATTTCAAAATCTTCCTTCAAAGGCAACGGGAATTGCTCAAAAAACACTTTATACTTTGAATGATAATCAGAAACGAAGTTTTATGACCTACGATTTCATGAAAATGTACGTGTATGGAAACAGTCCTTTTATTACCCAAACCACCACTGATGTTGAAGTCTTTTTAAAATTCGGTTTGGGGGAAGCTTATTATGAAATCACAAAACCAGTTTATAATGGTTGGGATGAGGATGATGAACGAAATAGTTTTAAAATTGATTTGAATTGGTTGGCTGCATTGAAACAAGCGGATATTTCTCAAATTTCTAAATTCAAAGAAACTGATATTCTTTTAGATTCTGCAGATGTAAGGCAATATATCTTTACTGATGATAAAGGTTTATTGACGGGGAAAAGAGTCAAAATTGTGGGGAAACCTGCATTGAATCGATTGGTTTATTTTTCTGTGGGTGTCAAGAATACAGGAAATGCTCCGATTGACGGCGAAGTCTGGCTGGATGAATTACGATTAAGTGGTGTGAAAAAAGAGAAAGGGATGGCCATGCGAATTCAATCTAAATTGAATTTGTCCGATTTTGGGTCAGCCACTTTTTCTTATAATCGTCAAGATGCTGAATATCATAAACTACAAGAACGATTATCCCGTGGGACCAATACATCGGAGAACATGAATATATCCGGTAAAATTAACCTTCATCAATTTTTTCCAAAATCTTGGGGAATCGTTATTCCATTAAATACAACTTTGAAGCGGAACCAAAGTCGCCCTAAATATTTTTCTGGTGAAGATATTCTTGTGGATCCAAATAATACCCCCGATTCTATTATGTCAATTAGCGAATCAATTTCATTAAGTACATCCATCAAGAAGTCGGGTAAATCCGATAACCGATTTATGAAATATACGGTGGACAATATGTCGCTATCTCTCAGCGCGAGCCAATCTCGCTCCTCGGATGTGACGTATGAAGAAAAATGGTCAGAATCCTATACCGGAAAATTCTCGTATAATATTCCTTTTGGGCGAAATAATTATTTTAAACCATTTAAATGGGCAAATGATATTCCATATTTCGGAAAATCTTTTAGTGATTTTCAATTATTTTATACGCCATCTTCGTTTAAAACCGGATTGAATTTGAGTGAAAGTCTAAAATGGAGTCAGCCAAGATTTGGGGATAGAACTCCTGAGAATTATAATTTTGGTTTAAGTCGAAGTATGAATCTAGATTATAAATTGACCAATGGATTGGCCGCAAAATATTCTTGGGGCGGTGAAAGTAAAATGAATGATTTTCGAGGATATGCTTGGACAGCCTTGAGAGATCTAAACCCAGGCACTGTTACAACAACAACAGAAAGTTTTAACTCAACTTTTAATCCTGGTATTATGAAATGGTTAAAACCATCATTTAACTACACAGCAAATTTTCGTTGGAGTGATGATTTAACTCGTGAGGGGCAGGATATTAGTACGCAATTACGTTTTGGTTCAAACTTCTCAATTTCGCCTATCCAAATTGTGGAATTAATTTATAAACCAACATCATCGTCACAAGGAAAATCAGGTAGTCGATCTCGTGGAAGTCGTTCTCGATCTCGTAGTTCCAGTCAAAAAGAAGAAAAGTCTGAATCCAAAAAACAATCTGGAAAACTGAATCCACTAAAATGGGTTCATAGTTTTTTCAAAAAAATTAATCCTATTTCGTTGAGTTATACAGAAACGTTGAATCGTTCTGCAAAACAGGTGATAGGAGATATTCCTTCTGGATATAAATTTGGGTGGCTACCGGAACATGGACTCGAACAATCTTCCCAAATTGGAAGTAATCTTGGAACGTGGGATCATAAACGAGACGGGTCGATTCGAAGTGGTTTAAAGCTTAGTCGAAATTTGACGGTTAGTTCCAGCTTTGGTCAAAATTTTTCAACAAATAGAACCAGCTCAGGTGTAGAACAACTTGCCATGACACGAGATTATTTTTCATATGGTGACTTATTGGAAAATGGATTGCCAATTCCAGGATGGAGTTTTCGCCTAAGCGGATTGGAAAAATGGCCCGTTATTAAATGGATTGCAAAGTCAGCTTCCGTTGAACATGTTTATTCAGGGAAAGAAACTCGCGCTTGGCAATTTGAAGATTTTTCACCAGATCAAATGAACTTTTTGAATTTTGGCACTTTTGCGGAAGATTATAAAGACAATGAAAGGTCTTCTAGAATCAATCGAAATTTCTCGCCACTCCTTGGTTTAAATATGACATTGAAGAAAAATATTTCTGTTAGTTTTAGACATAATCGAAATAAGTCGTTGGACGAATCTCCCACTGGGCTCACTATCCATAAAGATAATAGTTATACATCCACAGCAACATATACTCACCGTGGTGGAATGATTCTCCCAATTCCATTTTATGGCGATTTGAATCTAAATAATACCATGGGTTTTACCCTAAATTTTGACTTGAATGAAAGTCAAGAAGAACGATCAGGTGATAAAGTGAATCTGGAAGTGGGTTCCTTTTCAGAAAGTTGGAAGGCTGGACTACGTGTCACATACCAGTTTTCCACAAAAGTTAGCGGGGGTCTTAGATATGAATATCGGGAAAGTAATACCCGTACCACGGGACGAAAAATTGATCGAGATTTTGGATTTGATGTAAACTTGGCTATATCAGGATAATATGAAAAAAACATTTTTAATGATTACAATACTGGGGTTTGTTAGCCTCTGTTCCGGTTGTAAATCAGATATCCCGATATTTGATGAGACTCGCGCTTTTGCTTATTTGGTTCGTCAGTGTGATTTTGGTCCCAGGAATCCTGGATCTGATGGATATTATGCATGCCTCGAATATATCAAAACTGAATTGGATCAATCCGCAGATGAGATTATTTTGCAAGATTTCTCTTATCAAGAACAGCGAAATAATAACAAATATGAATTACAGAATGTGATTGCGCGATTTAATCCCAATGCTGATTTTCAAACAGTTATTTCTGCTCATTGGGATACGCGTCCTTGGGCAGATCAAGACAAGAATCAAGGCAATAAAAAATCGCCGATTTTAGGGGCAAATGATGGCGCTTCCGGTGTTGCAGTTTTATTAGAATTGGCTAAAGTTTTGAGTGAAAACCCACCGAATATTGGTGTAAATCTTGTCTTTTTTGATGGGGAAGACATGGGCATTCCTGGCGAGAATAATACTTATTGTCAAGGGTCGCAATATTTTGCAAAGAACCTTCCCATTCCGAAACCGAATGAAGCCATTAATTTGGATATGGTTGGGGATAAACAATTGGTAATTCCCATTGAACGATATTCTCTGGAATATCATCCTAAACTTGTTCGATATCTTTGGGACCGTGCTCGCGATATGGGTTTAGATGCATTTACTGGGCGAGTAGATTATGCAATTTATGACGATCATGTTCCGTTGTATGAAATGGCTGGAATTCCAGCCATTGATATTATTGACTTTAAATATCCCAATTCATACGCAAATTTTTGGCACACTCAACAAGACATCCCTGAAAATTGTAGTAAAGAAAGTTTAGAGCAAGTTGGGAAATTAATGTTGGATTATATTTATAATAGAGAGGGGCAAAACTGGGGTAATGATTAATGACCTTTTTACCTAAATTTGACACTATGCGTTTCCATAAATTATTAATAATTGGCCTAGTTTTTTGGGCGTGTCCGGGCCCAGAAAATTCACCGGATGAAATTCCTGTTTCTAATAAACAATTCACATTTCATCAAAATCTAAACCAACTTTATTTTGGTGCCAGTGTAGATGAATCTTATGAGGCTGAAAACTTGTCTAAAGTTACAATTTATTGGTTTGGTACCAGTCGCGGAAATGCGATTGATACATTAGTTTTATGGGACAATGGAACCCATGGAGATATTCTTTCTGGTGATCTTTTATGGGGATTGAAAATATTGAACGATTCAAGCAATATTTCGAATGTACTTGGGGATGATTCAGGATTTGTTTATTTAGATTATATTGCAGTTTACCAAACTCAATCTATCGCGGTTGCTGATTCTTTTAATATTGGGAATATTATTCCAAGAATAGTCAATATATCAGCACCGGATACAATTGTTCGTCCGTCTGATGAAACTGTGGCGCTCCAATTGGTTTCTGCAGAAGTTTTTGATGCAGACGGTTTAGAAACAATAAAATGGGTGGGTTTCACATCTTATTATGTTGAAGGTGATTCCATGATGAATAAAGGGGATTATATCTATCTTTATGATGATGGGAGCGATGTTATTTTATATCCACCAAATTTCACCAGTGGAGATGATGTTAGCGGTGATGGAATTTATAGTTTTAGAATTCCAATTTATGGAACAGGATTCACAGACCCTGATTTTCAGACGAAAGCCGGGTCATTTACATGGCGTTTTAGTACGCAAGATGCTTCAAATGAATACAGTAAAACAATCGAATATGATATCATCATTCAGTAAATATTTTCTATTAACCTTAATGGTGACTCAATTGATGGGGCAAAGTAATACACCAACTCGATTTGCATTGAAAACCGTTATCCAAGACACTTTTTTGACTGAGGGTCTTAGTAGCAATATTGTTGCAGAAATTCGAACTTTAGGCGATTCTCTTACTTGGCTCGGGACAGGACAAGGGTTAGCGCTTCATGACGGTCACAGAATTTTTGCCTATCAAACATCTGCAGATTCATTAAAGGATGGTCAATTTACAAAGCTTGTTCCTCAAGGAGGAATTCCAGCCATTGCAGTTATGGGTGATACCATGGCTGTTGCATATTCCGGCGATAATGGAAATATCCAAGTAGGATACGGGGTAACCCTGACTTATGATGCTCAGGATACATCTGGAATAACTTGGACTTATTTAAAACAGCCCGTTGATAATGTGGCGGATACATTGAAACCTTTTGGGGAAGGATATTATCGTCAATTACCTGTTACGGTTCCAGAAGCAAATGTGACGTATGATGCAGATTTATCTGGTGATTTTTTATGGACCGCCAGTTGGGCTGGGGGACTTAGACGTTATCATTTAACAAAAAGAGCCTGGGAAAATGTTCCCATGCCCATGGATGGCCAAGATTCATTATCTTTATGTGAAGGTTTTGATGAAACGACTTCTGATGGAAAATCCGTTCTACCGGGTTATTATTTAAATCCGAGAGATCCAGGAGATGGTGGGAATCATAATCACAAAGCGTTTTCTGTGATTGCTTATGGTGATACGGTTTGGGTTGGTACAGCCAATGGAGTGAATAAAGGTATCATGATTTTTGAAGTCAATGAAGTCAGTCCTGGCATTTTTGAAATATTAAATTGTATCGAATGGGAACATTATTCTTATCCGGATGATGGTCTTGCTGGGAATTTTGTGGTGGGATTAGCCAAACAGTTATGGAATGGACAAATTACAATTTGGGCAGCATCACTTTATGCGGATAAACCAGGAGAATCGCGAGGACTCAGTTATACTAGAGATGATGGCGTCACTTGGAATACCACATTATTGAATGAACGTGTTTACAATGTAACAACAAAAGATTCATTGGTTTTTGCATCCACTTCTTCAGGGCTTTGGAAAAGTTATGATGGTGAAAATTGGGCAAAATATAGTGCTGCAATTGATACGGCATTTTTAGCGCACCAGCAAATTTTGACAGACTTAGTTTATACATCAAGCTTAGATGAACGTGACACAATCCCTAAACTTTGGATTGGTACTTCAGACGGAGTGGCATTGTCTTCTGATATTCATGGTGCAAGTTGGTCCATTTTTCAAACTGAGTATGACACAACAGAAGTCTATGCATATCCCAACCCTTTTTCACCGTTGAGTCACAATCAATTGAACGGTGACGGATATGTACGATTTCATACTGGAGAAGTTTATAATACAGAAATCATTTTAGATATTTTTAATTTTGCCATGGAAAAAGTTTATTCTGAAAATTTCAATCTAAATAAATTTCGGGGAGCCGTTAAATGGAATGGTCGTGGTCAAACGGGTGCTCTTGTTTCCAATGGTGTTTATTTTGCCCGAATCAATTTTGCTTATTCAGCCAATAATTCTCCCAAGGATTTTTGGACAAAAATTATTGTGGTTAAATAATGAAAAAATTTCTAATCAGTATTTGTTTATTTTCTATTCTTATCGGTCAAGATTGGGGCTCACAACCCGGTGGCTTTTTGCGAATGGGCATGACGGCTCGATCCATCGCAATGGGCAGTGGTTTTACAGCAGAAATGGATCTCAGTTTTGCAACATTTCACAATCCAGCTTGGGCTGCTTTTTTGACTCATCGCCAAATTGGGAGTTCCTATTCAAATCTATCTTTAGATCGACGAGTCGCTGGGACAAGTATTGCAATGCCTTTGCCTCCAACCGCAGGCGTTGGGATTGGATGGGTTTATGCTGGCGTTACAGATATTCAGGGTCGATATAGTACGGGTATGAAATCATCCATGATGCAAACGGGTGAAAATGCGATTTATTTTACATTCGCACAAAGAATTTTAAATTGGATATCATTTGGAGCGAATGTAAAAATTCTCCGATATGATCTTCCCATTACCGAATCTGATCAATTAACCGGCTCAGGAATTGGTTTTGACATTGGCCTTTTAATTAAAACGGGAAAATTCAACACGATTGGAATTACTATTCAAGATTTGAGTTCAAATTACCAATGGGATACGGGAGATGTCTATGCCGAAGGTCGATTGTATAAAGATGAATTTCCAACTATTTATAGAATCGGATCTCGACTCAATCATAAAGGATTAATTGTGGTTGGAGATATAGGACTCATTACTGATCATGAATCTTATACAGGAATCATACCAAGGTTGGGTGTGGAGTATGGATTCTTAGAACAATATTATTTCCGTGGTGGATATGGCAATGGTCGGAAAGCGTTTGGAGTCGGCTATGAATATGGATTGTTTAAACCCCATGATTCCTATATCGATTACGCTTTTTCTATGGATTGGGCAACTCAATCGGCTCATACAATTTCGTATGCATTCCGTTTTTAAAATTTTTCTAATTCTCCTTTTTCCTTTATACGGAATTGGAACACAATTTTTAGTTTTACCTGTAAATGCGGAAGAATTGAGTCTGGGAAATCATCCCACTATTTTGGGAATAAAATCAGGGAATCCAGCACTCTATTCGGCACCTGAACTTCACCCCGATTTTTCGGTGAGTCGTGGACTTTGGCTTGGGGATGTTACTTTAACTCATTTGAGTTATGCACAAGTATTAAAGTCGAAGAAAATATTTCATATCAGTGCAAAATATTCTGGAATTTCTGATTTAGAATTCAGAGAATCGGTTCCACAAGATGACGCATTTTCTACATTTTCTTCTTATGGGATATTGTTGAAATCGGGGCTTTCTATCCAACGGGAAAATCAAAAATTTGGTCTCTCTCTCTCTTTTATTTCAATGGGATTATATACGGATGTGTCTTCGGGCTTGGGACTGAATCTCGGATATGCCTTGAATTTAAAAAATGGGTTTACCTTTGGAGCCACAATTAAAAATTTAGGAAAAATGTCAGAATTATCCAGTGGGTCACCTATTTTACCTATTTGTGTGAGTGGTGGACTTTCTAAAAAAATAACATTCAATGAATATCACAATACGCTTTACGGATCCGCAGATTGGAATCAGGTTTCGGATGCAGTAAAAGTTTATTTAGGGAACCAGTTTCGGTGGAATCAATTAAGTATAATGAGTGGTTTTTCTTCTTCAAAAAATGTAGTTGAAACATCTGGTGGATTCGGGCTTCAAATTAGTCGTTACCAAATCACATATGGGATCAAATTTGGATCTCAAAATCTGGGTATTCCTCAAACAATTTCGTTTCAATTCCAACTCCCATGACAAAAAAGAAATTTCAATTTCCGATTAATTATATTCTGATTGGTTTCATCGTTATTCTTCTGATTTTTCTTAGGCAGATGGATCAGCGGGTAACTGTATTAGAAAACCAAATTGTGACAGTTGAAAAAGTGGACGTGGTCAAAAAAGAAGAGAAGGCCCATAAAATTTCGCCGGAAGTTCCACCTCCAACCATGAAAGGTAAAATCGCAATTATCATTGATGATTTCGGATATCGGAACGATGATGTTTCAGATGGGTTTTTAGCGTTAAATGCAAAATTGACCTATGCCATAATTCCGGGACATGAACACAGTAAATCTTTTGGGGAAATGGCCGTAAAAAAAGGATTTGAAGTTATTGTCCATATGCCTTTAGAAAATCTTGCAAATAAGGGTGGCGAAGATTCATTTGTATTAACAACATCCATGAAGAGTGAAACGATTCAAGAAAGAGTTCGGACGGCGTTGAATCAAATCCCTATGGCAATTGGAATGAATAATCATCAAGGATCGAAAGCATCGGCTGACCAACATGTCATGTCCAATGTGGCGCGGGTTATTAAGGAGCGAAAATTATTTTTTGTGGATAGCCGAACTACGGCTGAGACCGTTGCAGAATCAACAATGGAAGTTTTTAATGTTCCCACAACTCGTCGAAATGTGTTTTTAGATAACGTTGATGATGAAGGAAAAATATTAGCACAATTGATTGAATTGGTTGAAAAGTCAGATAAATGGGGCTCAGCAGTAGGAATTGGTCATGTAAAACCAAATACATTAAAAATTTTAAAAGAACATATTCCTATATTGCAACGAAAGGGATATCAATTTGAATTTGTTTCAAACATGCTACATTAACTAGCCTTTAATAAATTTTTACCTTCGAGTAAACTCCAATTTTAGTCTAAATTCAAGACAACACATTTAGTAAAACATAACTATCAGGAAATCGATAAATCAGAGATCGATTCAAAAGCCAAATGAGATTTTTACCTTTTTTATTATTTACAATAATTCTTCAAGCGTCCAATGCCAGAATTATGACGTACAATTTATTAAATTATGAGGATGACAATAGTCGAGAAGATGACTATATTGCCATCTTAGAATTGATTGAGCCAGATTTAATTATTGCCGAAGAAGTTATTGGGCAAAACGGATTCAACCATTTCAAATCGGATGTTCTTGATGTTTTTGAACCGAATGAATGGTCCGCCGCTACGTTTACAAATCAAAGTGCACAGCAGGATATTGCTCTCTACTATAAGCACAGCGAATTTTCATTTTTGAGCACATCTATTATTAATACTGCATCTTCTTCCGGATTGAGAGATGTACCTGAATTTGTCATGATTCATGAATCTTCAGCAATTGAATTCAATGTTTATGGTGTTCACTTAAAAGCAAGCTCTGGAAGTGATAATGCATCTCAACGATTGAATGAGGCAACCGTTCTTCGATCTTATTTAAATGATCTAAGCGAAGGAAGTTATTTTATGGTTGCAGGCGATTTTAATATTTATTCTAATTCTTCAACGGAAGAACCTGCCTTTGATATGCTTACAGGCGATGCCAGTGACAATGATGGAAGATTGTTTGACCCAATTGACCGTATTGGCCCGTGGCATAATAATAGTTCTTATTCAGATGTGCATACCCAATCTCCCAGAACCACAAGTTTTGGAGGTGGCGCCAACGGTGGAATGGATGACCGATTTGATTGGATCTTTGCTTCGTCTTCAATATTAGATTCTGAATCCGATATGCGCTATGTAGAAGATACTTATTGGGCCGTTGGGAATGATGGAAACCATTTTAATAATGCCATTAATAATGGGAATAATTCTTCTGTAAGTGATGCTATCGCAGATGCACTACACGATGCATCTGATCATTTACCGGTCTATATGGATGTGTGGTTTGATGATTTGGTTTATAATGATGCAGGTATTGTGATTACAGAGATTATGCCGAATCCATCAGCAGTATCAGATTCTTATGGTGAATGGTTTGAAATTTTAAATACCACAGATACGGTGATTAATATAAATGGTTGGACAATCAAGGATGCCGGAACTGATAATCATACCATTTCTAACGTTGACTTGTCGGTTCCAATCTTGCCGGGAGACTTTTTTGTTTTTGCTCGAAATGCAGATTCAACTTTAAATGGCGGTGTTGTAGCAAATTATGAATACAGCAACTTTTTACTCTCAAATAGTGATGATGAAATAATTTTAACAGACCAAACCGGTGCCATCGTGGATGAGGTTCGTTATACAAATTCGTGGGATTTTGGAAACGGAGCATCCATGGAAATCCATGATCTTAATTCTAATAATAATGAAAGTGAAAATTGGTTTGAAGCAACGTTATCCTACGGCAATAGTGATTTTGGAACACCGGGAACATTTTATGATGGATCACTTTCTACCAAAAATGGACTTTTTATTCCAACTCAATTTGAATTGCTTCCACCTTATCCCAATCCATTTAATCCAAGTACTTCGATTCGGTTTGAAATTAAGGATGAGATAAAGGATGCTGTTTCTCTATATGTATATGATATTACTGGTCGTATTGTTGAAACATTTTTGAATGGTGAAATCGTACATTCGGGTAGCTATGAATTTCTGTGGTACGCTCAAAATCAGGCGAGCGGAATCTATTTTATTCAACTTTCGGATGGTTCCAGAACATTTACCCAAAAAGCGATTCTAATTAAGTAATGAAGAAAGCACTGTACCTTGTTTTTACTTTTTGTGTTGCAATGGGACAAGGAAGGACCCCTTATAAAATCCAATTTGCTGCCGATGAATTTGATAAATACACATCTGTAGGAAACTTAGGAATGACCATTACCAATTATGGAATTTTGGGAAATGGGTGGAACCGAATGGAGGATGGAAGTATTCATCCTTCGTGTGAATATAAACAACATACAGAAATTGGTAGAGAACAGATTGAGCATTTTTCCTATGCTGCATTATGGGTTGGCGGTATTGTGAACGGTCAGCGTCGTGTTTCAACTGCCATTGTGGATGGTGTCTTTGATTCTGGCGATGAAGGTTTTGAATTGTTTGCAGGATCACCGATCACAATTAGGTCTTCAATTTCATCCACAACTCAAGATTCCATGGCAAAATATTATTCTCCCAAGGCAATCTCTCACCAAGATATGATTTGTGAATTTAAAGATTACGGAGAATCACCGACTGATGGGGGAGGCATACAAGGTCATATTCCTCTGGGATTAGATATTCATTTAAAAGCGTATGCCTGGAATTATTCTTATGCGGACGCCTTTGTTATTTTGAACTATACTTTTCAAAATGTTTCTGAAGATACAATCCATGATATTTATGGCGGCATTTGGGCAGATGCTTCTGTAGCAAATTTTAATTACACGGATATATACACGCCGGGAGGTGGCTTTTCTTGGTCTGATAATTTAAATGGATATGATGAATCATTAGATGATGCTGGTTTTAGTAGAGATATTGGTTATCAATATGATGCAAATGGCGACGATGGTTGGGCTGAATCCTATATTGGGATTTCTGCATTGGGAAGCAATATTCCTGGAGAAAGATTAAAAACGAATTATCATCAGTGGGCTTGGACATCTACAGGTAACCAAACATATCCTTCTTACATTATGCCTGTAAATGATGCGGAACGATACGAAACTATGAACTCATCTGTTCAAAAAGGGACTGGCGATGATTATACATCAGAAGGCTACCCTGCGTCAGAAGATAGTTGGCTTTTTATGATTTCAGCTGGACCTATTGGTTCCGAACATAATGCTGATACAACAGCTTGGACTTTGGCACCAGGGGATTCCTGTAATTTATCTTTTACGGTAGTTTGTGGACTTTGGGGGTCTGGTGGCGAAGGGAATTCATCTGCCAGAAGAAACAATTTGATTGTGAATTATGATTGGGCACAAAAAGCGTTTGATGGGGAAGATAACAATAGAAATAACCGATTAGATGAAGGTGAAGACACGAACGATAATGGCATTCTTGATCGATATATTCTTCCTGCACCGCCACCGTCTCCTAATATGGAAGTAATAGTTGAATCAGGAAAGGTGACAATTTATTGGCAGGATGGTGCAGAATCATTTTTAGATCCAATCAGCCAGGAAGCGGATTTTGAAGGATATCGGATTTATGGTGCACGTAAAACAGCCAATGATGATTTAGGTGAATTTTCTTTATTATTGGAAACTGATCTCAAAAATAATATTGGATATAATACAGGGTTTTCAACAATTCAGATCACAGATCAATTTGGTGAAGCGGATAGTGTGTTGATTAATGACACTTATTATAA
>JABHAX010000010.1 GCA_018674095.1 Fidelibacterota bacterium
AGATGTGGATGGTGGCATAATTCTTCGAGATAAGAATGGAAATCCAACAGGAATATTTATTGATAATGCTTTGGATTTGATTGAAGCAAAAATTCCACCAACTTCCCCAGATGATATTCGCAGACAAATCCGGAAAGCACAAAAGTTATTGAATACATTGGGGCTCACATCCATCCACGATGCAGGAACATCTAAAGAAGAAATTTCAGTATTAAAAGAAATGATTTCGACTGGGGAATTATCAGTTCGAGTTTACACCATGCTCCATAATAATCCAGATGATTATGAACCCTATATTGCATCGGGACCCGAAACAGAAAACCCATTTATCAAAATTCGTGCCGTCAAAATTTATATGGACGGTGCATTGGGTTCCCGTGGCGCTGCCTTACTGGAACCTTATTCGGATGACCCTGACAATATGGGGTTGCTTATTATTAAACCGAAAACACATGAATCACTTGTAAAAAAAATAACAAAAGCTGGCTTTCAGGTGAATACACATGGTATTGGAGATAGAGCGGTTCGTACTATTTTAAATTCCTATGAAAAGAACGCAAATCCTTTTTTACGAAATCGAATAGAGCATGCCCAAATTGTTCATAAAGATGATGTTTCACGATTTAAAGAATTGGGCGTTATACCTGCCATGCAAGCTACCCATTGTACCAGCGATATGTATTGGGCCGATGAACGATTGGGGCAAGATCGACTCTATGAGGCGTATCCATGGCAAACACTAATTCAATCGGGCGTGATCGTCCTTGCGGGCTCAGATGCGCCTGTAGAATTTCCGGATCCATTGGCTGGAATTTATGCAGCGGTAACGCGGCAAGATAAAAATAGTTGGCCTAAAGATGGTTGGCAAGCCCAAGAAAAAATGACGATGGAACAAGCAATAAAGTCCTATACAGAATGGGCAGCTTATGCCTCGTTTGAAGAAGGTGTAAAAGGAAAAATTAAAGAGGGGTTTTATGCAGATTTCACCGTTTTGGATCGGGAACTTTCAGCAATTAATCCAATGGATATTCTCAATACTAATGTGCTTTACACCATTGTAAATGGAAAAATAGTATACCAAAAGAATCATGACAAATAAAGATATTATGCGCATCCAATCCCTTGCCCGGGGAAAAGCACGAAAAGAAACAGGCCAATATCTCATAGAAGGAAAGCGACTCGTCCAATCCGCAATAGAGATGAGGGCCGATTTAGAGACTGTTTTTAACACAGAACCATTTCAAAAAGATAATCCGGGCTTCATGGAGTCCATCCAAAACACCGGTATTTCTTGTGAGCAAATTCAATCTAAAATAATGGAAAAACTCTCCTTTACAAAAACGCCATCCGGAATTGCGGCTGTATGTTCGTTACCCAAAAAAGATGACCCAGATTTATCTCAAAACCAATGGCTTTATTTAGACCAAATTTCTGATCCGGGTAATCTGGGAACACTTTTCCGATCAGCTGCATGGTTCAACTTTTCAAATGTTGCATTATCACCAGATTGTGTGGATCCGTTTAATCCAAAGGCGGTTCGGGCTGGCATGGGGGCACATTTTGGACTTTCAATTCATACAAATATTGACCTAAATCTATTTGCTGAATCTCATACTTTGATTGGCGCAGATCACAGAGGAGATTCACTTGGTAACATTGAAAACTCTGAAAAGTTTATGTTAGTATTAGGGAGTGAAGCTCACGGACTCTCAGAATCCATACTTGAAAAACTTGATTTTACTGTAGCCATAGAAAAACGTGGATTTGGAGAATCTCTCAATGTGGGCGTCGCCGGTGCCATTTTGATGTATGAATTATCAAAAAATATTTAAAGATAAAAAATCCCAATTCTTTTCAAATTGTATTCATAAGTAATTATTGCAACATATTTAAACAAATCATCTTTTTAAAAACAGGCTTCAATGCCGTAACTTTTACAAAATGGAATCCCAAGAACCTGACCCTTATGAACAACACGTTCAGTATTCGCGCCGCATTCGGCATAGTAGTTGTGTCCATTCTTTCCGCATTTCTTGTGGGAGGAATCATCCTAGGGATTGGTCTATCCAATCCTGATTCTTCACAAAAATTCTACACATTTATTTCATTTATAATCGGACAAGGATTCATGCTTGTCCCTCTGATTTGGTTTCTTCTAAGTCGGAAACAACCCATTACCCAAACGCTACGGTTAAATCCAATTTCACCAATTTTAGCTGGGTTAACGGCCATATTATCATTTGGAATAATAGTACTTTCCGATGAATTAGATCGCATCATCCAAATTTTTGTCCCAGCACCAGAATATATTGTTGATTTAAGTGGATTACTTCAACCCGATACGTTGATTGGATATTTTTTATTATTTATTGCCGTTGGAATTATTGCACCCTTGGGTGAAGAATTATTATTTCGGGGATTTCTTCAACAATTTCTTGAAAAACATTGGCAAGACATTACGCGAGCGATTTTGATTACAGCTCTATTTTTTGCTACAATCCACATGAACCCTTACTGGTTTCTCCAAATTTATCTTTTGGGAATTTTGCTGGGATATTTATCCTGGAAAACAGGATCAGTTTTTCCGCCCCTAATTCTTCATGGCATGAATAACAGCTTTGCCATGCTATTTTCATTTTCTGATATTGACGAAGGGTCATTTTATATTTGGAATGGTCACGTTGCACCATGGATTTTAATTTTAGCATTGGGTTCAGTTATATTCGGTTTTCGTATCATTAATAATATAAAGGTCAAGTCATGAGAAAAGAAATGTTTGACCATGAAATAACAATTCTTCGTGATACATTTGGTCGACTTCTTCGTCGCCAAGCCCACACAAACTTGATCAAACTTATTAATAAAACGCATCCTGCAGATTTATCAATCGTTTTTAGATATTTTAATGACGATGAGCAATTGCAAGTGTTCAATATTATGAAAGAAAATGAACATACTGCAGAATTCCTGGTGGAACTGGATGACACCTTAATTGCCAACCTTTTGGAAGACCAATCACCAGAACGTATTGCCGCCTTACTCGAACAAGCTCCCGCCAACGATCAGAGTTATATTCTTGGAACATTGGAAGATGAACAAGCACAATCCGTCATTGAATTATTAAAAACAGAAGAACAAGAAGAAATTGAAGAACTCATGGGATATCCGGAAGATTCTGCTGGAGCCATGATGACCACGGATGTATTTACACTTTATCAAGAATCAACCTGCCGGGATGCGCTCAAAACTCTACAAGATCAAGAAAAAGCAGAAATGGTATTCTATCTTTATATCACAGATGAAGATGACGGACTTGTGGGTGTAGCATCCTTACGGGCTCTTGCTACCACACCATCGGATACTTTATTAAAAGATATTATGATAAAAAGAGTCCACTCTGTTCGTCCAGAAACCGACCAAGAAGATGTGGCTCAAATTGTGGCCCAATATAATTATTTAGCAGTACCTGTACTTGACGCAGATGGTCATTTAATCGGTCTTGTTACTGTTGACGATGTTGTAGATGTGATTCGGGAAGAAGCGACCGAAGATTTTCTTCAAATGGCCGGGGCGGGAAAAGACAGAGAAATTTTACTCAAATCAAGTTGGGAAAATGCAAAAGCTAGATTACCTTGGCTTTTTGCATCTTGGATTGGTGGCATTATTGCTGTATCCATTATTGGAAGATTTGAATATATGTTAGAAAACATTATTGCCTTAGCAGCTTTTATTCCTGTCATCATAGGAATGGGCGGAAATATTGGAACTCAATCTTCAACAATTATTGTCCGTGGGATGGCTACCGGTCGGATTAAGATTGGCAGTGAAATTAAAATATTAATGAAAGAGATTCGCGTTGGGCTCATCTTGGGTGGACTCTATGGTTTAATGTTAGGTGTATTTGCAAAATTCCGCTTTATAGATGCGGATCCTATGTTGGGCGTTGTAGTCGGATTGAGTATTGGAAGTTCTATGCTCATTGCCGTAACGGTTGGAACTTTCATCCCCATGTTTTTAAGAAAAATTGATATTGATCCAGCTATCGCAACGGGACCTTTTGTAACTACTAGTATTGATATTTTAGGTGTGCTTCTTTATTTCGTAATTGCTGGTTCACTTCTAGCAATTTAATCTATGTCCATTTTTCTAATCTTGAGTACGGTAGCGTACCTTGGCTTTGTACTTTTTATCATTTCGGGATTGTTTCAGCACGATGAACATCCCATAAACACCACGGAAGATACACCTTTTGTTTCTATTGTTATTGCAGCAAGAAATGAAGAACAAAATTTACCTGATCTTATTCAAGACCTTGTGAATCAGGAATATCCAATCGATAAACTTGAAATTATCATTGTAGATGATCGATCTACAGATTTAACGCCCATTATCCTTAAAGAAGCTTCTGATAATTATGCGTTTATTAACCCAATCCGAGTGGATAAAAAATCCACAGAAATGACACCCAAAAAACACGCTCTTACCTTGGGAATTAATGCGGCAAAAGGTGATGTAATAGTTTCTACAGATGCAGATTGCAGAGTAGGAAAGCTTTGGGTCGCAAGTATGGCATATCGCGTGATTCAGGATGATGCGATTTCGATTGGTTTTTCTAAAGTAACTGGAGAGTCCTTTTTTGAGCAATACCAAATGATTGATTTTCTTGGCATAATTTCAGCAAATGCAGGTGCGGGCGGTTGGAAACAATTTTGGTCAGGAACGGGTCAAAATCTTGCTTATAAAAAATCAGATTTTGATGCAATTGGGGGATTTGAAAGCGTCAAAGATAAACCCTCCGGTGATGATATGTTTTTGGTTCAATCTATTTCTTCCTTGAAAACCGGTGGTATTAATATTGATCCTAATTCCTTCGTCACAACATGTGCAGTTTCCACTATTCCAGAATTTCTGAATCAACGATCTCGATGGTCTTCAAATTCAAAAACCAATGTGGAAAAGTCTCCCTTATTTTTTGGATTTTTAGTTTCAGCATTTTTGTGCAATCTTTCTCTTCTCATTTCATTCTTATTTGGCGGAGATTGGATTTTTGCATTTTCTCTTAAATTTATCTTTGAATTAGGCGTCCTATATTTTGGAGGGAAATTGTTCGATTCAAAAATAAATCCAATGGTATATGCTACATGGGCAACCATACAACCTTTTTACATTCCAGTGCTTGGGCTCATGGGAATTCAAAATCGCTTCTCATGGAAAAATTGAAACAATTTCTTTCCGTGCTCATTTTTTTAGGAATGTGCCACGGACAATCTTATACAATTTCTATCCTTGGAGTTCAGGCTGCACACGTTGTGCAAACTATCCATGATTCAGGGCGGATTGAATTCACAACACAGAATCGTGGGATTTTTGAATTGATTTGGCCCACAAAGAATATTTATGAAGCTACGTTTGAACCGAATACATTTACGCTAATTAGTTGGGGTAAAAAAATTAAACAAGGAGATTTCAAACAAACTATTTCTGCTGAAGTTGATTCATCTGGACTCTTGATTTATGACGAGAAAAATAAAATAAAAATTGAGGAATCAACCACAACAATTCTTACCGCATTGGCCATGGTTCAAAAGAAGCTACCTGCAGAATTGGATACAAAATGGTTCAGCTACGAACATCAAGGGAATTTGGGAAAACTTCGATTTATTTGGGCAGATTCATCCAATGCGTGGAATGGAAAAGACTCCATCCTTTGTGATCATTATCGCTTAGATATAGAATTGGAAAATCCATTAGAAATAAAAAGTGAAAATTCCGATTACTTTTTAGATGAAATAAATGGAAATGATGTGATCCGTGAATTATGGTTATCTCGATCCGTACCCAAAAGAATAATCCAAGCCCATTTAAAAACTGCATGGTTTCCAGTATCTGCAACTATCAATGAATAACCACCTATATCATTTTTTTCAATTATATTCTGATAGCAATCAAAGCCATATCGTATGAAAAATCTTAATAAAATGATTCGTATTTTACCCATCTTCTTCTTAACCGTAATGCTTTTTGCGCAAAAGAATCAGGATGAGATCACAGGGATTTGGGAATTCCAAACCATAACGACAATCTTTATTTCCTATCCAAATGAAAATACGATGACAGACAAAAATATAAATGATCGTGAAACGCTTACTTTTCGTTCAGATGGTACATTTAGCTATCGAGGTATTTATGAAAACGTGGATGCCGCCGGTAACGGATTATGGAATATCTCAGGCGATATGCTAACCTTAAATGTGAATAATCAAAAAGTTGTCAGTCAATATGAATGCAAAAAAGGTATTCTACTTTTAAGTGTAAATGAAGCGGAAACAGATGATTATTATGAATCAAACTCAATTATAAAATATAAGAAAAACAACATTAGCCCTAAAGCCAATAAAAAGAACAAAACATCTAAATAGACAATTCTTTTATAAATTGTATAATCAGTTAATTTTCCATGAATAATCAACCCTCATTTATAAAAGTTTATCGGAAACAAATCTTTGGATGGATTTTGGCTATTTTAGCAATTAGTATTGCTCTGTATTATGGTATTGACAAAAAGATCATTTTATTCCTTACATTTGTTATCAGTATTTTTACACAAATTTTTGTTGGATTGGGCGCCTTGATTGGGATGATTCCATTGATTGGACCTTTGATTATTAAAGCCATCTCTATCCCTGTTTTTTGGTTTCTTAATGCCATGGGGTATGTGGTCTCAGGCGTAGCTATAAAAAAAGGGTATGCCACCGAATTAGCAAAAAGCAGGATTGTTACTCTGGGGCTTCTGATAGGAATTATCATTGGGTATATTTTAGGCCATTTAATTCCTTTAAGATGAATATTTTAATTTTACAAGGCCCAAACCTTAATTTGCTTGGACTGAAGTCTTCTGAATCCAATAAAAGCCTCACACTTGATAAACTCAATAAAGCAATTCGGAAACACGTCCATCAAAAAGATGTATCCCTGAAATTCTTGCAAACTCATAAACAATTTCAAGCAATTAATTTTCTTCAACGAAACAGATCTTGGGCAGACGGGTTAATGATTATTCCTACATCTTGGGCGAAATATGATTGGTCTATCGCAGAATCTATCCAATTAATAAACCTACCAACGGCTGTGATTTATTTTGCACCATCCTTTTCATTTGGCACACAAAAATCTGATTCAATTATTAATGGAGAAAATGTACAATCTTTCAATGGGCTCCCGATCGAAACTTGCCTTTCCGGTCTGGACCATTTGATAAACTGAATAAAATGAAATTATATATTCCGTTTTTATTTTGCGGCTTGAGTCTTTCTGCCCAGTCCGGCGAATCACCTAAGAATTCTCATCTTTCCATTTTATCATCCATTCAAGATTCAGTTGCACTTGAAACAACAATACATAAGACGTTTAATCCGATTTGGGTTGATTCCTTAAAAATTCTATTACCTTGTAGTGGAGTCTCTGTTCCAAAAAGGACCATGCGCTTACCAAATGCCCCACGTGATTATAGAAGTGGCATACACCGTGGAATTGATTTTTTTGCCAATTGGGGCAGTCCTATTATGTCAGTCGCTGATGGTATTGTTATCCGGGCAGACCATGGGTATGTAGAGGTTCCAGCAGAATTTAGAGTCAATATGCTAGACGCTAGTGCAAAAGTAGGACATACGCCTTCTGACATTTTTAATAACGTCTTATTAGGACAAGCTATTTTTTTAGATCATGGCTTTGATCTTATTCCAGGATTCAGAACAATTTCCATCTATGCACATTTATCTCACATCAATGAAAATATCAAGCCGGGTACAAAAATTAAAATGGGAGACGTTATGGGAAAAACCGGTAATTCAGGAATACGAGAAAGCACTTTGGGCTCAAGAGCCGGTGCTCATCTTCATTGGGAAATGATACTACAAAAAGATGAACAGGAAATTTATTTAGGGAAAGATGTTTCAAACCCAGACCTATATGAAATGTTGAACCGAATTTTTTATTAATCAATTCAATAA
>JABHAX010000093.1 GCA_018674095.1 Fidelibacterota bacterium
AAATTTCGTCTTCAACTGTTGTTAATGACAAAAATAATTTAAAAGATTATATTGAAAATGCTTATGAAACTTGGGACAACCCACCCGTACATGTTACAATTGTTGGAGACGCTGAAGGTTCTTATGATATTCCCACTTGGACTGAACCGTGGTCAGGATATAATGGAAATGATGGAGATCATCCATATTCCACATTAGAAGGGAGTGATAATTTCCCTGAAGTATTTTTAGGACGACTCTCTTTTGATACTTCTTCTCAATTAGCTACTATTGTTAGTAAAACTGTAAATTACGAATCGAATCCTTATATGGGAGAGAATTGGTTTCAGCGAGCTTGTCTAGTTGGGGATCCATCTTCTTCCGGAATTTCCACAGTAATAACAAATGAGCATATTGATGAAATATTAGATTTAGAAGGATATAATGATATTAACACAATTTATTCATCTCCGTATGCAAGTCAAATGGTTTCTGGAATTACTGAAGGGGTCTCATTTTTTAATTATCGAGGTTATTGGGGAGTAAGTGGATTTGGCTCGGGAGATATTAATTCTACTAATAATGGATTTATGCTTCCTGTTGCTACCGTTCTTACCTGTGGAACTGGATCATTTGGTTCCGAAGAGTGTCTCACCGAATCATTTTTAAGGGCTGGAACGCCAACGGTTCCAAAAGGTGCAGTTGCATGCATTGGTACGGCTACAATTGGAACTCACACCATGTATAATAACTTAGTGGATATGGGGTTTTATTATGGCACCTTAATTGAAGGCATAGAATCTGCCGGTGCTTCCTTGATGTACGGAAAAATGATGTTGTATCAAACCTATCCGTCAAACCCTAGTAATTATTGTGATATTTTCACTCATTGGAACTCATTAATGGGTGAATCTTCTCTCGTGATGTGGACGGACTACCCAACTCAAACAACCGTTTCTCATCCATATGCAATAACCAAAGGAACGAATTATATAGATATAACAGTTTCCAAAGATAATGGGAATGTTGATGGAGCTTGGGTTACCATTTTGATGAATGATGAAATTTTTGAATCAGGCTATACCAATAATCAAGGATTCGTTAGACTTCCTGTCACATCTACACAAACGGGTGATGTTCTTGTTACTGTTACAAAAAGAAACCACTATCCTTATCAGAGTTCATTCCAGATTTATGATCCGGGAGTTTCGATAAATCTGTCAGAAACAACTTTAAATATTATTGATGATAATACGGGCGAATCTGTAGGGAATGGTGATGGAATCGCCAACGGTGGTGAAACAATTGAGATTTACATAAGTGCAAGCAATTTTGGAAGTATTGACGCAGAAAACGTTGTTGGAACGCTCTCCAGTGAAAGTGGTCACGTAACATTAATAAATAATTCAATTGATTATGGCTCCATTTCTTCAGGGGGTACCGTGAATGCACCAACCCCTTTTCTAATCAATTTAGCCGAAGGTCTTCCTGATAATTCGAACTTAAACCTTATTGTTAATTTTACGATTAATAATGCAGAAAATAGCAGCGGATTATTAAATGTTAATATTTCTGGAAATAATTTATTTGCTTCTGGTATTGATGTAATTGGTTCTACCAATGATGTTTTAACCGTGGGCGGAACTTCCAATTTTAAAATTGAATTAAAAAATTCAGGTTCAACTCACGCATCAACCGTAACTGGTACAATTGCATGCGCATCTCCCTATGTTGAAATTCTAGATAATGAAGGTTTTTGGTCATCTGTTATGAGTGGAGATGATGCTTACAATGGAAGTAATTATTTTGAAGTTTCCACTCTGGAGTCTTCAATTCCTGGAACAATTGTACATTTTATTTTAAATGTTTCAACTCCACAAGGTTATGTTTCTAACTCTGTTATTGAAGTTCAAATTGGCACACCGACGATTACGGACCCAATGGGACCGGATGCTTATGGCTATTATATTTATGATAGTGGAGATATTGGATATACTATTTCACCGACTTATAATTGGGTAGAAGTGGATAGTCGTTACGGTGGGAGTGGCACACATTTATCATCTCTTACAGATAATGGAAATAACGGAGATGATGTAGAAACTATTTCTTTACCCTTCACTTTTAAATTTTATGGTCAAGAATACGATGAAATTAGTGTCTGTTCTAATGGGTGGCTCTCTATGGGGGAATCTTCATTAGAATCTTTTAGGAATTACCAAATCCCTGGCGTAGGTGGTCCATCAGGAATGATTGCTGTTTTTTGGGATGATTTACAATTAACAAATAATGGTCGTGTCTATACTTGGTATGATGCGAATAATAATAAATTTTATATTCAATGGTCTAGAGTTAGAACCTATCAAAATAATTCGACTGAAACCTTTCAGGCTGTCTTAATGGACCCACTCTTTTATGGAACGCCTACAAGTGATGGCGAAATTTTATTGCAATATATGGAGTTTAATAATACGTCCTATACATCAGGAAGTACAAATCATGGAAATTATTGTACCGTAGGTACAGAAGATCAAACCATGACCATGGGTTTACAATATACTTTTAATGACTCCTATAATCCTGCTGCTATGGAATTAAGCAATGGAACATCTTTATTGATAACAACAAGAGGTAGTGGAATTCGAATTTTGGGTGATTTGAATTATGATGAAAAAGTGAATATTGATGATGTGCTGATATTAGTTGATTATAATTTGGGATATATGGGACAAACAAATTCATTTTTTGCTGACATCAACGAAGATGGTCTTGTGAATATTATGGATATGGTAGCTTTAATTCGCATTGTATTAGGATATGCGTCTTAGTTTCAAAAAAATATCTGAGTCAATATGTCATTAACACCCTTGATTGTTTTAGGCTTTTTGGCGATTGCTATTTGTATTTCGGGCATTCTTGAATATCAATTTCACATGCGCTCCTTGGTTGCAATCCCATTACGAATACATGTAAATGGAACTCGAGGGAAATCCAGTGTAACTCGCCTTGTCGCTGCTGGTTTAAGAGAAGCGGGAATTAGAACCTTTGCCAAAACAACCGGAACAGCGCCAAGGGTTATTGATGCAGAGGGAAAGGATAGAATAATTCATCGATTAAGACTCCCATCTATTGGTGAACAAACACGTCTTTTAAGTTATTTTGCTTCGGAAAAGCCCGAAGCAGTTGTGATGGAATGTATGGCAGTTCAACCACAATATCAGTGGATTGCTGAACATCAAATGGTCCAATCTCAAATTGGAGTCATTACAAATGTTCGACCTGATCATTTAGATGAAATGGGACCTACTGAAGATGATGTTGCATATTCCTTATGTAATACGGTTCCGGATAATGGAATATTAATAACGGGTGAAGATCAAAAACCTGAAATCTTACGTCAAGTTGCAAAAATTAATGGAACGGAATTTATTCAATCCAATGAAGCTGACATATCCCGAGACGAATTAGACCAATTCACATATATGGAACATCCAGCAAATGTTGCAGTGGCCTTGGACGTTTGTAAAAAAGCAGGTGTGGACAGACATATTGCTCTGGCTGGCATGCATAAAGTTCAACCGGATTTAGGTGCGTTGATTGCATGGAATCTGGATCAAGGTGAAAAACGAATTCAATTTATAAATGGGATGGCAGCAAATGATCCCGTATCTACTCTTCAGATTTGGAAATTTATTATTGATCGTTATCCTGCAGAAGGTGGAACTTGTGTCTTTTTTAATTCAAGAGATGATCGTCCCTTTAGGACACGGCAATTGATAGAACTCACTTTAGAAGAAATTAAACCGGATTATTTTATTATTAGGGGCGACAAAATAGATGCCATAGTGCAACGCTTAATCCATTATTCACCGGGAACAAACGTTCAAATTATTGGGCTATCGAATGATCATAATCAAGTTATTGATAAATTATTATCATTACCCCATGATACTTTAATTTATGCCATTGGAAATCAAGTGGGTGCAGGCCAAGAAATTTTAACAAAATTATCAGATTACAGACATCATGGTTGAGATTAGTATTGGATTGGGAATTGTACTGAGCCTTGTTTTATCCGAAACATTGGGTGTGACGGCTGGGGGCATTATTGTACCAGGATACATTTCTCTATATTTACACCAGCCACTTCAAGTTCTTGTTACATTCACCGTTGCCCTATTGGTTTGGGGAATTATTCAAGGAATGGGGAAGGTGATGTTCCTTTATGGAAAAAGAAGAATTGTTCTTGCCCTCATTCTTGGATTCTTTTTTGGATATATTTCACGAAATTTTATTTTTTTACCAGAAGATATTGGTTCAGCCGCCGTAATTGGGAATATTATTCCTGGACTTATTGCAAATTGGATGGATAGACAAGGTGTAACTCGAACTATTTCGGTTGTAATTCTTACGGCTGTTTTAGTGAAATTAGCTGTCATGCTACTTTTTGGCGGTTTGCTCTTTGAATAATTATAAAAAACAACCTTTCATTCCTGCAATTCAGAAAACGTCCACATTGGTAGGGTTGTCTGTGTTATCAATATTTTGTTTTCTCATATCCTTCAATACAAAAACAATTGATGTTTCACCCTCCTATGAAGATAAAGTGGAGGCGGCCAAACTCATGACCGATGCTATGAGTATTTTGAAAAATACTCGCATGGAAAAGGGCGTATTTATTGATATTGAGAATGATCCAAATGAAACGGGTTTAGTGGGAAGTCCTTATAGTCTCATTACGACTGATGAAGGCGATCTTGATGCAAAATTGACTACATTAGACCCAAATTTTTCTGCGGCAATTGTTGATCTTATGGTTCAAATCAATCTTCATGAAAATGATACGGTTGCAATTTTAATGACTGGCTCAATGCCTGGAGCAAATATGGCAGTCCTAACTGCTTGTAAAGCATTGGATATTGTTCCTATTTGTATAACAAGTATTGGCGCTTCACAATGGGGAGCCAATCAAGTTGACTTTACTTGGTTGGACATGGAATCAGTTTTATATCAAAATGATTTTATTTCAAAACAAAGTATTGCAGCCTCTATTGGTGGCCGTAATGATATGGGGCGACTTTTATCATTGGCAGGTAGAAACCTGATTATGGAGAATATCGCTTACCATAATTTGCCTTTAATTCGTACAGATAAATTGGCCAAGAATATTAAAGAAAGAATGGAGATATTTTCTTCAATTCTACCGATACAAAATTATAAAGCGATCATTAATGTAGGGGGCGGCGTTGCAAGTCTCGGAACAAGTTTCAATTTGAAATTATTACCACCGGGAGTGATTAATCGTACGGATATTACAGATATTGGTCGTCCAGGTGGAATAGAAGGCGTATTCTCTAAATTTGTGAAATCAAAAGTACCAGGTCTTCATATTCTAAATATTAAATCCCTAATAGAACAATTTAATATGCCATTTGCTCCGATACCCATCCCGGAAATTGGCACAGGAAGTCTGTATGCCGAAGAAAGATACAACCTAATTGTAGCCGCAATTTGCCTATTGATACTGGGTGGGAGTGTTTTTGCAGTTGGGCTCCACAGTAAAAGAAAAATAAAAGAACACTTAATACAACATGAACCAGACAGTTTACTCTAAAATTATTTCATTTCTTATCTTAGTGATTTTCCTATCACCCCTGGAAGCCAAACTCCTGAAACCCAGTAAAAATGGGGAAGAAAAGGAGATTCTAATAGTGAATTCAAAGCGTCGACTTTACTATCCAATCAAATCGGAAGGACTACATTATTCCGTAAAAGGTCCAACTCGGTTAGAATTCATCACACGATATCCTGTATTAAAAAAGAAAAAACAAAGCCATTCTTTTCAATATCTTATTATTTTGAATGGTAAGGATACTGTGGATGTAAACCATCGGTACAAAGTTCAAAAAACGATAGAATCTGTCCAACACCCTAAACACAAATATACCTATTCTGGAAATTATTTCATCAACCTTGAAAAGGGAGTTCATACTCTTGAATTACTCAAAAGTAATGAATCAAAATATCCAGTCCTCATTCGAGTCAATAGTAAAGAATTTGAATCATTAGGAAAGGGGAATATAGTTTTAACTCCTATGGTTCATCAAAGTGCAGTTAAATTAATTTCAAACAATAAAGAAGTTCAGTATTATGAATGCACTTCAGAATTACCACTTCAAGTAAAAGCAAATGGCAGGAAGACACTCCGCATTATGAATAGACTTGAATTTTCTGATTCAATGGGACAGGAAGAATCTTATCGACTGAGAGTAAGAGAAGGGGTTAAAATTGTTGGAACATATTATTTTAACACAGAACGATCTTCCGCATCAGAAATTGATGGGCGAGCCGATAAAGTACCCGGTAAATGGCGCTCATGTGAAATAAGTGTACCCAATGGAAAACATGTGTATTCTGTAGAAGTTGCGGATAAGGGAAAAGCTGTCCTAACCCGTTTTATACTTTATTAATGAATAGCTTAAAACTTACATTTTTCACTTTTTTAATTTTGTCGTATCTGCCGGCGAAAACACCATTTGTGTATACCATTGGATTTACTGGCGGGTACGACAATAATGTAATGAGATTCTCTGAAGACGAATTTAACATAGCGGCATCGAATGCTCAACAAATGGGTGGTGCCACTACGTTCGATAGTTTTGTTTATAAACTGGGCGTTTCCGGAAACAAATCTATTTGGGATTCTGAAAAAAAATCTTTCACACTTTCTGGAAATATGAATTGGGCAGATTATAAACATCATCCTGAAAAACAATATGGGGCTGGCGGGCTTGACGCAACTTTTAAATGGGGGTCTTATCAAAGTGTAAAATATTCGGTCAGACATTTAAATAGTTTCTATCTTCGGCATTATGTAGATAGAGATATTAGCACAAGACAGTTAGCGCCCTGTGCTTTTACAGATAGAAATCAATCAGTTACTTTGACTCAAAAAGTCATACGTTCAATGTGGACCAATATTGGTGTTGGGTATTTGCAGCGCTACTATGAAAATCCATTTAATGAATTTGACTTAGATATTATTTATATTCGTGGGAAAATAAATAAAAAAATTAAAAAACTTGGATCAGCCTCATTTCAAGTTGAACGAGGAAGTGCCTCAAGTCAGTCTCATTTTTTGCCGGATCGACCCAGCAGTTTTAATCGGTCTTATGAAACAATGGAATGGTATTTACCCATCAAAATCAAAAAGGGATTACCTTTATTAAATGAATTAGGTTTATCTCTTAGACAAGAAAATAGAATCTATGCTGCTGAAGATCCAAATGATCCCCTTCATGCCGGACGAAACCATCTGGATTCTAAAATTGATCTTTGGATCAAGAAAAAAATGTCTGAATCATTGAATATCACTTTAACAGGTCGATATCGTCAACGGGAAACAGAGTCATCTTATAATTGGGTGACAGATTTAAAAAGTTTTAATCAATTGCAATTTTGGTGCAAAATGGAATGGGATTTAGTTTATGATCGATATTAAAAAAATAGGGTTTACATTCATGGTTCTTACCATGGCAGGAGCCTGTATTGAACCGAATACGGATGATCTTTGGTCAATTACGATTGAAAGTATTATGCAAACAGATGGATATGCAAGAGATGTAACCATTGATGAGAATACAGCCTATGTTGCTGCCGGTCAATTTGGAATCCAGATTTGGGATCTTACAAGCCAGAATAAAACTGACGGATTTAGAGGATACGTCGAAGGCGGTACCTTTTTAGAGTTTGAAGATCTTGCAATCATTCGTCGAGATAGTGTTAACCATTTAATTTTTGCATCCGAATCAAATAAAGATGTTAAAATTTTCCATTATGCTGTGGGTGATACGGATATAAGCTATCGAAACACAATTATGAGTGCAAAAACAAAAGACTTTATTTCATTCCCAGGTAATGCGGATCAATTTATTATGTTTGCTGCTGATAATGATGATGGTATGAAGTGGCATACTTATAATTTAGATACAACAGACATTTTTGGGATTGATTTCATAACATGGACTCCTTCTGGTGGAAATGAAATTTATACACCGGGGAAATCATTGGGTATCGATTCTGATGGTGTATCCTATATTGTCATGGCTGTGGATCAATTGGGCGTTGAACTTTATGCAATTGATTCTCTCGGTGCAGATCCTATCTTGGTAGGACGCGTAGATACTGAAGGGAATGCAGAAGAAGTCACATTGGGAGCATTAGGCGTGTTTGCTTCTTGCGATGATGCGGGAGCATATTTTATTCCATTCCAGGATTTTCAATCGGAATCTAATAGGCTAGACCCAGCTCCTATTGGAGAATCAATGCGGAATTTTGCAGAAGATTTAACTGTAGACCATATTGCTGTAAACAATGGTATTGCCGCATTATCCCTAGGAGCTAAAGGGGTCGCATTGTACGATGTGACCAATCCATCTCAACCCATTGAGAAAGGCATCTTTCCAGTAGGATATACTTACAAAACCCAATTTTGGGGAAATAAATTAGTGGTTTGTTCCCGTGAAGGTTTACAAATCATCACCATAGATCAATAGTGAAAATTAAAGGTGTAGATTGAAATTGCATTTATTTGTTTTAAATGCAAGCAATTTGTATCGATCAAAAAAGGAAAATTAAAAAATGAAAAAAACAATTTTAAATACATTATTTATTGCAACGCTATTTGCAACAGGATTCGATTCTGAAGATGGTGCTGCGATTCGACAAGGTGTTCATGTGGAGTGGTATAGAACCATAGCGCCTGGGAATAATGGAGATGCGATTTTTATTTGGTCAGATACTCGATACGGTATGCGAAACATCTTTGCCCACAAAATTACCAATGATGGGGTTTTGCCTTGGGGGGAAAATGGAGCAATTGTTACAAATCTTCCAGGTCGACAAGAAGATCCTGTGGCCATTGCAGACGGTAGCGGTGGTGTATTCATTGCTTGGGTAGATTATAGATTTGATGCGGAAGGTGATATTTTCTTGCAACATCTTGATACAGATGGCAATCTTCTCTTGGACGGAAATGGGGTTGCACTGGCTTTGGTCGCTGGAAAACAAATTAGCATAAATATGTGTACGGATAGTCTTGGGGGTGTTTTTGTAACTTGGCAAGATAAACGCGGTGGAATTAATGAAGATATTTATGGAACGCATGTAACAGCTAATCATGACATTGTGGCTCCTGGATTAGGTGTAGCCATTGTTGTAGAAGGTGGAAACCAAAATGCGAAATCCATCGAATATGCTGGTAATAATGAAGCTTTTATTGCTTGGGTAGATTATCGCGAAGGTGCTAATGCAAATATTTATGGTCAACGACTCAATGTCTCGCTTGAAGGAACTTTTATTGAAAATGGATTATTGATTGCAAATACGACCGATGCAGAATTAAAACCTCGTGCAACTTTTGTGAATGAACAAACTTCATTTGTAACTTGGAAGCAAGGTGATGAAGATTCAAAATTATTTTATCAATTTGTAAATGAGACAGGTGTGGTATTTGCTGAATCAAAACAAATTTCTGATTTTGATGCAATCCAAACTGCTCCTCGTGTTAAGCGTAGTACTTCAGGAGAAATCTTTGTGAATTGGAAAGATTTGAGATTTGAAGCAACCGATGGTGATCAATTCTTTCAAAAAATAGATGTGAATGGTGATATTCAATGGGGAGATGGTGTTAAACTAGATTTAGCAGATGATAATGATTTCAGTGTTCGATTTACTGCTGGCGATACAGGCGATTTAAATGTTGTATATGAAAGAGGTACTTATCCTGATGTTGACATTATGTTCCAAAATATTCAATCTGATGGGACTTTTTTAATTGAATATCCTATTAATATATCCAATGCTGATGGCAAACAGTTCTCGCCTAATATCTTAGGCTCATTTGATTCTGGACTTTTTGTGATTTATGCAGATCAGGGTTCTGGGAGTATTGATTTAAAAGTACAAAAAATAAATGAAGGACCAACTCCCATATGGGAGAATGGTGGACTTATTGCCATGAATGGATTGGATGGTGATATTAAATACACATTTGCATTTAAAAATCAGACAGAAGATTTAACCTTTTTTTGGGAAGATAATAGAGCCACCAAGAAAATATATGGCGCGCAACTAAGCGACAGTAATATATTAAATGAGAATGGTACTCAAGTTTCTTTTAGTAATAATACATCAGATGACGATTCTCAACCCATTGTTTTACAAACTGAAACTGCTTCGTATGTTGGAACTTATGATGCGTCTTCCACACCAAAATTTTTAAGGATTAATAAAATAAATTCAGAATTTGAAAATGGTTGGGATTCTATGGGTGTTCCGATTTTAACGACTGAAGATATGAGAGATGGAAGTTTAATTGAAATTGGAGATGGGATTGGTTGTTTTTGGTCTGAATCTCATAGTTGGACTTTTGATATTTATTTTCAACGGTTTGACATGGATGGAAATCGACAATTTTCTGAAGGTGGAATTGAACTTGTTGATGGAGGTGGTGATTCTTACTTATTGGCGGCAATTCCAACGCCTGATAATAAGATTTTGATATTTTGGATGGAAGAGATTTGGCCAAATGCTGTTTTAAAATACACTAAAATTGAATTAGATGGTAGCATTGAAATTGGTTGGAATCCTAATGGAAATAATTTGAGTGATGTCTCATTAGATTCAAGAGAACTTCAAGTTAAAAAAATCAATGATGGAACCGGTGTAATTGCGCTATGGAAAACTGTTGTGAATTTTGCAGATATTACAACCCAAGCGATAGATTGGGATGGAAATAAATTATGGGATGAAAATGGGATAGTTGTTACAGATGATGCTAATGATCAATATAATTTTTCTTTTGAATTCAATGAAACGCATACAAAAGCTCTCGTTGTTTGGGAGGATTTCATCAATGGACAAAATTTTGAAATTACAGGACAAGTTCTAGATTTGAGTGATGGGAGTAAATTGGATGAAACGATTCAATTCACATCTGTAGTACTTGATACATTGCAGAATTTTAATCCTACTATAAAGCTAATTTCCGGAAATGATTTTTTCGTCGTCTGGGAAGATGAAAGAGGGAGTATTAACGAAGATCCATTGTTAATTAATGGTGTTGACCTTTATGGGGCTGGATATAGTATTGATAATAATGAAACAACTGGATTGAATGGCGTTCCAATTTGTATTGCGTACCACAAACAACAAGATGTGAACATAACACAATATTCTGAAACTGAATTTTTCTTGGATTGGATTGACTATAGAAGTTCAGGGAAAGAAGATTTAGCTAACTATTTTGGTCGAACTTTGTTGAATGCTCAATTTTTAGATGTGGATCCAGCATGTGATTGTGAATTGCCGAATCAATTCTCCTTAAAACCGGCTTATCCAAATCCGTTTAATGGAAATGTTAATTTTGACTTCTCAATGCCAGCAAATGAAGCTGTTGATTTTAAAATTTATGATATGACTGGACGGATGCTTGTTGACAAATTAATTCTTCCAGGGTTTGGGGGAAACTACCGCGTAAATTGGGATGGTAAATCAATGGATGGACAATTAGCTCCAAGTGGAGTCTATTTTTATAAATTTTCCACAAGTAATGAAATAATGAAGGGTAAAATTACTTACTTAAAGTGATTTATTAAGCAATCATATCTCTCTAATTATTCATGAAAAACATATTTTATATTTTTGTTACTTTTCAATTCCTTACTTTTTCGCAAGAATTAGATGACCGATTTCATTCAGTACAAGAAATTAATGCGTTGATTGATTCATTGGATCAATTGGAAGAATTAGACGGTTTGTTTCATGTGGATACTATTGGGTTTACTTCCCAGGAAAACCTTCCAATTCTTGCCGTGAAAATTTCTGATAATGCAGACATAAAAGAAGATGAGCCTCGCGTCTTGTTTGTTGGGCAAGTGCACGCAGAAGAAATCCTGGGAGTTGAAGCTATTTTATCTTTGATGAATGAATTATTATTTCCAAGCGCTAGTACATTTTCTCACATGAATATTTTGAAACAATATTTAGAAATTTGGTTGGTTCCCACGGCAAATCCAGAAGGTTTGAATGTTGTACATGAAGGCTTGGATTTTAGTTATCGAAAAAATAAACGTGATTTTTCGCCTACAGGTCCAGTTCCCAATGGCATTTTTGATTATGAACCGTCTATTGGTAATGATATTGATGGTGTTGATTTAAATAGAAATTTTGATTTTAATTGGGCATTTGGGGATACATTCCTTGAACCGGACAATTCCGATTATGCTTCACATTACGATTATTATAAAGGTGAAAACCCTTTTTCAGAAGGAGAGGCTATAGCGCTCCGTGATTTAGCATTAGAAAATGATTTTGTTTTTTCCATGGTTTGGCATAGTTCTCGTTCCGGCAATTTATCAGAGAAGGTTTTTACATCTTGGCGTTGGGAAGATTCGAAAGAAGCTCCAGATTTAGGATTGATGAAAACGATTTCAGATCATTTTTCCAGTCTGATTGAGACTGAAGATGGTTCTGGATCTTATTTATCTGTTTTTAGTGGGTCTCGAAATGGAAAACTCCACGACTGGTTTTATCGCGAAACGGGATGTATCCAATATTTGATTGAATGTGGAACTGCGAATCTGCAACCTGATAGCGCATTAATTGAAAATACGTTGGAGAGAACGCGTCCAGCCATGTTGTATTTAATGGATAGAATTATTGGATATTATACAGATGCAGCTCAAGTAACGGGAATCGTTTCTGATGCAACGACAAATCTGCCATTAGAAGGGGCGATTGTAGAAGTCTTAGAACATACAGGCTCAGTTCTAAAACATCGACTCACGGATGAATTTGGTCGATATAGACGAATCCTAACTGCAGGAACTTATACCCTGTCCGTAAAAGCGGATGGCTATATTCCACAAGAGATTACAGCGATAGCAAATAATAGTGGAATTACCACAGAAAATATTCTTTTAGTTCCTGCGCCAATTCATTCAGTAAATATGGTGCTATATCATGACACGGATGATATTAATACAGTTGATGGTGTAATAAAAAATGAATTTGGTGAAACACCCATTCAAATAACGTCCGGGGATAATATTTTCAACCTTACATCTGGGGTTTATGATATTTCGTTTCCCATGTACGATAATCTAATTCCGTGGGATAAAATTGTAATTCTAAATTCAGATATAACATTACAAATCGCATTTTTGTATGGAACGCCCCTGACTTTAAGTGAATCCTGGCCCTGGGAAAGTTCAGAAGGTCCATGGCAAGCAGGGAATGTAATGCTACGGTCTCAAGAGAATAATTTATATGAAAATGGAGATTCCACATTATCAACGCAATGGATGGAATCTCAACTTGTAGATATTTCTGGCACGAATCGTGCTGTCGTAAAGGTCATTCATCGGTTTGAAACGGAATGGGATCACGATTTGATTAAAATTTCAATATTAGATGGAAATGAAAATGTTTTAGGGCAGAAGAGATGGTCGGGGGGAGGTTGGGAAGAGTACAATACAAATTACATTACAGCTATCTCCGATTCTGAGTTTTCTCACGTGAAAGTCAGATTAGAGTTCACCCCAGATCAATCGGTGAATTATCGAGGGTGGGAATTACAAGATTTAACTTTATTCTCCAACACTGATCAATATTTGGAACTCACAGAATCCTTTGGTGGAATATCACCAAAAATACCTATGGTAATTAATGGACTTAATCCGAACCCTTCCAATGGGCGATTCCAAATTGATTTAGCTAATTTCCCTGGTGGGTTCGCAACTATTCGGGTTTTTAATTTATTGGGTCAAGAAATTAAGTCAATTGATTTGAATAATTTGTCTGCTGGGAGACAAATTATTGACTTGAATCTTAATAATTTGAATGGCCGTCCCCTAAGTTCCGGGATGGTATTTGTGCGGGTTGAAACAAAAAAGCAAAAGCTAGTAAAAAAATGCATCATTCTCAAAAATTGAACTATGAAACTAAAGGAATCTTTAATGTGTCTTTCAATTTTTCCCCCTGTAATAGGGGAGAATTAAAGATGGGTCAACGTAAAATTAAAGATGCGAAAAAAAACAAAAGGTAAATCTTGTGAATCATAATAAAAAAACTCTTATTCTTTCTCTTTTGGCATTTACCATTTTGTTTGGTGAAGGTGTGTCCTTCCGTGGTAAAACCAAAGATCAATTAATTGGTCAACCCATTCCATTGGCATTTGCTAATATGATAACGAGTAATTATAATATTTTACCATCTCAAATAAATCCACAACGGGGAACATACATGATTATTGCTCCTGACGGCATTGTTCAATATTTGGGTGATTTTGTAGCCTTCAAAAATTCCCAAGGGTATGATGTGGATGTGGTTTCTTTGTCAGATGCAGGTGAAACCGCAACAGCAATCAAATCTACAATAACGAGCAAACTCGTAGAAGATCCCATGTTGGAATATGTTTTGCTTATCGGCGATGTGGATGGATTCGCTGCATTTCCTTCATTTTATTATGGTCTCGATAATGATGTGACTGACCAGAAATTCACGCATATTTTGGGGAATGATAATATTCCCGATGTTTTCATTGGAAGATGGTCGATTGATTCCCTATCCGATCTTGCGGTGATTATGGTAAAAACTATGAAATATGTTCAAGATCCATTGGCATTCAATTCAGATTGGTTAGACCGTGGATTGATAGTTGCTGGAAATTATTCTAATTCTTATCCTATTCCCATTACACCCAAATGGACATCTTATTGGCTCCGAGACGAACTGATAGATTTTGGCTATAGCCAAATAGATACGGTTTTTTACCCACCGGTTCAACAAGGGGCGCCTTATATTATTCCATCCATTAATAATGGCGTTGGTATTGTGAATTATCGTGGCTGGGGCGATGCGAATGGTTGGCATTATCCGGAATTTCACGTGGATGATGTGAATGATTTAAATAATGGTTGGCTTACACCCGTTTTCATGAGTTGGGTTTGTAATTCAAACGATTTTGCAAATAATGTTGATCCCTGTCTCTCTGAAGCTATTTTACGTGGTGGGACGCCTGCTGTACCGAAAGGTGGTGTTGCCTTTGTTGGACCATCCGATTTGCACACAAGCACAAAATACAATAATGTGATTAATGCCTATACTTATGATGCTATGTTGAACCATGGTGTGGTGGAATTGGGTCCGGCTATGCAAGTGGGACAATCTGGATTATTGACAGAATTCCCAGCACAAAATAGTCCCGGAGAAGCTCAGGAATTTTATGCTAATGTGTATAATATTCTCGGTGATCCATCACTGCCTGTTTATTTGAAGACACCAAATCAATTTACAATTTCAATTGAAAATATTTACCTAAATGATGGTGTGGTTGATATGACAGTAACGGGAATTGATGGGCATCCAGTTCAAAACGCTGTTATTAGTATTATGAATGGCGAAGGTGACGTTTTATTAGGAAAAGGTCTTACGGATGCTTCTGGTCAATTTATGGCTTCTTTAGAACTTGGAAATGAGAATCAAATAAATATTTTCTCAAATAAAGGTGGATTTATTCAAGGGCAAGCCATTGCAAATCTAATAGCAGGATCCAGCGATTTATCTATTTCTAATATGACTGTTTTAACAGAAAGTGGTGGAGAAAAACCATCCTTGGGAGAACTTGTCAATTTCATTTTAAGTTTAAAAAATACTTCTTCAAATTCTTCAGATGCTTTTACAGGAGAAATCGTCTTTTCTGACCATGTTTCGCCCAATTCATTTTCTGTTAATATTCCAGCTCTTTCTGCAAATGAATCAACAACATTATCCAGTATTGAATTCGCAATTTATGGGGCAGATGTGGGGCAAGGTGTTTCGGGAATTTTGAATGATGAGAATGGAAATCAAATCGTTGAATTTGTTGTAAATGTAGAAATGCCGGCATTTGTTATTTCATTCGAAAATTCTGTTTCACCAAATTCAAACATTGAGCCTGTTTTATCCATTAAAAGTTATTCGAATGTTGCGTATAATGATATTTGGGTCAATATCTCTTGTATGAATGATTCCACTGATTGTATCATTGGGCCGAATGATGATAATTCTGTTCCTGTAACATCTATTCCAGCCTTTGAAGAACAATTGTTCACCTATTATGCCGATTTAGGGATTGGTGATGTCTCTTATGGAAGCAACATTACATTATTGGTGGAATTCCTAAAAGATGATCACCTCTTATTTAGTCAAGAAGTCCCGATCCATATTGAACCACCATCTTCAAATATTCCCGTGGCACCGAATAATTATGGCTATTGGGCTTATGATGATACGGATACGGGTTTCGATGAAACACCTACTTTTGAGTGGGTAGAATTGGATCCTGCTCATGGCGGAAGCAGCGGCACATATTACCAAATGGATGATGATGATCATGAAGATATTGAATTGCCTTTTACCTTCAAATATCATGGGATTGATTATAATCAAATCACAGTAAACTCGAATGGTTGGGCATCCTTTGTCCCATGCTATATCGATTATTTTTGGAATATGTCCATTCCCATGTATATGGGTCCAAAAGCATTGTTGGCGCCCTTTTCAGATGACCTTGAAACCATCGACACAAATAATGATGATGAGATCGATGTTTGGATCAAAGTTTTTACGTGGCACGATGAAGCAAACGGCCGATTTGTTATTGAATGGTCAAGAGCATTGAATGGCTACGATGAAGTGACGGAAGAAACATTTGAAATTATTTTATATAATCAAAATGCCATGGTTACAGCAAGTGGTGATGGTGTCATTGATTTCCAGTATTTGGAGATAGAAGATGTAGATGTAACGAAGAACTATTCCACTGTAGGTATTGAAGCGCCGGAAAAAAATTATGGACTTCAGTATGTCTTTAATAACGTATATGCGCCTGGCGCAGCTCCTTTAGCCAATGAAAGAGTGATTCGGTTTACAACAGAATCTCCGGATAATTATGTGGCTCCATTAGAAATAGACGATGTATTAAATCCAACTAAATTTTCGTTGAGCCCCGCTTATCCTAATCCATTTAACCCCGTAACACATTTAGATTTGAAAATTCCTGTTTCTGAAAAAGTTAAGATAACTATTGTGGATATTTTAGGTCGAGAGGTGGCTATTTTACAAAATGGATTGATGGTTCCGGGGCAGTATAAAATTTCATGGAATGGAACAAATGGTTTAGGGAAAATTGTAGCTTCAGGAACTTATTTTTCTGTCATGAAATATGGTGAAAAAACAAAAGTCCAAAAATTGCTACTCTTAAAATAAAAAAGAATATGAACATAAAAATTTATTCAACCAGTTGGTGCGGACCGTGTAGAAACGCAAAACGTTTATTAACTGAAAAGGGTTTAACTTTTACCGAAATTGATATTGAAGAAAATAATCTAAGTAGAGAAGACCTTTTTGAATTGACCGGTGGACGTTCTGTTCCCCAAATTGTCATTGATAAAAAGCCAATTGGGGGCTTCAATGAGCTTCAAAAATTATTTCAAGTCGGAGAATTATTGAATTGATTCAAACTTGTTCCAAGTTTAACAGGGTTTTTGCTTTAGCAGGAATCCTGTTTTTATTTTCAGGCTGTGCGAGCCGTATTAAACCCTGGAAATTTCAAGATGTATTTACAGCAGATGTTCAAATTCTGAATACGCGTCAATGGTCTAGCTCAATTAAAAAAGATTTGGCTGAACTTGACCCTATTATGAAAAAAGAATTGCGATACTATCTTGATAACGATCTTCGTATTTATGAAAGG
>JABHAX010000094.1 GCA_018674095.1 Fidelibacterota bacterium
TATATGCTCCTTATCCAAATCCTTTTAATCCCACAACATCCATCTTGTTTGATATTGCTAAAACTGAACATGTTGATTTAAGTGTGTTCAATATCAAAGGTGAATTCATTAAATCATTGCAAAATGAAACACTAGACCGGGGTCAGTATTCTATAAAATGGCATGGATTAAATGAAATGGGTCACACCGTTCCCAGTGGAATTTATATTATTAAATTCACATCTAATTTCACTCAAAAAAACCGTAAAGTTCTCTTCCTGAAATAATCTTCTGATAGTGTGAGTAAAATCACACTATTTACCGTTTTCATTGTGAGTTGAGAGATTGATACAGAATTAACTGTCGTTGTCTATTATATTTAACTCATTAATATAATTGAATTAAGGAGATGAAAGACTATGAATTTAAAACGGAAATCAAAATCCGGTTTCACAATGATCGAGATTATGGTTGTGGTTGTTATTGTGGCCATTTTAGCTGTGATTGCTCTACCTACCTATTTAAACTATGTGAAAAGTTCATATGCATCAGAAGCGCGGACGGTTATGTCCAACATTAATAATGCTTCCAAAATGTATTATCAAACAAAAGGTGAATGGCCATCTGAAGTTGATCAGCTAGAACGTGCTGGACAATTGGATGTGAGTCGTTCTACGAAAACAAAGTGGTCTTTTCGTATCGAGTTGAATGATGAAGGTGGAAGAATCACTGCTACAAGTTCGGAAGATATGTCTGGTGGTGCTGGTCATGAAGTCGTGTATGACGCAGATATTGGCAGATTCACCGGGTATGGCTCTCCTGAGGGAGAATAATCCTTTATGGATTTAAATAAACTTCTAGCATACTCAGTTGATAGTGGTGCATCCGATCTTCATTTAAGTGTGGGGTCAATTCCTATGGTTCGCATTAATGGTACTATGCAGCCTTTGAATATGGATCCACTTCAACAATCTGATATGGAATCAATCATTCCACAGGTGCTGGACCCGGATCAAATAAAAATTTTTGAAGAACGAAAAGAAATTGATTTTTCTGCTACCTTGGAAGGGAAAGGTCGGTTTCGTGTCAACTTTTTTAGTCAAATAAAAGGATTGGCTGGTGTTTTTCGGACTATTCCCGAAGTGGTTAAAGATTTTGATGATTTAGGGATTCCGCCTATACTAAAAAATCTTGCTCTTTTAAATCGTGGACTTGTTTTATTAACAGGGCCAACTGGATCTGGAAAAAGTACAACACTTGCGGCTATGGTTGACCACATCAATGTTAACCGGAAATGTCATATTATTACCATCGAAGATCCTGTTGAATACTATCATCATACCAAAGAGAGTTTAATTAATCAACGAGAATTGGGTGCAAATACGCATAGTTTCTCGAATGCAATGCGATCTGCCCTTCGTGAAGATCCTGATGTGATTCTCGTCGGAGAAATGAGAGATCTTGATACGATTTCTTTGGCATTGACTGCTGCAGAAACAGGTCATTTAGTTTTGTCAACTTTGCATACATCCAGTGCGGTAAAAACAATTGATCGTATTATTGATATTTTTCCATCTGGACAAAAAGGTCAAATCAGATCTATGCTATCCGAAAGTCTTCAAGCGGTTATTGCGCAAAAGCTTCTGAAAACGAAAGATGGTAAAGGTCGAATTCCTTCTTGTGAAATCATGATTGCTAATACAGCTATTCGGAATTTGATTCGTGAAGATCGAATTTATCAAATTCCTTCCATCATTCAATCGGGTGGTGTAGAAGGGATGCAATCTTTGGATCAAGATTTACAGCGCCTAGTAACTCAAGGTCAAATCGAAAGAAAAATGGCACAAAGTATTGCTGAAAATCCAAAACTATTCGCACAAAACGTTTTATAAAATATGAATCTTAAGCAATCTTATTCAGGTGTTTCATTTATTGAAGTAATGACAGCTACTGTCATTATCTCAATAACTTGTATTGGATTATTAATGGGCGTTGTTCATGCACGAGGTGAACTTCATTCTTTAGAAGTTAGAGAGAGAGCTACTGAAGAATTACTTAACTATATGGAATATTGGAAAGGTAGAGTTGCCGATGGCGGTTTATCCGCGACGGAACGAGCTGGGGATTTCGATGGGAAAGAGATTTATTTAGTTGGTTCTCGTGGAGCCCGTTATACTATAAAAGCTAAATTGTATTATGACTTAAATCGCTTAAACGGTAGCACAGATTATGGAATTACAGATTTCAGTCGGTTTGAATTAATCTGTTGGATAGAATGGATTGATTATTTTACAACGCCTCCAAGTCGATATGCTGGAAATGTGAAGTATGAACGA
>JABHAX010000095.1 GCA_018674095.1 Fidelibacterota bacterium
GATGATTATGGCATGCTAACCTTGCCCCAAATCATGCATTATTCAAGTAATATTGGTGTGATAAAATTCATGGAGCGCATAGGTCCAAAATCTTTATATACTTTTAGTCGCTCGTTTGGGTTTGGGGCTCCTACCGGAATTAGTTTAGCGGGTGAAACAGTTGGAAAACTTAGTCCGGTTAAAAATTGGAGCGCTGTTTCTATGGGGCAAATTTCCAGAGGGTATGAAGTTGGCGTTACTGCAATCCAAATGGCGACCGCTTATAGTGCAATAGCAAATGGAGGTTATTTGGTTTCGCCTCGACTTGTGAGACAAATAATGGATCATAATCAAGATGTGATTTATTCAGAAGAAACGTCCATTATTCGCAAAATTGCGACGGAAAAAGCTATGGGGAATATTCGTGAAATACTCCGTGGAGTGGTTTCAAATGGGACAGGTCATAAAGCTGAAATTTCAGGATGGGATATAGCAGGGAAAACTGGAACAGCTCAAAAATGGAAAAATGGAAAATATTCCAATGAGCAATTTATTTCAAATTTTGTAGGATTTTTCCCATATAAAGATCCTCAACTTCTTGCATTTATTATGCTGGATGAACCGGAAAAACCATATCACTGGGGTTCAGAGGGTGCCGCTGTTGCATTTAAGCGAATCATGAAACGAATTATTAATATGGATGATAAAATAGTTCCTCCAATTCGTGGACAAAATAATTTTGAATATGTAAGCAACTCCGTAAAAGATGATGTAATTGTAGGTCGTAATAATCCGGTGGCTTTCACAACATCTACTTTACCTCAAGGTTTAATCACAGTAGCAAAATTTACCAATAAAGTTGAAATGCCTGAAGTCCGAGGCTTTAGTATGCGAAAGGTAATGACATCTATTCGAGAAGCCGATTTAAAATTAAAAATACAAGGGAGCGGGATCGTTTTTTGGCAAAGTCCAAAACCTGGAACTGTGGTGAACAAAGGCACCACGTGTATCGTAGGATTAAAGTGAAGAAATCTCTACAATCCATCACACAATCCTTAGTTCCGCCAAATCAAGAACTACCAAATGTACCCGTTTCTGGAATCAAATTGAATTCGGAACACGTTATAAAAGGCGATCTATTTATAGCTATTTCTGGGACAAAAGTTGATGGCCATGATTTTATTCATGATGCAATTGAGTCAGGCGCATCTGCCATTATTTCAAATGGGCGGGATGTTGGCGAGCTCACTGTGCCCCAAATTAAAGTAGCAAATCCAAGACGAGCAGCATCCATCGTTGCGGCAGAATATTATGGGCACCCAACACAGAATCTTACCGTTGTAGGAATTACAGGTACAAATGGAAAAACAACCACTGCTTCCATCCTCCATTCTATCTTTTTGGATGCTGGACTTAAAACAGCTCAATTGGGAACGCTTGGATTGATTGCGGAAGGTTATCCTCAGGAAACAAGTTTAACCACACCGGATGCTATTACATTACAAAAAACATTTTCAGATTTGAGGGATGCGGATTTCTCACACATTGTCATGGAAGTTTCTTCCCATGCATTGTATCAATACAGGGTTGCAGACGTGGAGTTCGATGTTGCTCTTTTTACAAATTTAAGCCCTGAGCATTTGGATTATCATTCTACATTGGAATCGTATTACCAAGCCAAGGCGCGACTTTTTAGGATGCTGCCTTTTGATTCAACTGCGATTGTGAATGATTCTGATCCGAATGGAAAGAGAATGGCAGAAGAAACAAATGCGCCAACCTTATCTTATTCACAAGGAAATAGTTCATCGATTCATTTCACAAATTTGACACTATCAATTTCTGGAATCACGGGTGTTATTTCTGCCGGGTCAATGAATTATAAAATTCAGTCAAATTTAGTGGGCGAATTCAATTCAGAAAATATTTTAGCCGCCGTATCTGTGGCTTATGCCCTTGGACTAGAAAAAAGCCATATTGAGAATGGGATTTCTAATTGCCCTCCAATATCGGGTAGAATGGAATCATTCAAATTGGCATCTGATGCAACAGCCATTATTGATTACGCTCACTCACCCGATGCTTACGAGAAAGTATTGGGGACTTTAAAGGAATTGGGAACAAAGAGTACGAACCTATTGGTTGTCTTTGGTGCAGGTGGTGATCGGGACGTTAGCAAAAGACCGGAAATGGGACGAATCGCTGAATTATTTTCAACCCATTGTTTTATTGCACCCGATAATCCTAGAACTGAAAATCCAGATAAAATTACGCAGGAAGTTATTTCTGGATTTACTCAGACTAATTTCACCGTTTTTGATAATCGAGGTAAAGCATTGAAAAGTGCATTAGATCGATCAAGCAAAAATGACATTGTTGTTATTTTAGGAAAAGGACGGGAAGAGTATCAAGATATAATGGGACAAAAAGAATTTTACTCCGATTTGGAAATAATCCGGACATATCAATGAGAATAACTCTCCCTCATTCTGAAAATTTTTCTACTGTTTTTGAAACAGTCACTGGCCAAAAACTTTTACATCCAATTTTGGGAATCACAACAGATAGTCGCGATGTGAAAGAAGGTGATCTTTATATTGCTCTTAAAGGTGAGCGAGTCGATGGTCACTCATTTTTAGCTTCCGTTGCAAAAAATGGTTCTTCCTGCGCATTGGTTTCAGAACCAGAAATAAATTTAGATTTCCAACAGGTACAAGTTAAAGATCCGCAGGAAACAATAGGACAAATCGCAAATGCATGGCGAAGGCAATTCAATATTCCTGTGATTGGGATTACCGGCTCTAATGGAAAAACGTCCACTAAAGATTTACTCGTACATGTGCTGCAAAGCAGCTATGATGTACACGCCACTCAAGGGAATTTTAATACGACTATTGGACTCCCTCTGACTCTTCTTCAATTGAATGATGAGCATACAGTCTCTATCTTAGAAATGGGCGCAAGTATCCCTGGAGAAATTGAAGTCCTTTGTGAAATTGCTGAACCGACTCATGGAATTATTACCAATATTGCGCCAGCACATTTAGAAGGATTTGGTTCAATCGAAACGATTGCCCACGAAAAAGAAGCCCTTTTCCGTTCATTGGGGAAAGGGGTATCATTCGTGAATCAAGCAGATAATCGAATTGTTGGGATGGATATCGAGGGCGAATCCATAACATTTGGATTAACACCAGACTGCGATTTTCCGGCAGATATTCACCAAGAGGAAGATGGGTCTCTTACTCTTATTCTTGATGCTCATGATATTCCAACAGAGAGCCAGAATTTATCCTTTATTAAAAACATTATTGCTGTTTCTGCTATTGCAGTGACTTTAGGAGTGGAATGGAAAAATGTAATAAATCAAATTCAATCATTTTCTCCACCGACGGGTCGTTGCCAAGTAAAACAGTATAACGATGTAACCGTTATTGATGATACTTACAATGCTAATTTAATTTCTTCTTTAGCAGCGTTGGATTATTTAAAAGCTTTTTCAGGGAATGGGCGTAGAATTTTCGTTTTCGGAGATATGTTTGAATTGGGCCCCACGTCTACAGATCAGCATCGACAGATTGGAGAAAAATGCACAGAATTAGGATTGGATGGTGTTTTTACCTTGGGCGAGAATACAATTCATACAGATTCTGCAATCAATAATGGAATTCAACATGAGCATTTTGAGAATAAAAATGAATTAATAGATTCCTTGAAAAAATTGATTCATTCCGGAGATAAAATATTATTTAAAGGATCTCGTGGTATGGCCATGGAAAAAGTGATTCAAGGGGTATTTCCAGCCTGATGCTTTATTACATTCTCACGCCATTAAAAGAATCTTTTTCTGCGCTCAATTTATTTGAGTATATCACATTTCGAGCTGCTTCTGCAGCGATCACAGCGTTAATTATAAGTTTCATCGTGGGGCCCTGGGTTATCCACATACTACATAAAAACCAGATTGGCGAAGAAATTCGTCCAACAGGGCCTGAATCACACATGAAAAAAAGGGGTACGCCAACAATGGGAGGAGTCATCATATTAATGGCTGTACTCATCCCTACCCTCCTTTTTTCAAAATTGAATAGTCCCTTAATTCAAATCATTATTGTTTCTACCATTTGGATGGGAATTTTTGGATTTATTGATGATTATTTAAAGGTAATTAAAAAAACAAAAAGAGGGCTTATTGCTCGTTACAAAATGGCGGGGCAAATCGCTCTTGGATCTATTGTAAGTCTTTGGATTATGACAACACCGGAATTTTCTGAATTCAGCACAAAGACGACAGTCCCTTTTTTGAAAAATATTGAAATTGATTTGGGGATGTTATACCCACTTATGGTAATTCTAGTGATTACTGGAACATCAAATGCTGTAAATCTAACAGATGGGTTAGACGGGTTGGCGGCGGGACTTTTGGCTATTTGCTTTACCGTATTTGCTGCGATTGCTTACATATCTGGGCGAGTGGATTTTTCAGATTATTTAAATATTATTTATTTACCTGGCGCGGGAGAATTAACAATTTTTTCTGCAGCAATGGCTGGGGCTTGTATAGGATATCTTTGGTTTAACTCATCCCCTGCAGAAGTTTTTATGGGTGATACAGGATCATTAGCCACGGGGGCAGCATTGGGGACTCTTGCCGTTTTATTGAAAAAAGAATTACTTCTTTTTATTATTGGGGGTGTATTCGTTTGGGAAGCCATTTCAGTGATAATTCAAGTTTCCTATTTCCATTTGACAAAATCCAAAACGGGTGAAGGAAAACGGTTTTTTAAAATGGCTCCCATTCATCATCATTTTGAATTATCAGGTTGGCCCGAAACAAAAGTAGTAGTTCGGTTTTGGATTATTGGATTACTCTTAGCTCTCTTTTCATTGACAACTTTCAAAATACGATGATTGATATTTCCAACAGAGATTCAATTAATATTCGTGATAAAAATGTCACAGTTATCGGTCTCGGATTGAGCGGTGTTGCTGCTTCAAAATTAGCGAACTATTTAGGTGCACGCGTTTTTGCCAGTGATCCAGCCAGCGAATTCCATATTAGTGATGCTGGGTTGAATCTTTTACATCATCATATTGCCAGTGAGACTGGTATTCAATCAGACAAAATCTATGATGCAGATCTTTGGATTATATCTCCAGGTGTTCCGTCGGATGCACCCATTGTTCAAAAAGCAAAAAGTTTAAGAATACCCATTGTGAGTGAAATTGAGTTTGCTAGTTGGTTTTGTGATGCACCGATTATTGCAGTTACTGGATCCAATGGTAAAACCACTTCAACTCATATTTTGTCAGAAATGTGTCAATCAGATTCTATCGATTCATTGATGGCAGGAAATATTGGAATTCCCTTTTCCGAACAAATTTTGAATGAATTAAAACAACCTAATTCAAAAAGAGCCTTCATTCTAGAGATTTCAAGCTTTCAAATGGAATTTGTCAAACATTTCTGTCCGAAGATTGCATTATATACGAATGTGTCGCCGGATCATTTGGATCGTCATGGCACCATGGACAACTATGTGAATATGAAATTAAAAATGGCCAAAAATATGGGACGTGATGACTATATTGTTTTCAATTCTGATGACCC
>JABHAX010000096.1 GCA_018674095.1 Fidelibacterota bacterium
GACAGAACAATGATAATCAAATTACGCCATTGAAGAGATGTGAGTTCAATAGACTCAAAACCATTGGAAGTTACTGTAAATATTATAAGTGCCCCAACTGCAGTGAGTGAAAGTCTAAGAGCAGTTACGGTTGCAAAGGGTAATCGATTCAAAGCATGTTTTCCCAGAACAGTAGAACTTCCCCAACTGAAAGCTGCCAATGTAGCCAGTAAAGCTGCGATGATAGTTTTATCGTCCCAATCTGCAATAGACGTGGTTCCAAATGTAACAAGATACCCACCCAACATGGCAATCAATGCCAAGCCTATAAATCTCTGTGAAAGTTTTTCTTTTAGAATAATTGAAGCCAATGAAATTGCAAATAACGGTTGAAGTTTTTGAAGGAGAACCACTACGGACAAATCGATATAATCCATATAGCTCAATGCCTTTGTGTAAAAGAAAGTCCCGAGAATTCCACCGCAAATCGAAATCCAAAAAATCGAAATCCAGCCTCGTTGTCCTAATGTTTTTATTTCGGGCCAAGCTTTGATAAGGAACGGTAAAAAAAGCAGTGCGCCTAATGCGTGTTCAAGTGTTACCACCAAAAATGATGAGACAGAATAGAGCTCTTGTCTTAGGAATCCGTCCAAGCTCCAGAGCAGGGCGGCAAAAACAATAGCCAGCGGTGGAAGTATTTTTCGCATCATTAAAATTAGGGGAAGATTTAAGATTTATTATGGATTTTTTGGGTCATAGTCGGAATGAGAAAATCGAATATCCAGTTTTCAATTTCATCAGGAATTATTGATATCAAAAATTTGATGATATTATTGAAACAAAAAAGCCCCGTTGACCCTAAAGGGCAACGGGGCTTTTCCAAACTTGGAATTACTAAATCAAGAATCGTCTTTCAATTTTTTCATGTCTGTTCGAAGTCGTTTCATCTCTTCTCGTATTTGGTCCATTTCATCTTCTAATTCATCTATGTCATCTTCATCATCGTAACCATCTGCATCGCCAAAGAACATCATATTTTTTCCAGGTCCAAATCCCATATTCATGGAATGGGGCGCTTCGCCCAACGTAACTTTCATTTTCCGGGAGCGATTCTTTCGAAGCACTTTCAGTTCAACTTTTGTTTCAGGTGTATGTCCACGAATTTCTTCTACCAATTCACCTGAATCTTCCACGTCTTCACCCGCTACAGATATAATCACATCCCCAGCTTTTAAACCAGCTTTTTCTGCTGGACTATTTTCAATCACTTCTGTTACGAGAACGCCACCGTCTTTTGCACCAAAATAATCTGCGAGTTGACCCTCTAAGCCCTGAATTTGAACCCCCAGATAGCCACCGCCGTTTTCATTTCCACGCCAATGCATCATTCGCTTAAAATCATGATCCTCATCAAAGCCATTTCCATCGTGATTCATGAATTGTACTAAATTGATATCAAGGTCCATTTCTTCTAATTCTTTTTTAAGGGCTTCCAGTGCTTCTTGGTTGTCTAGTAAAACTTCAAACTCATTTATATCACCATTTACAGTAATGGTAAGTTTCAATGTTTCACCATCTACATCTGCTTCAACGTTGATATCTTTAGTGCCTTGTTCATTATCTGTCACTATTTTGACAATATTTTTCTTAACAACAGATCGTTCTTTTTTACCATTAGCAAATCCAGTGGATAAGACTAGCAAGAGAGATAAGAGTATTTTAAACATAGGTTTTCCTCATAATTAGGTTAGTGGACTAACAGTTGCAATGAAGTTTGGTTCCAATTAGGATTTATGTTGTCACCCCCTCCCTTTTCAATGCTTTCAATGCTTCTGTTTTACTCAGGGTACTCAATTCAGAATCGTGGTATTTAACAAATTGTATTACACTTTTTGAATCGATGTAAGAATATTGACGTAATGCCCAGCCAATGGCTTTGCGAATAAAAAAATCTGTTTCGCCCATTCGTTTTTCACAATAAAGAAACAGGCGGTCGGAATCTGTTTTTTCCTTAAAATTTAATTGATGTAAAATGGCGGTTCGTCGGATCCACATATTTTTGTGGTCGATCCATTCATCCATTATTTTTCTAGTCTCAGGAGAATTATAAACTACCGCACCTACAAAATGGCTTGCAATGGCATCCACTGTATCCCACCAGGATTTTGTCATAACCAAGTTTTGGGTAAATGGAATAGAATTTGGAGACAAATATTTTTTATATCGTTTTCCTAAATCCAATGCAACATATTGAAATTCCCGTTCTTCTAATTCCCACAATCCGGAAATAAGCGTTACTAACTCAGATTTATATTTGATGGATTCTCCTTGCCACCATTCCCGCTGGAGCTTTTTTCGCAAAGGACTCTTAATCCCAAAATAGGAAAAATGACCTTTCATATATTGGGCCATACGCACCGAATTTTTCTTATGTGCGTTTTGTTTAAATAACTGAGTTAAGGTATTTAGTTGAAAATCATATCCCATGATAATTAAATATTATCTAGATTTGGATTTCTTTCACCCATATTGCAGCACAAGATATTCCATTCGCGCATTAATGCGACAAAAAAATTAGGCTTGTCCGCCGATTCCCATGGCTGGACCTAAGTCGATCCCAAGAGAACCGGTAGCTTGTTCCCACATTCGCTCAGGTTTAATATTAAAAATAAAATCCGGTGTCGTATTTTGCATAAGCCAATCACCATTCTCAATTTCGCGTTCCAGTTGACCCGCACCCCATCCTGAATGGCCCAACATTAATTTGAATGGAATATCCGGTTTAGTTTGCAATTCTTTTAAAACATGTTGTTGACTCGTCATAGCAATTCGATCGGACAAATTGACCGTCCCCTCTGATTCATAACTTGAATCGTGGAGGACAATGCCTCGTTCTAGCAAGACGGGTCCACCAAAAAAAATATCATTTACGAGGGAATTAATAGCATCGTCGCCAATATAGAGTTTTTCAAACAATTCCTTTAAATCCGGTTCCTTGAATTGTTTATTCACAATCATTCCCATGGCACCCTCTGTATTATGTTCACAAATATAAACCACCGCTCTGGAAAAATAGGGGTCTGCCATGTGAGGCATGGAGATAAGGATTTGGTTTTTTAAAGAACCCATGGCTCAAGCTACCGATTCTTGAAATCGGTGTCAAGGAATTCAAGACTCTTTATGTGTAAAAGTGTCAAAACGGATAGAAACCATTAAATTGGTTCTACCTAATAAGCTATATGTTTAAAACACGAATTAAGTTGTGGAAAAAAAGTAAATCGTCTTTGGGGCAATGTATCAAAAGTCTGTAAATTTCGGGATGTTCAAAATTCCCACATTTTTTACCGTGTAAACTTTCATGCCAAATCCCACAGATAAAATTATTGTTAGAGGCGCTCGCCAGCACAACCTGAAAAATATTGATGTAGAAATTCCCAGAGATAAATTTGTTGTTATTACCGGTTTATCTGGTTCTGGAAAATCATCTCTCGCATTCGATACAATTTACGCAGAAGGACAACGGCGCTATGTTGAATCATTGTCTTCCTACGCCCGGCAATTTTTGGGCCTGATGGAAAAACCGGATATGGATTCCATTGAAGGATTGTCCCCAGCTATATCGATTGAACAAAAAGCCACCGCACGAAACCCCAGATCCACGGTGGGCACCGTAACCGAAATTCATGATTATCTTCGGCTTTTGTATGCGCATATAGGTAAACCTCATTGTTGGAAATGTGGTAAACCTATCCAAAAACAAACGGTTCAGCAAATTGTAGATACCATAAGTAAATTCAAATCTGGAACCAAAATGCACATTTTGGCACCCCTGATCCGCGGAAGAAAGGGCGAACACAAAGGTGTTATTGATGAAATTCGAAAAGAAGGGTTTCTACGGATTCGGGTAGATGGCGAAGTCATGACTGTTGATGATAAAATTATTATTAATAAAAATAAAAAGCATACTATAGAAGTGGTGGTGGATCGTCTTATCATGAAAGATGGAATTCATGAACGGTTAACTGAATCAATTGAATTGGCTTTGAAAATCGGCAGCGGTCTCATTGTGGTGAATAGACTTCCCAACAAAGAACATTTATTCTCTGAACATTTTGCTTGTCCAGATTGTGAACTTTCTATGGAAGAATTGGTGCCGCGAATGTTTTCTTTTAATTCGCCTTATGGCGCCTGTCAAAAATGCGATGGCTTGGGATCGCATATGGAAGTAGATCCAAACTTGATTGTACCGGATAAATCTAAAAGTTTGATTCAAGCAGCCATTGCACCCTTAGGAGAACAACCTAGAGGGAATTGGTATGGAAGTATTTTAAAAAGTTTGTCCCGTCATTATAATTTTAATTTTACCACGCCTTGGGTCAAGATGAATCCGGATGTAAGACAAATACTTCTCTATGGTACCGGAGATCAAAAATTTAATATGGAATATAGTTCTGAACGGTGGAGTGGCACTTATACCGGCGGTTGGGAAGGGGCGATCCCAAACCTTATGCGGCGCTATACCCAAACCAAATCTTCCGGAATTCGGGAATGGATTGAACAATTTATGAGTATGCGTCCCTGCTCTGATTGTAAAGGAGCAAGACTTCGGAAAGAAACCTTAGGTGTGAAAATTAACGATAAAAATATTGGACATGTTTCTTCCATGTCCATCCAAGAATTGAGTGAATTTTTCGCTGATGTTGAGTTGACAAAAATGGAGCGCGATATAGCCGATCAGATTCTGAAGGAAGTTCAACAACGCTTGTCATTTTTGGTAAATGTTGGATTGAGTTATCTCACATTAGATCGTTCTGCGGCAACATTATCCGGAGGCGAAGCGCAACGAATTCGCCTTGCTACTCAAATTGGATCTCAGCTTATGGGCGTTCTTTATATATTAGATGAGCCTTCAATCGGGCTTCATCCTCGTGACAATAATCGCCTCTTAAATACTTTAAAATCATTGCGGGATATTGGGAATTCTATTCTGGTTGTTGAACATGATCAGGAAACTATCGAAGCGGCAGATTATGTGATTGATCTGGGTCCCGGCGCAGGAAAATATGGAGGAGAAATCACATTTGCCGGAACGCCTAAACAATTACTTAAATCGAAAAAATCCTTAACAGGAAAATATATTTCTGGGAAAAAGAAAATACAGATTCCAAAAATTCGTCGGAACGGGAATTCTAAATTATTATCCCTGAAAGGAGCTACTGGAAATAATTTAAAATCCATTGATGTAGGTTTTCCTTTGGGTCGATTTATTGCAGTTACAGGCGTCTCCGGAAGTGGAAAAAGCACCTTAGTGAATGAGACACTTTTCCCTGTATTAGCAAAAAAACTAAATCGAGCTCGAACCTATCCACTTGGATTTGAATCAATTGAGGGTGTGGAATATTTAGACAAAGTTGTAGAAATTGACCAACGACCCATCGGTCGGACGCCCCGATCGAATCCTGCGACTTATACCGGTGTGTTTACTTTTATTCGAGATCTTTTTGCAAAACTGCCTGAATCAAAAATTCGTGGGTATAAACCGGGCAGATTCTCATTTAATGTAAAAGGCGGTCGCTGTGAATCGTGTCAGGGAGACGGCATTATAAAAATTGAAATGAACTTTCTTCCGGATGTATATGTGACCTGTGAAGTCTGTTATGGAAAAAGATATAATCGTGAAACGTTGGAAGTGAAATACAGAGGAAAATCCATTGCTGAAGTATTGGATATGCCTGTGTCAGAAGCATTGGGTTTTTTTAAAAATATTCCGTCGGTTCAGAAAAAATTCCAAACGCTTAATGATGTAGGATTAGGATATATTCATTTGGGACAACAAGCTACAACCCTTTCGGGCGGAGAAGCGCAACGCGTAAAATTGGCAACTGAATTATCCAAGGTCTCTACATCTAAAACGCTTTACATTTTGGATGAACCCACAACTGGTCTTCATTTTGAAGATATTAGGATGTTGCTTCATGTGCTCCAGCGATTGGTAGAACAAGGCAATACAGTATTAGTGATTGAACACAATTTAGATGTGATTAAGACCGCAGATTGGATTATTGATTTAGGACCGGAAGGTGGCGATGGTGGTGGAACTGTTTTGGCCGTTGGAACGCCAGAAGAAATCGCTACTGTAAAAACATCTTATACTGGGTCATTTTTAAAAGAAATTTTAGGTAAAAAGGGAATAGCTGCATGAAAACACCAGCTGAATTAAAAAACGATTTTAAATATTGGGAAATCACAAAAGATTTAATTGATCAATCCATCGATATTATGTTAAATCTTCGCCAAAGCGGGCATCCGGGTGGATCCAGGTCCAAAGTGCACGCTATGGTTTCTACCTTATTATCCGGCGCAATGCGCTGGGATATTCGTGAAGCTGGCAAACGATTTGGGGATCGATTTGTCCTCGTTGCTGGCCATTGTAACCCTGTTGTTTATGCTACATTAGCAGTTATGAATGAAGCATTAAGAATCAAATATCGACAAACGGGCGATTCAAAATATCTGAATTTTAAAGGGGATGATTTTCAGTTGGTTTGGGAAGATTTATTGACACTGCGGCAAAATGGCGGACTTCCGGGACATGCAGAAATGGAAGGAAAAACACTTTTTTTTAAGGCTAATACTGGGCCCAGTGGACATGGCTCTCCCTTTGCTGCCGGCGAAGCTTTAGCGCTGAAATATGCAGGAACACCAGACGTGAAAGTATTTGCGTTTGAAGGAGAAGGCGGTTTTACAACCGGGGCCAGTCACGAAACAATAAACTCCGCTTGGGGACTCGGTTTAGGGAATTTGGTTTATTTCATGGATTGGAATGATTTTGGCATTGATAATCGTCCTTTCAGTTCCATCGTGTATGGTGGACCGGAAGATTGGTTTGGCTCACACGGTTGGCATGTGGAAGGTGCGGAAGATGGCGAAAATTGGGAACAAGTCATCAACGCCTATTATAAATTACTGGTGGAAAATGCAAATCCGAATGTGCCAAAAGTGATTTATAGTAAAACGCGGAAAGGTCGGGGCTACCATGTGTATGATAATAAAAGTCATGGGGCTGCCCATAAACGAAATTCGGAGCTCTTTTGGCGAACAAAAGAAGACTTTGCCAAAATTTATAATGTTGAATTTGATGGATTTGGAAAGAGCGAAGCCAGCAGTTGGGATGGACAAGTTGACCAAGCCAAATCCATGATGAAAACTGTTTTTTCTGTCATGGAGAACAATCAGGACTATGTGGATTATTTAACCAACACACTCATTACTTTGGGCGATTCTGTTCCTGCACAAAAAGAGACTTGTAAAGTCACTGTGAAAAATCCATCCAACGACCCTGATTTATTTAATCTGGATGCGCTTCCAAATGACCTATTTGTGGCACCGGGCGAAAAAGCACCAAATAGGGTTGGGTTTTCAAAATACGCCAGTTATATCAATACCATTTCCGATCAGAAATATGGCAGACCTTTGGTTTTAGCCATGAGTGCGGACTTGGCCGATTCCACGAATTTATCGGGTTTTTCAAAAGGGTACAACGGCGCCGAAGACAAAGGGCTTTTCGATAAAATCTCTAATACAGATAGTCCATTATTTCCACAAGGAATCACAGAATTCACCAATGCTGGCATGATGGCTGGAGCAGCAACTGTCAATTTTAATGAAAACCCCTACAAAGAATTCAACGGTTTTTATGGCGCGGTAAGCACCTATGGATCCTTCAGTTATTTGAAATATGGGCTCATGCGTTTATTCAGCCAAATCGCTCAGGATTCAGATTTGAAAGTGGGGAAAGTGATTTGGGTTGCAGGCCATTCCGGTCCGGAAACAGCGGAAGATAGCCGCACCCATTTTGGTATTTATTCACCCGGTGTAACACAGCTCATGCCCGATGGACATATTATTAATTTACATCCTTGGGAACATAACGAAGTTGCTCCATGTCTCGCGGCTGCCTTAAGCACGGATGTGCCCTTGATTGCATTGCATTTAACTCGGCCGGCGATTACCATTCCAGATCGGGAAGCTTTGGGAATGGCATCTCATTTTGATGCAGCGAAAGGTGCTTACATCATCAAAGACTACAATCCCGAAAAACCCAAAAAAGGAGTTGTAATTGTTCGAGGAACCAGTTCTACGAATTCTTTGGTGCAAATTTTGCCACGGATTAAAGAAGAAGGTCCCAATGTGAAAATTGTTGCATCCATCAGTTGGGAATTATTCCAGCGACAAACGGAAGATTATCGGGAATCAATCATGACGGATTCGGAGTGGCACGATGCTATGATTATCACCAACGGTGCGCGACGACTCATGCATAAATGGATTGCCAATCGTGTAGTGGAAGAATATTCAATGGCACCGGATCATGACAATCGCTGGCGGACCGGTGGCAGTCTGGATCAGATTGTGGCAGAATCCAAATTGGACCCTGACAGCCTGTGGGAGGGCATCAACAAATTTGCTGAAGATCGTGATGAACGGTTGAGTCAATTGCGGAGTTCAATACCCAATTAATATTCATCTTTATTCATATTAAATGTTCTGTCTATATTCCTATAAGTTAGATTCAAGTCAATATGGAGATGATTTCAGATGAGAATCATTACTTATTGACATTGATCTTTTTGAAATTATTTGCCTTACCTTTTCAAGGTTGCCAATAGATTTCATATTAATCTTGGTAATGGTTTTTGATTTAAGAATATAATCCCCAGTGACCCTTTTTAGGGTAATTGTAGCATTTTAGTGACTTTTTTTTCTCTCTGTCTTTACGTCGGCACTTTGAGAGTGTATCTTTCGAGTCAGTTTTAATCTGATTTACACCAATTTTACTTGATGACAGAAATTCATATAACAGACTCAACACCGTTCGACGAAGATGTAGCGGTTGAAAAATCTCTCCGTCCTTCCCAGTTTGATGAATTTATTGGCCAAAAGGAATTAGTGGATAATTTGAAACTTTATATTGAAGCTTCAAACAATCGCGGAGATGCCTTGGACCATGTTTTATTATTTGGACCACCAGGACTCGGAAAAACCACCCTCGCCAATATAGTTTCCAAAGAATTAAAATCCAATATTAAGCAAGCCTCCGGTCCTGTTGTGGAACGGGCTGGCGATTTGGCGGGCTTGATTACAAATTTGGCTCACCGAGATGTCTTTTTTATTGATGAGATTCATAGGTTGAATGCGGTTGTGGAAGAATATCTCTATTCGGCTATGGAAGATTTTTCCATCGATATTATGATTGATAAAGGTCCCAGTGCTCGCAGTGTACAATTAACGATTGAACCGTTTACACTTATTGGCGCAACCACGCGATTAGGGAACCTTACATCGCCTTTACGTGATAGATTTGGTGTGGTACTCCGTGTAGATTATTATGAAGCGGAAGATCTTTTTCATATCATTAATCGATCTGCAAATATTTTAGAAGTAGACATTGATGATGAGGGCGCTATGGAATTGGCTAGACGATCTCGTGGAACTCCTCGGATTGCCAATCGTATCTTGAGACGCGCTCGGGATTTTGCTGAAGTCAAAGCATCTGGAAAAATTGATATTCAAGTGGCAAAAGCATCATTGGAGATATTAGGAATTGATAATATTGGACTGGACAACATGGATCGAAAAATCTTAGAAGTAATGATTGACAAATTTAAGGGCGGTCCCGTAGGCGTTAAATCTTTGGCTGTTGCCATTGGTGAAGATCCAGTAACGATTGAAGACGTTTATGAACCTTTTTTAATAAAGATGGGGTTTTTACACAGAACACCCAGAGGCCGAATTGCCCAAGAATCGGCCTATAAATTATTGGGCAAAAAATTGATAAAAGACCAAGAGAGGCTATTCTAATGATAAATAAAAAGATAAAATATAAATTGGGGGATTTTAATTATCGTCTCCCTAAAAAGCATATTGCACAACATCCAGAGAAGAAACGGGATCAGGCTAAGTTAATGGTCATCCATCGTGATACTGGAAAAATTGAACATCGAAAATTTGTGGATATCATAGATTACATGCGGAAAAATGATTTATTGGTTTTAAATGATACTCAGGTCTTTCCGGCGCGACTTTTTGCCACCAAAGATAAAACTGAAGCTAAAGTTGAAGTTTTTCTTCTCAGAGAATTAGCAAACGACCTTTGGGAAGTAATGGTAAAACCCGCAAGAAAAGTGCGTATCGGAAATAAACTCGTTTTTACAAAAAAACTACAATGTGATGTAATTGACAATACTGTTTCGGGTGGTCGCGTGGTTCGTTTTGAATATGAAGGAGACAATTTCCACAAAATGATAGATAGAATTGGTAC
>JABHAX010000097.1 GCA_018674095.1 Fidelibacterota bacterium
AAGATTAATCCATGGATTCGTCGCTATGAAATTTCCAAGATTTGCATATTTAGATTGGGTAGCAACATCATTGACACCCCATGATAAAATACCAACAATTAATCCAATAAGTACAAATGTCCCTGAAATTCCCAACCCGTAAAATGTTGCAATAACATTTTTACTAACATGTTTTTCATCAGCCATTTTTCCAAAAAATGAAATTATAATTGGCACCATTGGATAAACACAGGGCATGACCCAACTCAAGATAGCACCACCTACTGCCAAAAGAAAAATCCCAAGTAACGAACTTGATTTTCCTGAAGATTTTTTATCATTATTTGTTGTTGGTGCTGCGAAGGAAGTTTTTCCTGTTCTCGCTTCACCTTCTTCTATTTCTATTTTTACTTGAACGGTTATTGTGTTGGGTGGATAACACAATCTTGCATTACATACTATATAATATATTTCCACATTGAATGTATAAATACCCGGATCAAGACCTCGTTTTAATTTTATTGGGAATATGAATTCAGTATTACCCTCATGATGATACGTGTCCGATTCAAATCCTGGGTCAAATTTATAAATTGGTTTTGGTTCCTGAATTGGCGCAACAGACCCAACGGCAGGACCACTGATAGTCATTTCTGTTGGCAGAGGACCATCACTGGTTTTATAGATTGAATAAATATGCCACTCATTATCCATGGCAGCATTAATCTTAAAATTAATAACCTCACCCGCTCGAGCAGTTTCGGCGGTCTCAACTGTAATTGTTACAGGATTTGATTGAGCAAAAAGAGCCCCTGTGAGAAATAAAATTGGAAATATATTTTTCATATTAACTATAGTTTTTTCTAATTCGTGAATCATTTTAAGGGTAAAAATTTAATCAAACCATTGTTTCAATTTGTATAAAATTGAGTCCTTTTTATCAATCAATCTTTTTAAAGAATCAATACTTTGACGAGCGGCACTACGACCATTTTTTAACAATTGATCAAACTGATGAAAATCCGACCAGTGAACGCCTAATGTATCTGGTTTAATTACAAAATCTGCCTTCTCAGATAATTCTGATTTTAATCGAAGGGATGTAACCATATCAGCTCGTTTCATGATTTCAATCATATTGGGTTCTTTTAAAAAACCCAAGTGATATCGTGAAATATCCACAGCAATAATTAACTCACAATTCCCCTGTAATACGGGAACAGGGATAGGCATACTCACAGCTCCATCCACAATTAATTCTGATTCATCTCCGGAGGGTTCTACAAACCCTGGAATGGACGAACTTTGGACCAATGCGTTTATCAAATTTCCCGACTCGTGAATTATATCTTCACACGATTGAATGTCCGTTGCTAAAACTTTCATGGGAATCTTCAATTCTTCAAATGTTTTCACAGGAATCAAAAAATTGATAACATCAATTAGGGGACCTCTTTTCATAATGGATTCACGATTTAATCCCATCATAACCACATAATGATCTTTTACTTTTTTTGCAATTTGATCCAAAACAGAATCTGGATTTCGATCATCCATCATTTTCCGAGATCGTAACCCTGCAAATGCACTACTTTTCATAAATTTCCGAAAATGATCTTCTACCCAATATGGATCATCGGAAGCCGCATACATTGCGCCAATGATTGACCCAGCACTTGTTCCAGCAATTGTACCTATTTGAATATCGGCATCATGTAATTCCTGCAATACACCGATATGAGCTGCACCGCGAGCACCACCACCACCTAAAGCTAGCCCGATGAAGGGTTTGGTCATTTATCTCGCTTTTCTAATCTAACCTGCATTTCAATTCGCTGATTCGGATTATCTCGTCCATCTCTTGGCAAACTCACAATTTGATCGATTATAGCATTCCCTTCTATAACTTGTCCAAAAACAGTATACTGATTATCGAGATGAGTAACATCACCGGCACAAACGAAGAATTGACTTCCACCGCTATTTGGATCTGCAGATCGCGCCATGGATAAAATCCCATGTTTATGTTTTAAATCATTGAATTCAGCAGGCAACATCCATGAACTAGTATCGGATTCTTCTCCAATCCCAAAATATTTTCCAGCATGACCACCCGTTCCATAAATCGATGTGTCATCTCCTTTGGTGTTTGGATCCCCACCTTGAATGACAAAACCCGGGATAACACGATGGAAAATAGTTCCATTATAATATCCACTTGCAGCATGAGTTTTAAAACTTTCTACATGCTTTGGTGCGGCTTGATCAAAAAACTCTACTACCATATCACCATATTGTGTGGTAATGACTGCAACATCTATTTGTGTTATTTCCATTTTTATAAATTCCTTTTTTTGTGCTTTTTGACAAGCCACAGTTATAATACTTATAGCCATTATAAAACTAATGAGACCTTTATTCATATTGAGTACCTACTCCCTGGTTTTTGAATTGGGATTGCGGCTAAATCTTCGGGGATTTCTTCTGCCGAATAACTGACCGCATCCATTTCTACGATTGAAAATTGTTTTGAATGAAGGTTCGCTTGACCATTACTTCTATCCACTAACACACCAACACCCATAATGTTTCCTCCGGATTCTTCCACTAAATCCATCACTTCCTTTACGGATCCACCCGTAGTAATAACATCTTCTACAACTAACACTTTTTCTCCCGATACAATTTCGAATCCGCGTCGAATAACCATTTTACCTTCTTTCCTTTCTGCGAAAATCGTTCGGCAACCCATTTGAGTTCCCACTTCTGTTCCAAGAACGACGCCGCCGATGGCTGGCGAAATAACAACATCCGGTTCCGTGTTTTCAAATTCGTCTGCAATCATTCTAGAAAATTCAGTTAAATATTTCGGGTGTTGTAATACTTTTGCACATTGAAAATAGGTTGAACTATGTCGCCTTGAAGTAAGTACAAAATGTCCGCTTAATAAAGCTTCGGTGGATTTAAATATATCAAAAATATGTTGTTTGTTAATCATTCAGTTTCACTCATAACTGAACGCATTTGGTTCACATATTTTTCAGCAGATGATCGAATTTCTTTCTCACTCATATCCCCTGCAAAACTGATACCTCGGGATATATTAATTAAGCCAACACCAGATTGATTTCCCATTTTTACTGAATGTTCCAAATCTCCTCCTTGTGCACCAACACCAGGAATGAGTAATGAAAGATCTGGCGAAATTTCTCGAACACGTGTCAATTCTTCTGGAGCAGTAGCTCCCACAACTAACCCAACATTATTAATATCATTTAAACCATTGGCCCATTGTGCAACTTTTTCAAAAAGGGGCTCTCCATGGTTTAAATTATTTTGAAAATCAGAAGCTGATTCATTGGACGTTCTACATAAAATGAAAACGCCTTTTTCAGGATCTTTTAGGAAGGGATCAATACTGTCCCGTCCCATATATGGACTTAAGGTTACACAATCAAATCCAAAATGTCCAAAAATACTTTTAGCATAATGTTCGGCTGTATTTCCTATATCTCCTCGTTTTGCATCAGCTATCTTAAAATGGTCATCTCCAATATACATGGCGGTTTCTTCTAGCCAAGCAAATCCCGCGGCGCCCCATCTTTCGAAAAACGCAAAATTTGGTTTATAGGCAACAGCTAAATCACGAGTAGCATCTATTACCTTGAAAGTGTGTTCTTTTAAATTACCCAAATTTGTAGAGCCAAATGATTCGGGACTCATATCCAAACCTACACATAACCAGGATTGCCGATCTTTGCATAGATCTTTTAGGGATGAATTAAAGCCAGCCATAGACTCGGAATTTACCTTGATAGTTCAAGTGCAAACAATTTGAATTCACATTAATTTTTTGCACTACTAATATGTCTAGTTTTTTATAAATGGTTTTCCATTTTATCCTCCGGTTTTTTGATGGACTTACATCTACTATCTTAGGTTCTCTATTCCTAAACTATGACCATGGATGAGTTCGAATTTCAAGCTGAATCAAATTCAAAAAGTACAATTATTGCTGCAAGCGGTCCTTTCCAAATTGAGCGAATGGAATGTGTAGGCGAAAATGATTATCCTTCACTTATCACAATTTCTGAATCTTTAGCAGATGAATATGGTCCTGCTGCAGTTTTAACACCTAATACCATCCAGAAATATTTTAACCGAAAAGGTTCATTGCCGTTTATCGCACGGTTTCGGGACAAAATTATCGGATATATTATTGGTGTACCTCTCGAAATGCTTAACACGGAGCCCTGGGCTCGACTTGATATAAATTTTGACCAATTCAACACATTATATACTTACGCATTTGTTGTCCAAAATCATTTTAAAGGGAATGGATATGCAAAAATGCTCAAACGTGTTTATCTCAATTGGGCGAAAAAGCAGGAAAATATTTTATATATCACAGGACATGTCGTTGAAGGAGTTTCATCCAAATTTACTGGGAATATCCGAATCATTGATCGGGTGGAGAATTGGCAAGGTACTGGGAAAATATTTGAATATTACCGACGTGATCTGGACCCTGAACGACTTTACGCACCCAAGACGGACCCCCCACTTACAACGCGTGTTTAACTTTTAGTCTTAAAGAACAGTCGGGATTTCAACCTTAATCTCTATTAGATCGCCTGCTTTTAAAAAGAATGAATCCATAGTTATTAATTTCAGATTGTACTCTTTTGCATGGGTCGCAATTAGGGAATCGGGAGTACTCATCGAAAATCCTTGTTTAAATAATTCATTTCGAATTTCTCCAGCACGACTAAAATCTGAATATTTTAAAGGAAGATAGGTTAATCCTGATAAAACAAGTTCCATTCTCGATTTATCTTTTTTGTGTCGGACACCCGAAATTAATTCAGTTAATATAATTCCATTATAATATACTCGTTTCTCCTTAATAGCATTTTCAACGGAATCATCATTAGTAAAATACTTCCCATTGAAGTAATCAATTAAGTAGGACGTGTCAAGTATTAGAGGGTTCATTCACGGAAGCTATTTCTATGATAGATTCTTCTTGGTCTCTCCAACGACGAACATCATCTGCTGTGATTGTTAAATCGCTTATGGAGCCTCGGGCATTTATAAATAATTTAACTTTTTCTGCATGAATTAATTCTCGCAATCCAGCTTCTATTACTGCTTTTTTTGTTTTAGTGCCCGTTAAGCGCAATGCTTCTTCTATTAAGGATTTATTTAAATCTAATGTAGTTCTCATACTTGAAACTATGCATATTCTATGCATATTGTCAATGCATACTTTTTTTATTCCTTATCAGGAAAAACTAAACTACCTACAACTAACCCCAAAACCGAAAGAGTGATTGCTGGTAAAACTTCATCCATTGTATTGTAAATCCCTTCAGGGATTATTGCTCGAATAAAATCCGCTTCTTTCCAAAGCAATGTTGTAATTGTTCCTGAAATGATTGAAATAATTGCACCCACTTTACTGGCTTTTTTCCAAAAAAGTGCCGCAACTAATACCGGTGTTATAGCAGCACCATAAATTGTGTAAGCATATAGTGCTTTTTCAAAAAACCCTGCAGAATTCGCAAATCCCAATGAAACAATATAAGCAATAATTCCTAATGCCAAGACCATGAGACGACTCAATAAAACAATCTTCTTTTCATTCGCATCTTTGTCTACATATTGTAAATAAACATCTCGCATTAATGTAGTTGCTGGCACGAGCAAAAAGCTATCGGCAGTTGAAATGATAATTCCAACAATAGTCGTCATCATGATTGCACCTAAGAAAGGTGGCAAAATCTCCTTTGAAGCATAAATCAATACATGTTTTCCATTTTCTGCATCAAGGATCATGCTAGAACTCACCCACGCATTGGCCACAATTAATAATTCAATTAGCAATACAAAAATAACAAGATATGTCGTTGCTTTTTTGGCGCCTTCAGCATCTTTACTTGCAAAAAATCGTTGATACATATTGGCATCACCCAGAACCAATAAAAACGATGGAAGGCAAAAATTAATAATATCCATAGTGGAATATCGACCAAAGAATTCCATCTTTTCAGGATGTCCCATATTTGCAAATGCCACTTCCATTCCACTCCATCCACCAGCTTTCATCCAAAGAATTGGAAAGGCAATCATCAGAGAAATTGTCATTATAATTCCGTTTCCAACATCCGTATAAGCTACACTTACTAAACCTGCTAGCATCGTGTATGCGATAATAAATACCGCGGCAATTATGGTTCCAGTTTGAGCTGAAATTAATGGTTCGCCATTTGAATCTGTTAACACGTTCATCAACACAGCCCCACCTGCATTGAATTGGTAACTCACAATAACCATATACGCCATCACCAATGCGATGACTGACAATATTCTTGCTTCCGATCCATATCGGTCACCTAAAATTTCAGGGACAGTAAATTTCTCGAAAGACCTAACCTTCCCTGCGATTTTTGTCAATAGAAAAATACCAAGTACACCGCCAATGGGTAACATTAAAGCAGCCAATCCCATTTCGTAAGTTTTCCCTGCATTTCCCAAAATGGATCCTGTTCCAATCCACGTGGCAAGCATTGTCCCCACTAA
>JABHAX010000098.1 GCA_018674095.1 Fidelibacterota bacterium
AGATGAAACACCACCTTCATTAATAAGCGCATCCTATGAATCAAATTTTTCTGATTCTTCTCTGGCTACGGTGGGGCATGTAGTCACTTTGACTTTTGAAACAGATGTAGAAATTCAAACTCCATCAGCAACAATTTCGACGCAAAATGCTATCATTTCTGATCTCGGTAGCAATCAATGGTCAGCGTCATACGAAATGCAAGATGATGATACCGAAGGTGTTATCCCATTCCAAATTGGCACGCTTACAGATTCCAGAGGAAACCCTACGGAAGGAACCAGTTCCACTACCAATGGGACAATTGTTACTTTTGATAATACAAAACCAACACTCACCACTGTGTCCATTGCTTCGGATAATGCAGATACAACTTGGGCAAAAGTGGGCGATACACTCACCGTAAAATTTATTGGCGATGAACTTCTTTCAGAGCAGTCAGTGACCATTGCAACCCAATCAGCGACCATTACAGATTTTGGTTCAGAAAATTATACTGCAAAATACACCATGACAGAAACGGATCAGGAAGGGGTCGTCGCCTTTGAAATAACGGTAACGGATAGTGTGGATCTTGTGAGTGATCCTGTCTCAGAAACAACCGATGAAAGTTTAGTTATTTTTGACCGAACGCTTCCTACCCTTTCTCCGGTCCATATTGAATCTGATAATGCTAACAATACGTTAATTGCTATTGGTGGTGATAATGTTTATTTAACATTTACACCACCAATAGAACCATTACTACTAGATTCAATTGTTGTTACAATTGCGGGCCTTGCCACAACCTTGACTGAATCTGATGGGAGTTATACAGCAACTCTCACCTTGACTGGCAGTGAACCAGATGGCATTTTGGAATTTACAATTGATTTTAAAGACCGGGCCGGCAATCCCGGGATTCAAGTGACCGCCACCACAGATGAAAGTTATGTAAATCATGATATTTATCCACCGGAAATTGAGATTGCATCCATTACATCAAATAATTCAGATTCTACTTGGGCAAAGGTTGGAGACTCAGTCTTTGTTACATTCACAGCATCAGAAATATTGGTCGATATTTCTATAACTATTGCTGGTGTATCATCTAGTTATAATGAACTTTCTGGGGCTAAGTATCAAGGATATCATATTATGGATGATAGTAATGATGAAGGTGATATTCCCTTCTTAATAACCTATACAGATTTGGGTGGCGCCATAGGTCCGGATGCTGATACAACCACAAATAATACAAATGTCCAATTTGATAAAACGGTGCCAGAATTTTCTTTAGTCAGAATGGCCACAAATAATATCTATGGTGACTCCTTGGCTGGTATTGGCTCCATGGATACGTTATCATTTACTATTAGTGAAGTTCAGAATGACTTAAGTGTTGAATTGGCAGGATCTGCAAAAACAGCATCACAGAATGGGCTAAATTTTTCAACCACACACACTTTTATAGCATCAGATATAGAGGGCTGGGTTGATTTTTCTATTTCAATGACAGATTCCGCCGGGAACCCATCGGACACACTCATGATTAGCCAAGATGGCTCACAAGTTCGGTTTGATGGTACTTTGCCAATATTAGATGATGTGAATTTCTTCAGTAACAATAGTAATGATTCATCTTTGTGTATCCCCGGAGATTCATTATTTCTTCAATATACATCTAGAGAAACCTTAAGAACTACTACAATTACTTTAGCTGGCAATTCACCAGACGAATCTGGTTGGTTGGACGGGCTTAATTATTATGCGAGTTATATTTTAACCGGTACTGAGGATGAGGGCTTTATTCCATTCACAATAGGCTTTGAAGATTGGGTTGGAAACCCTGGTGATACGATTTCAAGTACTACAAATGGCAGTTCTGTTTTGTTCGATATGACACCACCGGATGATTTTACCTTAGGGGATGTGGTTTCAAAAAATGGGATTGAAGTAGCAGGGTATTGGAATGCTTCCAACCAAACATTAGAAATAGTTATACCAGTACCGAATGACGAAACTTTACCAGGTGGTGGTATCCAGTTTCAGGCTTCTTTTGGAGGAAGCTATTCCAATTTAGCAGATACAATCAACATTGATCAGAGTGACTTGGGAATGGGAAAAATAGTTTCAATATCGGCAACAGATTTTGAAAGTATAGCTGAGTTTACCGAAAATGGGAATGCCACCTTTCAGGCAGTATTATGGGATAAAGCAGGGAATTCAACGATAGGGACAGCCAGCACATCAACAATTCATATAGACCAAACTTTACCCATTCTTAGTATGGTGTCCCAACGCACCAATAACGCCATTGCGGATTCCCTTGCAAAAGTTGGGGATACAGATACCCTGATAGTTTCATCCACAGAAGGATTGGATACCCCTCAGGTTCAGATCTTTAGCCAGGATGCGGTTCATTCTGGTGCAAATAGAGATTGGACATTTACATATTCTTTCCAGGAAACTGATAATAATGATATGGTTTCATTCAATATTGTATTTGGCGATACTGCAGGGAATTTGGGAACTGATGTTTCTACCACAACGGATGGCAGTACAGTCCGATTTGATGGAACAAAACCCATGCTCTCACCTGTTTCTTTTTCATCAACCAATAGTATAGATGGTGGATTAGCAATTCTTGCAGACACGCTTTATCTTGATTTTAATTCACAGGAGGATCTTTTAACAAATGAAGTACTCATTGCCGGGTTTAATGCAGACACCACATTTGAAAATGAATCCAGGACACCTTTCCGTTCTTGGAGAATTATGGATGGGACTGAACCAGAAGGATATATTACATTTAGAATCGTCTATTCAGATTTGGTGGGAAATGTAGGGGATACCATCACAGAAACAAGTACTGAGACGTCTGTCCTTTTTGATATGACTCCACCGGCAGATTTTGAGTTGGATAGTGTATTGGTGAGTGGCGGAACTGTGGTATTTGGTTATTGGAACTATAATAATGATTCTCTTATTTTAAAAGTACCAGTTCCACCCACGGATGAAACCATGATTGGTGGTGTGTTTCAACCACAAGTTCAATTCGGAGACAATGCTTATTTAGATTTAGGCACGCCAATCTTAATCCCGGATGAATTAGATACAACGTTTCAAAACCTTTCTATTTCAAGATCTGTATTCACATCTGTAGACGGTTATGGTGAGGACGAAAATGCATTATTTATAGCCATTGCTCGAGATAAAGCTGGAAACGAAACCATAGGAACCACGGACAATACTCAAATTCATATTGATGAAACATCACCAGAAATAACGGGAGTAAATTTTTATTCTAATAATGAATTAGATACTAATTGGGCAAAGTTATCAGATGAAATTTTAATACAATTTTATGGAAGCGAGGGACTCTCATCCCCAACTATTAATACAAATTTAATGGAAATGACTCTTACATCAGAAAATGCAGGAACTGACTGGGTGGCCACAAGGCTTATGACGATTGAAGATGGAGAAGGTGAGATCTCATTTTCCATATCCTATTCTGATACAGCTGGAAACCCTGGAGTAATAATAGAAAATACAACGAATGGAAGTGGTGTTAAATATGATATAAATAATCCAACCATCTCCAATTTACTCGAAGGGAATGAGAATGAAGATATTGGGTATTACAATCAATCCGATTCGATAACCTTATACTGGGAGCATTCTGATTCATTAGCGGGAATACGAGATGCGTTTGTTGCTTTAGGAACAGATTCAAATTTAACCGATATTTTGGATTGGCGTTTATCTAACAATAGTCCATTTTCAGGAATGGGTGGATTGAGTTTAGTTAACGATGGTATTTATTTTGGCGGAGCATTTGTTAGAGATTCAGCGGGAAACCATTCAGATACGACCTGGGGAAATAGTATTTATATTGATACCGAAGTCCCGGATACAGGAAAGATCATTGATGGGTATTGGGTCATGGATTTGGATTATTCAATAGACTCAACAAAGCTTAGTTATATCTGGTCTGATTTCACCGATAATACGGAAATTGATTATTTTGAAATTGCTATTGGAACTGGGAATGATACCATCAATACCATGGATTGGATGCGTTCTGATAGTACGGATAGTATGACAGTGACAGGATTAAATTTAGTTCGGGACACCCTTTATTTTTCTTATATAAAAGCTATTGATTTAGCAACAAATCAATCTATTTCAGCTAAAACTGACGGAATTTATTTTGATGATAGTTTTCCATTTGTCAATAAGATTACACCGAATGTTATTTCCGATTCGGCAGGGTTTTTATCTGTTTTGAGTAATGATACAATTACAATCAAATTCAATCGTCCTATTTACACCTATGATTTACAAGCCCAATCCAATGTGGAATCTGATTTTACGGTTTCTCATGAATATGGAGATTCTCTTATAACTGTCATTTGGGAAAATACATTATCCAGTTATGATACCATTACAGTTGTTGTGGATAGCGCAATGGCATTCAATACATTAGTTATTTCTGATACTTTAAAGTTTTATTCCCAACTTTGGGGAGATCTAAATAATGATTATGACATTACGGTTGAGGATATTTTAATGTTTAATCAAAATTGGCCGGCAACTGATTTAGGACCTTATACCGATGATCCTCCTCATGTAAGACCCAATCCTGATGGAGAAGCAAATCTGACTGATCTTGCTGCTTTTGGAAAAATGTGGCATTGGAAATATTTCAATCTGGATTTTGATACAACACTATTTGCTTCTCGATCATCTGAAGGATTAGAGATTATTGCTCAAGGGTCAAAAGCTAAAATCTCTCTTCCAAAAAATGTCGCCATGGCAGAAATGTTGATCGGAGAATCCAATTTAGATGTGGGGAAAATGAACTTTATGAATCCGTCTGGGTCAGCATTTATATTTACAGCATTGGATACTTCCCAGGGAATGAAACAATTTTCTATGGCTGATTACAGAGGATTTGATTCAACACTTACCTTATGGCTTCCGGAAACTGAACAGACTATTTTTCAAGTTCAACTTCAATATAAATTTTTGGATAAAGATGGAGTTGAGTTAGCCAAAGGTCTACAATCCGTAGATATTGAGATTCTTCCAGAAAATTTTACAGTGTATGATAATTATCCAAATCCATTCAATCCGGTAACAACGATTCGATATGAACTTCCAGATATTCGAGATGTCAATATTGTTATTTATGATATTTTAGGACGAGAAATTCGTAAAATAGATTTGAATAAAGTTAGTGCTGGACGTCACCAATTCAAGTGGTCAGGCACAAATGATTTTGGTAAACGGGTGAGTTCGGGTGTTTACTTTTTACAACTAACGGCTGGCAGGAATACTAATATTCAAAAAATGCTTCTATTAAAGTGATGGCGAAATCAATGGGGTGATTAGAGATAATATGCCATTAATTATAAATTGAATAGCAATCACCATGAGGATTAATCCCATTAATCTTTGAATGATACGCATACCGGTTGTACCCAACGCTTTCATAATTAACCCACCATTCCGAAGAATTAAATAAACCACAGTTAAAACAAGGAATATCGATAATCCCAAGGTGCCATAGCTGTAAAATTGGGGAGTTTGGCTAGATAGAAGCATGGATGCAGTAATTGCTCCGGGACCAGCAATTAAAGGAATTCCAATAGGACTGATGGCAATATCATCACTTTCGAGAGATTCATCTTGTTCTGCCGGCGTGGTACGTGATCGCCCAATTTTTGATTCCAACATAAGAAGGCCGCTCCTGAAAAATAAAATTCCACCCATGATTTGAAACGCTTCAATTGTAATTCCAAAAAAATTGAAAATTAAAGAACCAAGCATTGAAAAAATGATTAAGGTTATGAAGGCTGTCAAGGACCCTTTCCAGGCGATATTGATTTTTTCTTGCTTTGAGAATCGTTCCGTCATGACCAACAAAAAAGGAGCCATTCCAATAGGATTGATTAAAGTAAAAAATGTAGTAAGGCATAGAATGAAGAATTGTATTTCTGAATGAATGAATTCGATCATTACATACGCTCAGGCGCAGAAATTCCGAGAATATTTAATCCATTTAATAAGATCATATTCACAGAAGTTATTAATGCTAATCTTGCTTTGGACAAATCTAGATCGTCCGTGATTACATGGCAATGACTATAAAATTTGTGGAATCGTGTTGCCAATTCTTGAAGATAATTAGCCACAATTTGTGGCTCGAGATTTTCATAAGCTAATTCCATAAATTCGGGAAATCTAACCATATGACGAAGGAGATTAATTTCTTCGGGATGTGACAATAGCGATGATTCAAATTTATCACTTAATTCTAAACCAGATTCTCGACCATGTTTAATTATATTGCAAATCCGTGCATGGGCGTATTGCAGATAAAAAACCGGATTTTTATCCGATTGATCTGTTGCCAAGTCTAAATCAAAATCCAAATGTGTATTCATACTTCTCATGACAAAAAAGTACCGAACCACATCTGTCCCCACTTCATTCACCAATTCATCCATGGTAACAAAGTTAGCTTTTCTTGTAGACATTTTTACTTTTTCACCCCCTCGTATTAGGGTGACAAATTGGTAAAGAAGAACTCGTATGTGATCTGTCTTTAACCCCAGTGATTTTAAAGCGAGCAAAACGTCCGGATAAGTATCGGCATGATCTGCACCGAAAATATCAATAATAAGGTCGAAACCTCTTTCAATTTTATTTCGGTGATACGCTGTATCTGGCACACGATAGGTGGGTTCACCAGAACTCTTAATGAAGACACGGTCCTTTTCCATTCCCAGTGCAGTTGTTTTAAACCACGTGGCATTCTTTTTTTCATAGATCAATTCTTTGCTCCGCAATTCGCCAAGGAACTTGTCTATTTCACCATTTTCATAGAATGTCTTTTCATTGGTGAATTGATTAAAATGGATTCCAAGATTTAGAAGACTTTTTTTAATATCTTCAAAAATAGAATCCTCCGCTTTTTCTTTAAAATTTGAATCGCCGGATGGGAGATTGCTCCCTTTATCTTTGATAATAGATTGAGCAATCTTTTTGATATAACTGCCCTCATAACCATCATCTGGAAATTTAAATTCCTTACCTAAAATCTCAAAATAACGTGCTTCAACTGATTGACCTAAGATTCTCATTTGCCGGCCTGCATCATTAAAATAATATTCCCGTGTTACCTCAAATCCTTGCCACTCAAGAATGCTTGAAACGGTATCACCTAAAACTGCATTTCTTCCATGGCCCACTGTAAGTGGTCCGGTGGGATTGGCACTCACAAATTCAACATTTGCAGTTTTTCTTTTTCCTACAGATCCTTTACCGTAAGAATTCCCTGCATCTAAAATTGTGGTAATATTGGATTGATAAAAAGAATCTGAAATTTTAAAGTTTATAAACCCAGGAGGTGTTACAGTTACTTTTGAGACATATTTGGGTAAATTTTGGTTCAATATATTTGCAATATTATTTGCAATTTCTAGAGGCGATTTTTTCAAATCCCGAGTAAGTAAAAGAGAAATATTTGTAGATAAATCCCCAAAATCTGGATTTTTGGGGGGAGCGAGGGAAAAATCTTTTTCCGGATAGGATAGAGATGTTATGGAAGTAGATACTGCCTTAGAAATCTGTTGTTTCAGGAGCTTCATCTGTGAATTCAGTTATAGGCGCGTCTGCCCATAATTTTTCAATATTATAATAATCCCGATCATCTTTTCCGAAAACATGGACGACAACATCAAAATAGTCCATGAGCACCCAATTCAAATTTTCGTAACCTTCAAGATGATTGGGTTTTTTGGGCGTGCCCTTTCTTATATTATCTGCAATCGCTTTGACTTGTGGTTCTGAATCACCTGAACAAATTACAAAATAATCTGTAATTGAAGACAAGCCACGAACATCCATGGCAACAAGTTGCACAGCTTTTTTTTCTTGGGCAAGATTTACAATCTGTTTTAAAAGAGGAAAATCAGTTACAAAATCCTGTGTTGATTCAGTCATTTATTGTTCAGATGTAAAGAAGCTTGCTAAATCAGTAAAATCACGAATGTCTTTTCCAATAATGACAGTAACGTCAACACCAAGAGACTCATCGGGAACAATTAAAATACGCTTTTCATCATTCATTGTAATTCTAAATGATTTTGAAACTGCTTTGAGACTCTCCACATTTTCGTTTCGACTAATGATGACAGTATTAGGATAATTGTGATGATCTGCATTATCGGATCGAACCACATCAACATGATTTGTTCGAAGAAAGTCTGCAGCCCGGGCTGCAATCCCTTTAATGCCACATCCATTTAAAACTTCAACTTTAATGTCTTGAATTGGATTTTGCTGATAAACATCTACGGCGAGTATTTTCGTTTCGATCTTTGGAAAGATGACCTCGATAGGGACACCGGTATGAGTAATGTTACGTGAGAATGAATAAATGAAGCCCAATAAGAGGACGCCAACGATGCCGATGGCAGCATTGAGAGTCATGCTTTGGGATTGTTTTGATTTGTTGTGTCGGGAGCCTTTTTTTCTTGCCACTTACTTTATAAACCTCGGGTTGAAGGGTGAATGTGTTTGGTATCTTTGATAGTTTGGTATGTTCTGAAACCGTAGTTGCAGAAATGAATTTTTTGTGGGTTGGTAGGTAATGGCAGCATCATAGGCAACATCCAATTGATTCATAAGAGAACCTTGTTGCTGGAAAGGTAACTGAGTTTTGTAGAGTGTTACATTCGCATCCAGCTTCAAATTGTCCATTGCCATGTAAGTGATACGGTTGGTAAATCCCGCCATGGAAACAGATTGTCCGCCCATGGACATCATAGACATGGTGAAGCCGTGACTCATATTAAACCGAGCAGGATCAAAAAGGGAAAGGGACGGCAGGGCATCCAATTCGCCATTCAAGTTTGTAGGTAAAGTTTGATTGGGTACATCCATGCGGAACTGGGCCAGAATGATCCCGGAAAGAATAAATAGTGTTATAAGTGCTCTAAAAATATGTCTCATAGAATAATAAATTTAATACACTTCGGTTTGTTCCAAAATAGGGAGAATTGGTTTTTTTTGAAAAATTGAAATAACCTTATATTTTTTTTTGTTAACATTCATTTTCCTTACCAAATTTTTAATTGTTAAATCAATAAAACCCATAAGCATTTTTACGCTATTCACGATAGATGGATTGCGCCTTTTAACATTTCATATCTCAATTACTTTATTAAAATCATTTTATTTGTACCTGTTTTGTTGCCTGTTGTTAGTCTGTAAAAATACAAATCAGAACTGACATTTTTCGCATTCCAAGATACTGAATATGACCCGGGATTCATCTCCTCATTAACAATGGTTTCAATTAACTGGCCATTCATATTATAGATTGAAATATTCACATTCTCTGATTCAGATATTTGAAATGAAATATTTGTCATGGAGTTGAACGGATTTGGATAATTTGTTAAATAATAATTCTGGGGCAACATAACATTATCAATTAAGTCTAAATCGTTTGCCAGCATTAAAGCGACTGGAAGATGATCTGAAATAATTTCATTGTATGCATTGAAACCACCATCCATATAATTATCGATTTCTATTGTTTGAATTATTGAATTGTTATTTCCAAAACTATCGAAAAGTTCGTTCGTAATAAAGATATGATCAATATGAGATGGCCATGATGGATAGGACCAACCGGAGTTTGACCCGTTTGCAATTTCAATATCTGCAAAGAGATAATTTATTTCATCATCAAGAATTGTTTGAAAGACGTTATTTTCATACACATCAGTTAAAACATCGTTAAGGTCACCTAATACAATAACATTTTCATCCGGTAAATGTAAGTTGATATACTCTATTAGAAGATTACTGGCATCAAATCGTCTTGTTTCTTCATCCCATGGATCAGAAAGATCCATAATTGCATCACCACAACATTTGAAATGATTATTGATGATATAATAATCCTGACCCTGATATGTCAACTCCATCAGCATTGGTGAGCGAGGAAATGGACGCCAAAATGGCTGTTCCGTATATATCTCGTAAATCGAATTAATTTCAATATGATCTGATTGATAAACATAAGCCAAACCTCCAAACCAACTCGATAAAAAATAATATTCGTATCCATCCATATCGTTTACCATCTGCTTAAACATACTTGTATCACTAATTTCCTGAAATGCATACAAATCCATGTCTAAAGCTTGTATAATCGTTGATACAGAATCAACAGTGGCTTGTCCATTTTTAGGGAACCATTCTATGTTCCAGGTCATAATCTCAAAAGTGTTATTTGTCCCAAATGACAGATCGCTTAAATTTTGAGAGTTTGCGATTTTAAAAGCGATTACGATTACAAATAAATAATTTAATTTGATTTTATTTATCCCAAATATTAACTTGATCTGAAGAATTAAAATCACTGCGTTGTGGATTAACCACACAAAAACGGTGGCCTGTAGGTGCTTCCATAACAACCCATTTTTCTTTTTCTTCAAAAATGATTGCACCCAATTTTTTCAATCGGTCAACTTCAGCACTAATGTTGTTTGTTTCAATATCTAAATGTATTCTGCTTGAGTGATCCACCTTATGAAGCCAAATATGGGGTTGATCACTCGGTGTGTTGATGGGTAAAAAATTGTTACTGTCATATTCTTTACAGTCTTGGCCTAAAGCTTTTGACCAAAACTGTTTTGCTTGATTCAAGTCATCATCTTGTGTGTCAATGACAAATGCTGCTAATCTACTTTTGTGCATTATTCAATTCCATTAATTATAGGCTTTATCAATTACAGCTCCGCCCAGGCATACATCGCCATCATAAAACACAACAGATTGTCCCGGTGCGATTGCAAACCGTGGTTCTTCAAATTTGATGGAAATAGTTTTATGATTTATATCTGTTATTTTGCAGGGAGCATCTTTCGCTCGGTACCGAATTTTTGCATTCAAATTTTCTATTGTTGGAGCTTTTTCGGAGATCCAATGTAAGCCCGATGCTGTAAGGCATTTTTGATAAAGACCAGTATGGTCATGTCCTTGTCCAACAATTAATTCATTATTTGTCAAATCTTTATTCAATACATACCAAGGTCCTTCACCGTCACTTTTTCCGCCAATTCCTAAACCTTTTCGTTGACCCAGAGTATAAAACATGAGTCCGTCATGCTCACCCACTTTTGTACCATCAGATTTGACCATGATTCCCGGTTGGGCAGGAATGTATTGCTGTAGAAATTCTTTAAAATCACGTTCGCCGATAAAACAAATTCCAACACTATCTTTTTTATTAAAATTGTCAAATCCTAAATTATGGGCTTTATCTCGAACGTTTGATTTTTCCAATTCACCAATGGGGAAAAGTGCGTTAGATATCTGTTGTTGATTCAAACCATATAGGAAATAACTTTGGTCTTTTCCCGGATCAAGTCCCTTCAAGAGTTGAACTTTTCCATCCACTTCTTTATTTCGGACATAATGTCCCGTCGCAATTTTGTCTGCGCCTAAGTCAATAGCATAATGTAGAAATTCTTTGAATTTGATTTCTGTATTACATAGAATGTCAGGGTTTGGAGTTCGTCCCGATTTATATTCATCCAAAAAATTTTGGAAAACTCGATCCCAATATTCTTTGGCAAAATTCACGGATCGAAGTGGAATTTCAAGTATATCGCAAACTTGTAAAGCATCTTTATAATCTTTTTCGGCGGAGCAATATTCCGATTCTTCTTCCCAGTTTTTCATGAACAAACCTTCTACTTCATGACCTTGTTCAATAAGAATGGAAGCAGCAACAGCGCTATCTACACCACCGCTCATCCCGACTGTTATATGTCCCATCAGTTTGAAAGATTAGTTTGAAGTTCAGAAAGAAGGAAGTCAATCTCACGGGATGTATTGGTAGGACCAAAGCTGAATCGAAGTGTTGAAATATTAATGGTATCCTCTAAACCCATTGCTGACAAAACCGGGGAGGGCTTAATATCGCCTGCACCGCAAGCGGATCCACTGGAAACTGCTATGCCGGCACGATCCAATTTAGCTAAAAGAATATCCGACCGAAATCCTGGGAATGAAATATTCAAAAGCCCGGGAAGTTTATTATTTTGATTTCCATTAAAAATTGCGTGTTGGAAAAAAGAACTTAGACCAGATTTAAATTGAGATTCTAAATCCCTAAGGTGAGAAATATGATTTTCGAATTGGGTAGTTGCAATTTCTGAAGCCAATCCCATCCCCGCAATAGAAGCAATATTTTCCGTTCCGGCACGGAGGCCACTTTCTTGACCACCACCCACCATAAAAGGAGACATCGTTTTTTTATTTTTGAAATAAAGGATTCCAATACCTTTCGGTCCATAAAATTTGTGGGCTGATAAACTTAAAAAATCCACATTAAGATTTTTTACATCCACGGGCATTTTACCCAAACATTGGACTGCATCCGTATGCACTTTGATATTTTTATCCCGAAGCATCTCAACCATATTTTTAATAGCTTGAATTGTTCCAACTTCATTATTTGCTAGCATGACGGAAACAAGACCGGTATTGTTGAGAAGTTTGGAATCCAACCTCGAAATGGACATTTCACCTTTGCTATTAACAGGAATTAAATCATGTTCAATTCCAAAAGAAGATAACTTAGACAGGACCTGCAAAACAGCAGGGTGTTCAATTGAACTTGCTAAAACATGTTTTTTTTCTTGATGAATCATTGACCAAAAAACTTGGTTATTCGCTTCTGTTCCTCCACTAGTAAATACGATTTGACTTGGCTTTGCATTAATGGCTTTTGCGATTTGTTTCCTAGAATTTTCTATAATGGATCTGGCTTTACGTCCCAAGGAATGAATTGATGATGGATTTCCATAAATAGTTGATTGAATTGAATTCATTAGGGCTAGAACATCAGGGTGTACGGGTGTTGTTGCGCTATGGTCGAAATACATCATTATAATTTGGAAATTTGTCGCAAAAATTACGACTTGAATATTAAGATTATGACCTAAAGGTCATTGCGAATGGAAGCAAATTTGATTGTATTTTGTAAATTAGTAAAGAAAGGAGGTCTTCGTTTTTCCAATTGATTCGTTGTGATACTAAGATCGTAGTTATATCGATTTACATCCCAATTGACATTCCCATTTCCTACGGTAAGAAAAGCAACAGACCCGCGTTGATCTCTATCAAAGGGAAGACCCGTTGCGCCTTGGCATAAGATTGTTAAATTTTCAATAACCTGGTGACGCGGAACATGAACATGTCCATGAATGAAAATGACTTTTTTAATTTCGGGATTGGCTTCTATTACATGGTCTCGCCAACGCATAGCTTCAACAATAGATGGCGGTTTATCGTCTCGCTTATACCACGCATGGGTAAATTCTACCAAAGTTGAACCTACAATTTCTCTATGTGCAATTTTCATAGATTTGCAAAAATCCCGACCCTCTTGTCCCAAAAGATCTGCTGTCCATTTTTCGTTTTTAACGATGGCTTGACAAATGGGATCGTATGGGGCCATTCCTTCTAAAGATGGCAATTCGTCTTCCCAAAGTTTTTCCAAAAGATATCGGTCATGATTCCCGCGAATAAAAATACAATTGGGGATGGTTTTCAATAACTCAAGTGTCTTTTCTGGCTCCGGCCCCAGGGCAAAGCAATCCCCAAGACAGATGATCTGATCTATGTCATCCCGCTCATCAATAAGTGATAGAGCATGAGTCAAGGATGCTAAATTGGAGTGAATATCCGTTATAATGGCGAAGGTTTTAGATACCATAGTCTCTAAATATACATTTTTGACATTTTGACGGTCAAGTTAATAAATAAGAGATTGTAGTAAATTTGATATTGGGGATTTTTGGGGTTTCGATGTAAACTTTTGCGTGCTGCAACGCATATAATATTGCTTTTAAAAACTAGATAATTATCAAAAATACAACTTAATTTAAATTATGAATAATCAAAACCCTTCTATTTATGGAATTGGAAATCCTCTCATCGATATTGTTATTTTTGTTACAGATGAAAATCTAAAATCACTCGAGATTGAAAAAGGTGTTATGCACTTAGTAGATGAAAATCGGCAAACAGAAATACTTTCTTATTTTAAAGATTATGAATTAAAATATTTCCCGGGTGGGTCAGCACCCAATACCATGTTAGCCTGCGCTGGATTGGGAATCCCCACCCTAATTGCAGGAAAAATTGGACAAGACGATTTTGGCGAAATCTATATTCGCCAAGCGGAAAAATATGGTGTCATTTCCGGACTTGTTCAAGGGGATGGGGCAACTGGCTCTAGTATTATATTAGTAACCCCGGACGGTGAACGTACCATGAATACTTATTTGGGAATGTGTAGGGAATTCTCTGAAAATGATGTTGATGAAGCAAAATTGGCTCAATCTAAATTCTTTTATTTTACTGGGTATATGTGGGATACTGAATCACAAAAAGCAGCCATTCAAAAAGCTATTTTAATTTCAAAAGATAATGATGTTCAGGTTGTTTTTGATGTGGCAGACCCTTTTGCTGTTGATCGGAATAAGGATCAATTTTTAAAAATGATTGAACAAGATGTGGATCTTGTATTTGCAAATCATGCTGAGATTGGAATTCTATTTGATTCAACGAATGTGGAAGTATCTACAGATGAATTGATGAAAATAGTCAATCGTGCCGGAATTAAGCTGGGGAAAAAAGGATCTTTGGTATTAGAGAATGGCACTAAAAAAACGTTGCCCCCCAGACCAATTTCTGCAATGGATTCTACAGGAGCAGGCGATATGTATGCAGCCGGATTTTTAACCGCATTGTCACATGGCTTTGTTTCATCTCGAGCGGGTGAAATTGGCGGATTCCTCGCCGAAGAAATTATTCAACAATCCGGTGCACAATTTGAATTAAAGAAAATGCAGGAATTAAAATCTGAATTGATAAAATAAATGGTGCATGATTTGCAAAAACGGATATCTCAGAATAAAATGAATTTATCAATTTCAATTATACTGATTTAATGAATTTTCTGATGGCGATTTTTATTGTCTTGTTTTAAAACACTCATTTGAAATATTTTTCGCTATCTGAGTTAATCCAAAGACAATTCCTTTTTAGACATCACATTTAGCAATTAAATTTGGAGACTTTAATCTTATATTTAATGAGGAAAATATGCTAACTAAAAAATCAATATTTCTGGCAATACTTTTCACGCTTTCCATGATAATGGTAGCTTGTTCAAGCCAGGAATACACAACGGCTAAGCTAGCGCTTCAACAATCGGACTGGGCAAAAGCTTCGGAATGGTTGCCTAAAGCCATGGCTGTGGAACCAAATAATCCTGAAATCCCGATTGTGCTCGGTGTTGAGATTTACGCCAAGGATAGCCAATGGGCTAACATGGTTAATATGTTTGAAACTGCCATGGGAATCAATCCTGAAAAAGTGGTTGAAGTTCGTGGGTCTTTTATTTCTGTCAAGGATGCTGTATCGAATTATACAGAATTTTATTGGGCGCAGGAATTCAATATTGGTGTTGAACAATTTAAAAAAATTCAGGAAGACCCAGATAATAAACCGGACTACCTTGAAACGGCTATTTTCCATTTCATTAATGCTGCCACAATTAATCCAACCGATGCGAACACCCACGCAACTTTAGCAAGATGTTATTTTGATCAAGGAAATAAAGGTGCAGCGAAAAAAGCTGCCTTAACCGCTGTAGAAAAAAACCCTGAAAGTTTTGATGCCAATTTTGGTGCAGGCCAAATACTTATTCGTGCTGGTGCTTCTTCAAAAGATGTACTCCCATATTATGAGAAAGCAGCGTTAATTGAGCCATCTAATAGCAAATTGCTTCGGGAGTTAGCTGGAACGTATTATGATTTGGGACTAAAAGAAAAATCCATTGAAGTTTTTGAAAATGCAATCACCAATGAAGAAGACAAAATTGTAAAAGCTGATCTCTATTTTAACTTAGGCGTTATTCACAATCAAATGAAAAATTTTGAAGGTGCTGAGACTGCATTTGACGAAGCATTTTACCTGAATGAAGATGACTTTGAAGCAGCTCTTGGAATGGCAAGGTCTTACGAAGGGTTGGGAGACAATTTTTTAAATGGATATGAAGGGTTTGAAAAGGATATTGATAAAGCAGCCAAATGGTTTCGGAAGGCAGAAAAGAAATTGAAGGCTGTTATGATTCTTGATATTGATAATAAAGAATCCTATCAAAAGAATTTAGAATTAATTCGGTATAAGCGAGATGTAGCTGAAGGGAATTAATTTCTAATTTATTATAAAAAAAGCCTCTTAATCGGAGGCTTTTTTGTTTTTAAAGTCTTATCCTAGTTTTTTACGCTTATTTAAATATTCTGTTAATCCAAGATCGAGATTTTGATCGGTAAAAATGGGAACATAATCTATCAAATTTCTCCTGCATTCTTTTCTATAATAATCCTGAAGACCTGAAACCAAATCGGTATAACTGGAGCGAATATGCCACGGTTCTGTTGTGATTTCTTCCCCCGTTTCCATGTCTAAAAATTTTGTTCGCGTATTAAAATCGAATTCCAACTCTTTTCGATCTAATATATGAAATACGATTACTTCTTGTTTTTGATGTCGAAAATGTTTCAAACCATTCATGATTTGGTTTGGATCATCAAATAAATCAGAGACCAAAATAACCAATCCGCGTTTTTTAATTCTGTCTGCCATTTCGTGGAGAACTGGTTCAATCTTTGTATCATTTCCTGCTTTCTCATCATCCAATAGGGTTAAGATTGCATTCAAATGACTTGGTTTTGATTTGGGTGGAATGAATGAATCAATTTTATCTGAGAATTTCACAATTCCTGCAGCATCCTGTTGATTAATCATTAAATAAGATAAAGATGCCACAAGAGAATTAGCGTAATTCAATTTTGACACTTTACCACTGGTATAAAGCATTGATCGACTTGTATCCAAAATTAGATGAGCTCGTAGATTTGTTTCCTCTTCGTAACGCTTTACATAAAGTCTGTCCGTTTTTCCATACAATTTCCAATCAATATGCCGAATTTCATCTCCGGGCCCATAAGAACGATGTTCGGCGAATTCTACAGAAAATCCATGATACGGACTTCGATGCTGACCAATAATATATCCTTCCACCACAAGCCGAGCTCTAAGCGCCATGGAATTGAGCATGGCAACCGTTTCCGGTTGAAGATATTTTCGTTTGTCGGCCTTGGGCGTCATTTTACTCTAGAATAGTTTCCAGAAGTTGATTTAAAATATCGTCCACTTTTAGTCCTTCCGCTTCTGCGTTAAAATTTGGTAATACACGATGACGGAGGATGGGGAGTCCCAAAGATCGAATATCATTTGTATTGGGTGTTGGTCGTCCTTCCAAAATAGCTTTTGCCTTTGCACCCAAAACTAAATATTGAGAAGCGCGGGGTCCTGCTCCCCAATCAACAGAATGTTGAATAAAATCAGGCGCATTTTCCGAATCTGGACGTGTTGCCCGAACTAGTTTTACAGCAAATTCCACAACATTATCTGCCACTGGAACGCGACGAACTAATTCCTGATAAGACGCAATCTCTGCTTTTGTCATAATAGCATTAAGTATTTGAGTTTTTGAAGTTGTAGTTTCTCTAACGATGGCTATTTCATCAGAGACAGATGGGTAGTCAATTTTTAAATTGAACATAAACCTGTCTAATTGGGCTTCAGGGAGAGGATAGGTTCCTTCTTGTTCAATGGGATTTTGAGTAGCTAAAACAAAGAAGGGTTCATCTAAATCGTAAGTTGTTCCACCTGCAGTTACTTTGTGTTCTTGCATGGCTTCTAAAAGTGCGGCCTGAGTTTTGGGTGGTGTACGGTTTATTTCATCCGCCAAAACAATATTGGCAAAAATAGGACCTTGATAAAACCTGAAAGATCGTTGACCTGAATTTGGATCCACATCAATAAGTTCAGTCCCAGTGATATCGCTTGGCATAAGATCTGGTGTAAATTGGATCCGTTTGAAGGAAAGGTCCAATACATCAGATAAGGTTTTGATGAGCAATGTTTTTGCTAAACCCGGAACGCCGACTAAAAGAGAATGACCTCTTGCCAAAAGTGCAATGAGCATATGATCAAGTATGTCTTTTTGCCCAATTATAACTTTCCCCACTTCTTGAGAAAAAGAGTCTTTGGCTTCGGTCAGTTGTTCAAGGATAGCTAAGTCTTGTTGTGATTTTGTCATAAAATTTGATAGTTTTAATTTTAAAAAATGGTGCGAAACTTACCGATTCAAGATTGCTCTAAAAAGAACGAATCAAGGATTAATGAAAGATGAAGTATGATATATAAAATGATGAAGAAAGTTCCTTTATAATAAAAGTAAATTTCTCATTTGAGAATCATAAATTGAGTCGGAAATTCAAGTTCATGACCGAACCATATAAACATAAACATAAACATAAACCATTGATTGGCCAAACGAATCTAGAATTGGAATCTTTTGCAGAATCTATTGGAGAAAAGTCTTTTCGTGGTCGCCAGCTATTTGATTGGATTTATCGTCAGCAAGTGGACAAGTTTAACGAAATGACCGATCTTTCAAAATCTTTACGAGAAAAGTTAGATAGTGATACCATTCACCCTTTAAAAATAGTAAATCGAGATTTATCGTCATCTAAACAAACACGGAAATTTCTTTTTGAATTGAGGGACGGGAAATTAGTGGAGGCGGTTTTAATGGTGGAAGGAGCCCGAATTACGGTTTGTCTTTCAACGCAAGTAGGATGTGCGGTTGATTGTGATTTCTGTGCTACAGCCAAAATGGGTTTCGTCAAAAATTTATCTTCGGGTGAAATTGTAGATCAATTTCTACATCTCCAGAAAATGAGTGAAGAAAAAATCACGAATGTTGTTTTTATGGGAATGGGTGAACCTTTCCTGAATTATAAAAATACAATTGCAGCAGCGGATTTACTCCATCATCCGAAAGGAGTCAATATGGCTGCTTGGCGGATTACCATTTCAACGGCTGGAATTGTACCTAAAATCAAACAATTCTCAATGGAAGAACAACCTTATAAATTGGCTGTGAGCTTGAATGGAACAAGTCAAGATCAGCGGTTAAGAACCATGCCAATTACTAAGACCCATTCATTTTCAGATTTAATGAGAGCTTCAAAAGATTATGCATATCATTCTCGAAATAGAATCACATTTGAATATGTTCTCATGGACGAAATCAATGATAATCCAAAAGATTCAGAGAAATTGGTGAAATTATTATCAAATGTGGAATGTAAGCTAAATGTGATTCCGTATAACGAAATTGGTGGAGAGTATAGCCGACCGTCTGATGAAAAAATTGAAGCTTTTTTACAACCCTTAAAAAGGGCAAATTTCCCTGTAACAGTAAGATGGAGTAAAGGACAAGATATTGATGCTGGCTGTGGTCAATTAGCAACGAATTCGATCAAAAATTAAATTAATAGCCACCAGGTGATCGAAGGTTCACCAAGAGAAAAACATTTTTATTTTTTGACTGACTAAATTTGGTCCTACACAAAAAAGATGATGATTCGAGATTTATGTTAATTATTTAAAACGTAATTATGTAATAAATTCTAATTACATTTTACATATTTACGTTTTATCTTCTATAAAAATATCGAATTTGGAATCAATAAAAAACTTGATTTTGAAGCTAGAGACTTAATGAGGCAATTATGAACATTCGAGCAGAAATTAAAGAACTTGAACAATCCATTATAGAATGGCGTCGGGATTTTCATCGCTTCCCTGAATTGTCATTTGATGAGCATCGAACCTCTACAATAATTGGTGAAGCTTTAAGAGAAATGGGGCTTGCCCCAAAAATGAATGTGGGGAAAACGGGCGTAACAGCAGATTTGAAATTTGGTGAAGGCCCCACTATTGCCCTCCGTGCCGATATGGATGCACTCCCCATGCAAGAGACCAGCGGATTGGAATTCTCTTCTCAGCATGATGGCGTGATGCATGCCTGTGGACACGATGGTCATATGGCTATGTTATTAGGTACTGCCAAAGTTCTAACTCAGAATGGAGATAGATTCAATGGAACAGTTCGATTCATTTTTCAGCCGGCAGAAGAAGGTGCCGGCGGTGCACGATATATGATTGAAGATGGATGCTTAGAAGACGTGGATGAAATTTATGGCATCCATGTTTGGAATTATCAGCCCGTTGGAGAGGTTGGAATAAAAGATGGTCCCGTCTTGGCCGCCGCCGATATGTTCGATATAAAAATTAAAGGAATTGGCGGACATGGTGCTGCACCTCAAGGAACGATTGATGCTGTGGTTGTTGCTTCTCATTTAATTCAGGCGCTTCAAACTATTGTGAGTCGAAATACAAATCCATTGGACAGTACTGTTGTGACTATTGGAAAAATAAATGGTGGACATAATTTTAATATTATTGCGGATGAAGTTACTTTGTCTGGAACGGCTAGAGCTTATACCGAAGAAAACAGACAACTCATTAAAACTCGGATGATGGAAATTATTGAGGGTGTGGCAAAAACTTTCGGTGCTGAAATTATATTTGATTATGAAGATGGATACCCTCCAACCATTAATCATACAGAACCAACGAAAAATGTTTTAAAAGCGGCAAAAAGGGTTGTGGGGGAAAAAGCGGGTTTGCCTTACTTATCCATGGGTGGAGAAGATTTTTCTTATTATTTACAAAAAATTCCCGGATGCTTTTTCTTTGTGGGATCGGCTCCCAATGATCAAAAACTATTTGAAACGCCTCATCATTGTTCTCATTTTACGCTCGATGAAAAAGCCTTATTGGTTGGACCTTCAATTTATTTGAATTTAATTGATGATTTGCTTGGCATTAATTAAACCGTTAAAACGGTTCCTTTACTTTATTACAGATTAACCCACGACTTAAGTCATGGGATATAAAATCTTATATTAACATAACCGTTTTAACGGTTTAATGATTTCTGTTTATAGATCAATACCCAATTGCCGATGTCTCTCCACGGCTATCGCCTCCGCCATAAAATCCATCTTCTGAGATCAAAATTCCGTTCGCTTCACCAATATATCCCCATTTGTAAGGAACCAATGTGTGGCCTTTCGATTCAAGATTTTGTATCACATCCTTGGATAATCCACGAGGTTCCGTCATAATTACATCAGGAACCCATTGTGAGTGGAATCGAGGAGATGACACTGCCTCTTTGATATCCATTCCATAATCAACCACGTTCAAAATTGCTTGCATGGTGGTAGTAATTATTGTCGATCCACCGGGAGAACCAATTACCATAAATGGTTTTCCGCCTTTTAAAACTATGGTTGGTGTCATAGATGATAGAGGACGTTTTCCTGCCTGAATTGAATTTGCTTCATTCCCCACTAGACCAAATGCGTTGGGCACTCCAGGTTTGGATGAAAAGTCATCCATTTCGTTATTTAGAAAAAAGCCAGCCCCTTTTACAAGGTGTCCACTGCCGTAACTTAAATTGATTGTGGTGGTAACACTAACAGCATTTCCCCATTGATCTACAACGGAATAATGGGTGGTTTCACGTGATTCATATCCC
>JABHAX010000099.1 GCA_018674095.1 Fidelibacterota bacterium
TATTCTACAGAATGGGATTATGTGGAAGTTTACCCCAATGAATCTTCCTATGTAGAATTCTGGCTTGATTGGGAAAATGATATGACAATGGTTTCCGGGCAGGTAGCAGATGATGAAGGAAATCCCATTTCGTTTGCGCTCGTCAATGCAAGTTATCTTTATGATGAGTGGGAATCTGAAGGTTCCTTAACAGATGAAAACGGATACTTTGAACTCTATTTAGAAGAGGGTGATTATCGTATCTCCGCAGGTGCGGAAGGCTATTGGGTTGATGCTTATGATTCAGTTTATGTTGGTAACGACAGCCTTTGGTTAGATTTCAATCTTACAGCCATCGAACAATTCGACGGTGGATGGTCTGGCAATGTAAATCTAGTTGGGAACCATGAACCGGAAATGATTTTCTTGGGCATTATGAGTGAAGATTATCAGGTTTTACGATTGTTGAATGAACCGGGTTTTCAGGAAGTGCCTCTTGTGAATGGAACTTATCACCTATTCGCAGATGCAGATGGCTATCAAGATGTCTTTATGCCCAATGCGATCCAAATAGAGAATAACATGGTGAGCTTTGATATTCACCTATTTGAAGAAGGGTTTGTGAATCCGCCTCATATTGAGTTTGCGGGAGACGTTCCCAATGATCAGGGCCGGCAAATGCGCCTAGTTTGGAATCCGGGCACGCCTGGAGAGTGGGACTATTTCCCATTCTATTCCATTTGGCGACAAGTGAATGAAGTACCCATGCCACTTTGGGATTTTGTTGAAGTTGTACCTTGGCATGGGATGGAGGCTTACAGCGCCGTCGTTCCAACCTTGGGCGATTCAACTGATATGGGTATTTACTACAGTACATTCCGCGTAACTGCCCATACCGATGATCCAATGGTTTTCTACGATTCTGAACCGGTAACCGGTTATTCCATAGATAATCTTCATCCCGGAGCGCCTGGCGGCGTTCAAGCCTTTAATCAGGATGATGGAATACTCCTAGTTTGGGATCAACCTTTAGATGAGGATTTTGGGTATCACAAAGTTTATCGATTAGATCTTGATTCGGAAGATCCCGCAATTGAGTTTACTACTTCGGACACCTTTTTTGTGGATAATGTAGCGAATAGTTATCTAGAATACTGGGTAACGGCTGTGGATTTGAATGGGAATGAAAGTGATCCATCCAATGTTGTAACCATTACGCTGGCGATTGAGGATGGTTTAACAATCCCAATGGAATTTGCGTTACAGCAAAATTATCCGAATCCGTTTAACCCGAGTACACAGATCCAGTATGCATTACCAACGGATGCAACCGTGTCCATAACCATCTATGATTTGATGGGCCGTGAAGTGCGATCTCTCGTGAATAAGCAGGTGAATGCGGGTTATCATTCTACTTTATGGAATGCCACCAATGCAATGGGTGCGCCCGTTTCAGCCGGTGTGTATATTTACACAATTACAGCCAATGAGTACCGAGATGTGAAAAAGATGATTCTGCTGAAATAATACCATCTTTTTAAATTGAAGTTTAGAGATAAGAAAAAGGGTTTTTTTATAAAGCCCTTTTTTTCGTGCATAGCTTGTATTACACTTTTGAAATATTGCTAATCATGGCAGGTCGGTTTATAAATGTTCAGCCTTGTACAAGGTAATGTTTGAATTATTTTTACACAACTACAATACCATTTGGTTGTATTTCAGAAATTATTATTGAATTTACTAGATTATCATTTTTTTTCACTCTGAATAAGATCTGGTGAAAGCATATCAGGAAAATCTAACGAAATATCATCACTCCCTATTCCGTCAAATGGATCTTCTAGATCATCTTGAATATTATCTAAAGATGTTAAAACTAATCCATACATGATAGCGAGAGCAAACCCAAATAATGGTGAACTTGTACTCGCAACAAAAGCAAAAAAAGGGGCAAATAAGACCGGGAATGCGTTTAAAAAGACTTTTGAATATGCCCGGAGCGAATTAGGTGTTCTGTAATTTTTTATATTTATAATATTTTCAAAATGAACTATCATAATACGTAAATATTGATTTAATCTAGATGTTTCACTTGTGGATAATCCTTCAGATCTTAATGATTCATGACAAAGTGAGATATCTCTAAAATGTGAAATAATTTCATGATAGGCTACACGGGACGGTGAAGCTGCTTTTAAATAGGCTGATAGTTTTTCAAAAAAAGACGTATATATTTTATCTAAATCTATCACCTTAGAAGATGTATTAAGTTTAGCCCAATGTAAATGAGCCATCCGAATAGCTAAGGCACTGCCTTTAATCTCCGAAAAATGGGTCAGCGCTTTTTCTCTGCGGACATAAGCCGCATTAATAGAAAAAACGATTGGAAAGACAATGGCAATACCAATTAGATCCGTGGGTATATCAAAAACAAAATTGAATTCAATGCAAGCATAAGTAAAGGCGCATGCAATAGTAACTACAAGAATTGATTTTTTATCTATGACATCTAAAAAGTATTTTATGGGACTCTCTTGTTGATTAATGGTTCACTTGAAAGGCGAGAAATTTTTGTTAGAATTACGAGAATCTTATAATTTTTTAAAAAAAAACTTCAATTGAAGCTTTTTTTTAAATCTGTATGTTATTACTTATAATACTTTGCCCATTTTGAATCGGGTGCAGCCGCCAATAGTTCCATTTCCATTTCTTTAGATTTTGGCATGTTATTCAATTTTTTATAAATCTGAATAACATAATGCGTGACTTCTGGAATTTTTTCATGTCCTGGTTTATTTTCTTTAAGTGAAGTCAAGGTATTGAGCAA
>JABHAX010000100.1 GCA_018674095.1 Fidelibacterota bacterium
GCAAGTGGTGTGTTCCCTGTCGAATCATGAAACGTCAAGTCTGGGCCGATGAACAGGTGACAGCTTTAGTCAATGCAGCGTTTATCCCTGTGACGATAGACGTGGATGATCCTGATGCGGCCGCAACGTTGAGTCGTTACCGCGTCGGCATGACGCCAATCACGATCGTCACTGATCCACAAGGTAATGTCCTACAATGGAAAAAAGGGGGAATGGACAAAGCTGAATTCATCGAGTGGCTCGAAAAGGTGAATCCATCCGCAGCTCGACGCCCGCTTTGACTTCCATGATGGGTGCGTACATGTTAATGACAAAAAAAATAAAGAGATGAAGATTGGAAATACCGCATACAAAGCTGCTATTGAAAAGACAGTGGGACGACAAAGAAAATTAATATGAAAAAAATAAGGAATGAAAAAATGAAATATTTAAACACTGTTCTAATTCTTATTTATTTTATTAATTCTTCCAGATGATATAGACATTTCCGGCTCAAAATATGGTATATTACCGAAATGTAATGACTGGAAAATTATTTCCCTACCAAGTGGTGATGTGGTCAGCCAAAGGACTTAACAAAGAATGATTCAAATTGTAATAAAGATATTATTGTCCTCCGGGATTATTGTGCTTGTCTCCGAGATTGCGAAAAAGAATTCCTTTCTTGGAGGATTGATTGCCTCAATTCCACTCGTGTCTGTCTTGGCCATTTTATGGCTCTATTTTGATACAAAAGATATTGAATCAATCAGCGCACTCTCTAAGAGTATTCTTTGGCTGGTGATTCCCTCTTTAGCCTTATTTATTTCATTACCAATCTTGTTAAAATCAGGGATGAATTTTTATGCAAGTTTGGGACTATCCATTCTGATTACAATGGTGTCCTATTGGATCATGATCCTGGTATTGGGTAAAATGGGAATTGAATTATAATTTTCTTTAAAAGCCTTGCTGAGTCCAAAAAACAAAAAGCATACCTATAATTCCACTTTCCAAAGGGGATAATGCTTGCCTGACGTAGCATTTGCGTAGTCAGGGGTTATCATAAATTTGAGTGCTTTTTGATTTTGGAATTAATATTCAATAGTTTGTAAGAAATAAATTCAACACGAAGTCATTTTATTAAAATGAGAAAAAAGCAATGAAATTCAAAATTATTGATAACATCATCTCTAAAAAAGCCACCCTTTCTGATTGGTGGATTGAGGAGAACTACCCTTAAACTTCTGACTATTTATTTAGTCATCATCAACGAATACATCAAAAGGAACCATTCATCTTGAACAGGATTTTAACACTCCTCCAAAAATTAGCCCGGCTTATACCTTACAAACTATTGGATAGATTTTATCTTTCGCTGGATAAACCCCAAATTTTAAGAACAAAAAATATTCAACTAATTCCACCGGAATCCAATCGAAGGGGTGGGAAACATTCCTATGCGGAATGGGCCCATGTAATTGGCATCTTTCAAACACTCTTCTATCATCATTTGGATAAAAATGCTGGGAATGCAATTTTAGATGTTGGCTGCGGAACAGGATTACTTAGCATTGCAAGTTCACCTTTTGTCCAGGACGGAGGAAAATATGTGGGCATTGATGTGATGAAAAAAGATGTTGAATTTTGCAAGAGTCATTATCCGCCTGCGCATCATGAATTTATTCATTTTGATATTAACAATCCCTTTTACGCCCCATCCCAAGCGTCTGAAAAAATTCCATGGCCCTTGGAGAATGATCGGTTTGATTTGGTATCAGCACTCTCGGTATGGACCCATTTAAATGAAGAAGATTCTTTATTTTATCTTCAGGAAGTGCATCGGGTGCTCAAACCAGAAGGCAAAGCCATTATTACCTTTTTTATATTAGATGAAATTTATCAACAATCTCTGGAAAAAAGGATGAATGAAACAGGCCGGTTTCATGGGACAGAACAAACCCGCTGGATATTTGATAAACCTGCTTATGATTCAAAAGAATGGTTTTGTCCGGAATGGGTCAAGATCCCTGAAAATGCAATTGGCATAACAGACCATGGATTTAAAGAAATGACTTCAAAATCCGGTCTTACTGTGAAAGAACATTATCAAGGTAATTGGAAAGAGATTTCTGGATTATATTTCCAGGATGTGATTGTTTTAGAAAAATCATAAATCGGTTATTCAATCCTTAGCCTGAATATTTTCATTACCATTAAATGCTATGGGCTAATGATTCTAATTTTTGGGGAAATTTGGCTTAGCAGGTGCAAGAGAAATAGGCGTTTGAACCAAAAAATTTAAACTACCCCTATCCCCCCTCCTTTTCTAGAATGGGATGCAAAATGAAAATCTGATAATTTCAACAAATCAGGGGCGGTTAAAAAAAAAGAAGCCAATAACAAATCCTTTATGAACAATAAACAAGCATCCTTTAAATCCAAATTTGATGAACTTGGAATTAGTAGAAAAGTTTTGTCCCGTTCACTAGAAGATACGGGAACGATGTTAGAAAGCATTGTTCCATGGACACCCACAGCACTTTTCATTGTGCCAACATTAGGAGTTCCTGTTGCAGACTATTGGCATTGGCAATTTCTTTCATTAATAAATTTGATCATTGCACCCGCATTAGCCATAACCGGGATTGGGTGTTTTTATAAACAGAAAAAATCGTGATTCAATTTCTCTGTTTTATTTCCTGGACTTTTTCCTTTATTCTCCCCGATCAATATTCATGGCAAAGGCCTAACATTTTTCTGCGCACTTAACACCATCAATAGCTGCTGAAATAATTCCGCCGGCATATCCCGCTCCTTCCCCACATGGGAATAATCCTTTGATTTGTGGATGTTGTAGCGTGTCTGAATCCCTTGGGATCCTAACTGGAGATGATGTTCTACTTTCAGGTGCATGTACAACTGCTTCATTGCTTAAATAGCCTTTCATTTGTTTTCCAAATTGCTTAAAGCCTTCCTGTAAGTGTTGATGAATAAATGGAGGTAAAACTTTGCTTAATTTTGTAGATCTTGTACCAGGGAAATATGACGTTTTAGGAATATCAGTCGACAATTTATTTTGGGTAAAATCAACTAATCTTTGTGCTGGAACTTTTTGAGTTTCTCCACCCATTTCCCAAGCAGTTTTTTCTATCTCTTTCTGAAAATACATTCCTGCTAATGGTCCAAAATCTTTAAAGGGAGCAAAATCTTCAAGAGTGAGCTCAACAACAATTCCTGAATTAGACGTTGCATAATCTCTACTTGAAGGTGACCAACCATTGGTTACCACTTCACCAGGTCGTGTGGCGCAAGGTGCGATAATGCCTCCCGGACACATACAAAATGAATAAACTCCTCTACCATTTACTCGTTTAACTATTGAGTAGGCTGCCGGTGGTAAATACTCTCCTCTGGTTTTACATTTATATTGTATTTGATCAATTAATTCTTGGGTATGTTCAACCCTAACGCCAATTGCAAATGCTTTGGCTTCTATCTCAATTTCTTTTTTATATAATAATTCAAATATATCTCGGGCAGAATGTCCTGTAGCTAATATTAATTTATTACAATCGATAATTGTACCATCTTTTAATTCTACACCCGTAACAGAATTATTTTTTATCAGGATATCTGTTACCCGGCTGTTAAATATCACTTGCCCGCCAAACTCAATTATAGTCTCACGTATTGCTTGAATAATTTTAGGTAATTTATTCGTTCCTATATGTGGATGCGCCTCAACTCGGATATCAGTAGAAGCACCATGTTGAACTAAAATATCTAAAATTTTATTTACATCTCCTCTCTTTTTACTTCGGGTATATAATTTCCCATCAGAATAAGTACCAGCTCCCCCTTCTCCAAAACAGTAGTTTGAATCCTCGTTAACAATATGCTCCTTGGTCAGAAGCGCGAGATCTTTTCTCCTGCTTTTTACATCTTTTCCTCTTTCTATAATTATAGGTTTTAATCCTTTTTCAATGAGGTGTAATGCAGCAAAAAGTCCTGCTGGACCTGCCCCAACAATCGTGACACTATCTTGATGACTTACATCTTTATAATCTGGATAACTTTCGCGTTTTCCAGTAAATGCTTCATTGATATATACACAAACTCTCAGATTGATTTTTATTATTTTTTGCCGGGCATCTATGGAGCGTTTTAATATCTCAATATGATATATATCAGTATTTTTTACATTCGCTTTTATGGAAACTTCTTTTAATAATAAATCAGGAGTAGATGCAACTTCTGGAAGGAC
>JABHAX010000101.1 GCA_018674095.1 Fidelibacterota bacterium
AAATACAACACATGTTGAAACCATGGTGAATCGTACAATAATGTATGAAATGAATCCCGATCCAACAGCTGATTGGTATAAAAAAGGTTCGGGGTTTGCATCAGATCAAGGCCCTGGTGATGATGGGGAATTAGACTATGAACATTTAGATAATATTCGAGATGACTTATTAGGATTCACATATAGTGAAGTAGATCAAATTTATGATCCAACGGGGACAGTAGAAGATGGTGAAATTGCTTTAAACGATGGTCGGTCTATTGTGAATTATACGGGACATGGTTCAAATGGAAGTTGGGGAAATGGCTGTCCCATGAATCAAACAAATGTTAATGGTTTAACTAATGCTGAAAAATGGCCCTTCATTTGGTCAGTCGCCTGTGTAAATGGTGAATTTCACATTGGAACTTGTTTCGCTGAAACGTGGCTTCGTGCTACAGATTCGGATGGAACACCCACAGGTGCTATTGCAGTCTTAATGTCCACAGTAAATCAAAGTTGGGCGCCACCTATGGATGGGCAGGATGAAATGAATGACATCTTGGTGGAATCCTATGAAAATAATATTAAGCGGACTTATGGCGGACTTTCTATGAATGGTGTTATGCACATGGCAGATAGTTATGGTAGTGCCGGTGAGGAAGAAATTTTATACTGGACAATTTTTGGGGATCCTTCCGTGGTTGTTCGTACAGATACACCGACGGATATGTCAATTGCCCACAGTGAAATAATGATCATTGGTGCTACAGAATTTTATGTAGAAACAGAAGTCCCCGGTGCATTAGTTGCTATCTCTAGAAATGGTGAATTATTGGCATCCATGTTTACAGATGCAAACGGGGCCGCAACACTTGAATTTGGATCAAGTATTGATACCCCAGGTTCAGTGAATCTTGTCGTGACAGCATTCAATAAAATGCCGTATGAAACAACTGTAAATGTAATTGCCCCAGACGGTGCCTATTTGTTGTTGGGTGATTTAACCATTGCTGGAGGAACAGATCCATCATTGGATTATGGAGATGCAGCCACCTTATACACCACATTTGAAAACGTGGGGCAAGATCCATCTGGAAATTTGACTTTTACGCTTATTCATAATGACGATATGGTAACAATTAATACGGGTGTACTTGAAAATGGTTCTGTCGCAGCTGGAGAAGAAGTCACGATTGGACCCTTTGAATTTCAAGTGAGCTGGAATGTCGAAAATGGTGCTATGATTCCATTCATTATTCAAGCCACTGATGGTGTGGAAACATGGGAATATGAATCGGAGATTCCTGTTGATGCTCCGGAATTTGAATTGATTTCAGTTGAGTTTTTAGATATGGGAAATGGAACATTAGACCCAGGCGAAACGACAACTATGCAACTGGTATTAAATAATATGGGTCTTTCACCTGTGGATTCTCCAACTTTTGATGTAACAAGCAGCGATCCGAATATTATACTTGGTGCATTAACCAGTGATAATGCATATTGGTGGGATAATGGAAGTCAGGTTACGCTTTCTTTAGAATTGACAGCAACAAGTGATGCTCCCATTGGACACACTGCATTGTTAGGGTTTATTATTGGTGCAAATGGTACAGATTATGAAAATGTTTTACCTGTGGCCATTACACTTGGTTTGCTAATTGAAAATTTTGAATCTATGTCTTTTAACACCTTTGATTGGATCTTAAGTGGAGATGCAGACTGGACTATAGATACTGAATTTTATTCTGGTTCCTATTCTGCAAAATCTGGTAACATTAATAATTCTGAAATGACAGAGTTATCTATTGAAATGAATGTTCTTTACGATGGAGAAATCACATTTTGGGCAAAAGCATCTTCTGAGCAAGGGGGCACTGGATCTGTCTATGATTATTTGGAATTTTTCATCAACGATCAATCGCAAGAATTATTGATTGGGGGCGAAAGTGATTGGACAGAATACAGTGTAAATGTGCCAACAGGTGGACATACTTTCAGATGGGTTTATCAAAAAGATGGAGCTCAAAGTTCTGGCGAAGATTGTGTATGGCTTGATCAAATCATTTTTCCAGCAGGATCAGTACCACCCTTAAATATAGATTTCGGTGACGTAAACTTGGATGGAATGGTCAGTATTTTTGATGTCATTTTATCTGTGAATTTTATGATGGGAAATTTTGATTTTACCGTTGAACAGGCTCAAAATGCCGATATGAATTTGGATGGCATTGTGAACATTTACGATGTTCTTCTTTTAGTTGATGCAGTTCTTGCTGAATAAAATCTTAAAATAATAAATAAGAAAGTGGCTTCTAAATCGGGGGCCATTTTTTTAGATAATAATGACTGAATCACTCACATTTACATCGATTTTTCTTTTGGGCTGTCTCCATGCTCTGGAGCCTGGCCACGGAAAAACTTTTTTACTGGCCTATACGATCGGTGGAAAACTTGATTTTAAAAAGATACTTCTTCTTACGGGAAGTTTACTTTTCTCACATTTTGCTGTGCTTGCAGCAATTGCAATTATTTTTAATTTAGTTTTGGCTGAATTTGTAAATGAATTCATTCATGACTTTTCTCATTGGTTGGGCCCTGCTATTATTCTGGTATTCGGTTCCTATATTTTAGGTCGAGCGCTTTATAAATCCAGACATATTCATTCTAATGATTGTGGTCATGCTCATGGCAAATTTCAGGATACAAAAATTGAAAATCCAATCACAGTTGGTTTATTAACTGGAATGCTGCCTTGTGCTTCATCGTTGGCAGTGGTGATGATGACGGGCATGACACCATCCATTAGCGCAATATTAAAATTCATTTCCATCTATGTATTAGGGATTGCATTGGTCCTTTTTCTGGTGGTAATAACTTTTAATTATACCAAAAATATTGTTATGGAAAAAATGAGTAATTTTCAATTCAATATTAACCCGGAATTGGTCAGCGGCTGTTTGATTATGACGGTGGGATTTATTTATTTGAGTTATAACTGGATGGGACACACCCATTAAAAAGGAGTCTGTATGAAAAAGTTTATTTTTGGAATTTTTTGTTTTTCATTCCTAATTGCAGGAAATGGGAAAATGTTCACGGTTGATGTTGAAAATACATCGCTGCGGTGGGAAGGGGTTAAAGTGACAGGCTCTCATTGGGGATATGTGACTATGCAGGATGGTTCAGTAAACATTGAAGGGAGAACAATTCTTTCGGGCGACTTTACAGTTACGTTGAATTCAATGACAGAAGATGGAATGGGCGAGAGTCCCTGGAAAGCAAAACTATTAAATCATTTAAAATCGGATGACTTTTTCGATGTGGCAAACCACCCAACAGCTCATTTAAAATTAACAAGTGCCGTGTACAACAATGGGGCATTTTCTATTAGCGGAGATTTAACAATTCGTGGTATGACGCATCCTATTGAGTTCCCAGCTGTAATACAATTTTCAGATAAAGGACCTAAGGCAACTGGTCAAATCAAAATCGATCGAACGCTTTATGGTATGAAATATAAATCGGGAAAATTCTTTCCTGAAATTGGTGATAAAATGATCTATGATGAATTCACTCTTGATTTTGAAGTAAAGTCTTTTACCTCAAAATCGATAAATTAATTTTTGTCTGAAAACAAATATATTTAATATTACTTCAACCACAGGACGCAAATAGAAATGCATATGTGGATGACGAGAAAGTGGTTTGTTTTTAAGTCCCTAATATTTAATGTGATTATCTTGGCCCTAAGTTTTGGACAATCAAATTATTTAACGGACTTTAATCCTGATTCTCTGAGATTCAAAACGACTACGGCAGTCCGGTGTTCAGAAGCACCTGTCATAGATGGCCTCCTGGATGACCCTGTTTGGCAATCAGCGCTACCGGTAGATGAATTTTTTCAGATTGGTCCATTGGAACTGGCTCATCCAGCAGAATCAACTATAGCTCGGGTCCTTTATGATGATGAATCACTTTACATATCATTTCGATCTTATGATTCGCAGCCAGACCGAATCAAACG
>JABHAX010000102.1 GCA_018674095.1 Fidelibacterota bacterium
ATGGAAATCTGCTGAAGCAAAGGTTGGTTTTGCGAAAGGCTTGCCTAACCCTACTATTTCATTTGGATATTTCTTGGAAAGCGTGCAAACGGCTGCGGGTCCGCAGGAGACCAAAATTGGACTTATGCAAAAAATCCCTTGGTTTGGGAAACGAAAAGCAGACGGCAACGCACAATTTGCTAAAGCAGAGATGGCTTTTTCTCAGTTAGAGAAAAAGCGATTATCTGTTACGCATGAAATTCGAAATGTTTGGTACGATTATTATTATTTGATACGCATTACGGATTTAACACAACAGAATTTTGAATTGATCCAAAACTGGGATTCTGTGATACGCTCCAAATATGTCACATCTCGAACGGGGCATCCTGATCTCATCAAAACGCAAATAGAACTGATTCAGTTAGAAGATGATCTGTTATCTCTGGAAAACCAAATACAACCTCAGTTAGAGTCATTTCGTAGTTTGTTAAACGATCACACGCTTTTGGAAATTATTGTGCCAGATTCTTTATCCTTCTCATTGATGAACTCGGATAGAAATCACCTTTTGGAGACAATGAATGAATCGAATCCAGATATAAGGATGGTTGGTGCTGAGTTAAACATGAACAAAGCTCACTTGAAAAGAGCAAAATTGAATCGATTGCCAGATTTGGGCATTGGGTTTGAGAAAATCGGGACCGGTGAAAAAAACGGAAGTGCTTTCAGTGGTAAAGATCCATTGGCTGCAAAAGTTTCATTTGATATTCCGCTTTGGTTTGGTAAGAATAAATCATCTATAAAATCTGTTAATCTTGCTGTGGAAGCTGTGGAACAAAAAGTTATTTCAATTCAAAATGAATTAGCAAAAGATTTGGAAAAAGTTCTATATGAATTAAAAGAATCCAGTCGTCAGGTTGAGTTATATCAAAATGTACTTATTCCGAAAGGATTGGAATCACTGGGTGCTACTGAAAAAGCGTACCGATCTGACAAAATTGACTTTCTTTCTCTCGTAGATGCTCAGCGCCGGCTATTAAAATTTCAAATGAAATACGAAAAAGCACTCATCAATTATTTAAAATCAAAATCAAAATTAACGATTTTGATAGGAGGTGAAACATCATGAATTTTATTCAAAATAACAAAAAAACCATTGGATTAATCTTGCTAGCCTTTTTCTTGGGTATATGGTCTTCCGGTGGAAGGTCATCTTCTACGGGAGAATTAACCCAAGAATCTCATTCCATTGAAACTCAAGTTTGGACCTGTTCCATGCATCCGAATGTTCAACTACCAGAAGCGGGGCAATGTCCCATTTGTTTCATGGATCTTATTCCATTGGAGTCAGGCAATAGCAGTTTAAAACCAAATCAATTATCCATGTCAGAAAGTGCCATGAAATTGGCATCAATTGAAACAGTGCCAACTGCCTATGGGATTGCAGAAATGGAAATCCATTTATCTGGGAAAGTGGAAGTTGATGAATCGCGAATTAAAAATATTACAGCTTGGGTTCCAGGAAGGTTAGAACGTATGTTTGTGGATTATACCGGAATTACTGTGAATAAAGGTGATCATTTGATGGAATTATACAGTCCAGAAGTGTACACAGCACAGGAAGAATTGATTCAGGCAAGGAAGTTGGTTGTATCAAGTTCAGGACAATCTGCATTCGGACAGAAAAATAGTAGAGCAACTCTGGAAGCATCGAGAGAAAAACTACGTTTAATGGGTTTACTGGATAAACAGATAAAAAAAATTGAATCGTCTGAATCGCCTACAAATCTCATCACAGTTTATAGCCCAATGAGTGGAGTTGTTATCCAAAAAAATGGTGTAGAAGGGGCTTATGTTAAGACTGGAACTAATATTTACACCATCGCAGATTTGAGTACGGTGTGGGTGATATTTGACGCCTATGAATCAGATTTGCCTTGGCTCGCTTTTGGTCAAAAAGTTACGTTTTCTGCAGAAGCCATTCCGGGAGAAAAATTTGAAGGACGGATAGCTTTTATTGATCCGGTTCTGGATGTGAAAACAAGAACCGTAAAAGTGCGAATGAATGTGCAAAACCCTGATGGATTGATCAAACCGGGTATTTTTGTTCATGGCACTATTCATGCAATCTTGGATGGTGATGGAAAAGCCATCAATCCTGAATTAGCGAATAAATGGATTTGTCCTATGCATCCGGAAGTGGTTCGAGATCAAAAAGGTGATTGTGACGTTTGCGGTATGGATTTGGTGAAATCTGAATTCATGGGGATTGTGCATACACCTAATCATCAAGTTGAAAATTTACTCATTCCTGCCAGTGCAGTTTTAAAGACAGGAAATCGAGCTATAGTCTATGTGCAAATCCCAGGCAATGAACCCACCTTCGAAGGAAGGGAAGTTGTTTTAGGTTCTAGAGTTGGAGATAAATACATTGTGAAATCGGGCCTTAAAGAAGGTGAACTGGTTGTAAAGAAGGGGAATTTTAAAATTGATTCTGCCATGCAGATTGCTGCAAAACCTAGCATGATGAATCCAAGTGGCGGTTCGTCTGGAGTGGGGCATAATCATGGTGGAATGCCCAGTGGACAAAATCATGAAATGCCAGCAATAGAACAACTTGAATCCACAGCATCATTTCGCAAAGCACAGACTTTAATTGCAGATGCATACTTTATTGCTGAAGATGCTTTGGCAAAAGACAATTTCAAAGAATCAAAAACTGCGATTTTTGCCATGAATATTGTATTGTCAGCGACAATAACAAAAACATTTGATTTATCTGATAAAGCCACAAATAAATGGAATAAAATTCGAGATAATCTTATTTCAGAAACGACGCACGCACAGCATTTTAAAAGTATCGATGAAGTACGAAAAGCTTTCAATGGGTTAAGTCAATCAATATTATTGCTTGAGCAGTCTTTTGGTCATGAATCATCTGATTCTTATTATGAAATATTTTGCCCAATGGCATTTAATAATTCTGGTGCATCTTGGTTGAGTAAAGTGAAGGATGTGAATAACCCTTATTTTGGTGCGAGCATGTTACGATGTGGGGAAGTGAAGCGAGAATACAATGGGAAATCCTTATAGTCTTCCCTATTGTGGGGAAGATTTAGATGGGGTTTAATAATAATGTCGATTGATATCATAAAACATACAATGATACTGGATTGTTCAAGAAGCATGGTGTTTGGAGATAGAATCATTTTTATAAACCCCCTTGAGTCCCCCACAATAGGGGAACTAATAGGATTGGTGAGATAAACAGAACTATGGGAATCAAAATGGTAAGAAAAATTGAAAAAAATTGGAAAAATCAATGTTAAATAAACTCATAAAATATTGTCTCAATAATTCATTGGTGGTTGGGGTATTGCTGACGGGCGTGGTGCTTTGGGGTATTATGGTTGCACCATTTGATTGGAAATTGGGCGATTTACCCCGAGATCCAATTCCGGTTGATGCTATTCCTGATATTGGTGAAAATCAACAAATTGTGTTTACGAAATGGCCGGGGCGAAGTCCACAGGACATTGAGGACCAAATTACCTATCCACTGACCACCGCTCTTTTGGGAGTTCCGGATGTGAAAACGGTTCGTTCATTTTCAATGTTTGGGTTTTCATCCATTTATGTCATTTTTAATGAAAATGCGGAATTTTACTGGTCCCGTTCAAGAATCCTAGAAAAATTAAATTCTCTTCCATCGGGAACATTACCTAATAATGTCCAGCCGACTTTGGGGCCTGATGCAACTGCTTTAGGACAAGTGTTTTGGTATACCTTGGAAGGACAAAATAAAGATGGAAAACCTACAGGCGGATGGGATTTGCAGGAGCTTCGTACCATCCAGGATTGGACGGTAAGATATGCTCTGCAGTCTGCAAATGGCGTAGCAGAAGTGGCGTCCATTGGCGGATTCGTAAAAGAGTACCAAATTGATGTGAATCCTATAGCGATGCGGGAACATGGCATTCAGTTGACAGATGTTTTTAATGCGGTTCGACAATCTAATTTAGATGTGGGAGCACGAACGATTGAGGTAAACCGTGTTGAGTATATGGTACGAGGATTAGGGTTTATCAAATCGTTGGAGGATATTGAATATACTGTTGTTAAATCAGAAAATAATGTACCCATTTATATCAAAGATGTGGCTCATGTTGCATTGGGTCCTGCCTTGCGTCGTGGAGTGCTTGATAAAGAGGGTGCAGAAGCTGTGGGCGGCGTTGTGGTGGCGCGGTATGGCGAAAATCCATTGGCGACCATAAAAAGTGTAAAAGAGAAAATAAAAGAAATATCTCCAGGATTGCCTTCAAAGACGCTTTCCGACGGAACAGTGAGTAAGGTAGCGGTTGTACCCTTTTACGATCGTACAGCTCTTATTTATGAAACGCTGGGCACATTGAATCATGCATTACGCGATGAAATATTAATCACAATTATTGTGATTTTGATGATGGTCATGCATTTTCGCTCATCGCTACTCATTTCAAGCATGTTGCCCTTGACGGTACTCGTAGTCTTTATTGGCATGAAATTATTCAAAGTGGATGCAAATATTGTAGCATTATCAGGGATCGCTATCGCCATCGGAACGATTGTGGACATGGGTATTGTGGTTACGGAAAATATTTTACGTCACCTTGAAAAATCGAAAGAAAAAACAAAGGACGTAATTATTAAAGCTGTCTCGGAAGTGAGTGGTGCAGTGATTACGGCTGTTTCCACCACGGTGGTCAGTTTCCTCCCGGTCTTTACCATGATGGGTGCCGAAGGGAAATTGTTTAAACCTTTGGCCTACACAAAAACATTCGCTCTTGTGGCGTCGGTTATTATCGCATTAACGATTTTACCCGTATTAGCCAATCTCTTATTGGGTAAAAAGAAAAAGTCTGTATTCAAATTAGAATTTGAGATATTGAAACGCTATCCAAGGTTGGGAAATGGTTTTGTTATTTTCTTGGTCATAATTATTTTAGCCAATACTTGGGCGCCTTTAGGATTAACGAAAGGTTTCTTCCTGAATCTGATATTTGTGGTTTCCTTGATTGGAGTGATTATGAGCGGAATTACTGCATTTACAAAAGTGTATCCCCGGCTTCTGCGTTGGGCACTAGATCATAAAGCCAAAGCGTTATCGTTCCCCGGATTCGTAACAATTTTTGGGTTAGTCGTTTGGCTTGGATTTGAAACTTTTACAGGATGGATGCCAAACTTCCTATTATCGACTCGACCCATCGTAACAATG
>JABHAX010000103.1 GCA_018674095.1 Fidelibacterota bacterium
AAGTTCGGAATATAAATATTCTTCGCAGAGTAAATGGGGAATGGTCAGAGCCTTATGCGGTTAATGATGATAATTGGATCATCTCAGGTTGCCCGGTGAATGGTCCAAAACTGGCTGAGAAAGATGAGAAATTAGCTATTGCATGGTTTTCTGCTCCAGACGGAGATTCACAAATTAATGTGGCCTTTTCAAATGATCTTGGTAAAACATTTTCTAATCCGATTCGAGTAGATGGAGGCAAACCGCAAGGAAGAGTTGACTTACAATGGATCGATGAAAAAACTATCATTGCGACTTGGTTGGAGGCCAATGAAGAAAATTCATCTATCGTGTATCGCAAAATTGGAACCGATGGTTCCAATTTTGAAATAAACACCATAGAAACGTTAGGTGGCGGCCGGGGAATTGGGTACCCACAAATGGAAATTGTAGGAAATCACATTTTATTTTTGTGGACGAATCCTATTGAAAAAACTCATATCCAATCAAAATTGGTAATAAATAATCATGCATCTTTATAAAAATGTGGTTGAGATTATTAATAGAGTAAAATAGAAAATGATTTTTATTAGATTCCTAAAAAGCAATCCGATTTGGATTCTCACCCTAATGCCTTTATCTTTATTTTCTCACGGCGTTACCATTGGCGATGCAGGGTATATTCAAGAAATTACTGGAATCAATTTTGTTCCATTCATGTATTTGGGTGCAAAACACATGGTGACAGGATATGACCATTTACTCTTTTTAGTAGGTGTCATTTTCTTTCTTTATAAATTAAAAGATATTGGGATTTATGTTAGCCTATTTGCTGTGGGGCATTCTTCCACATTATTGTTAGGTGTATTCGCTGATATTCATATAAACGCTTTTCTCATTGATGCAATAATCGGATTATCCGTTGTGTATAAAGCATTGGATAATTTGGGTGCTTTTCAGAGATGGTTTGGATTTCAGCCAAATACAAAATTATCAACATTAATATTTGGACTATTTCATGGTTTCGGATTGGCGGCTAAAATTATTGAATTTGAATTAGATTCAACGGGCCTACTAACGAATTTAATTGCCTTTAATGTTGGTGTAGAAATAGGTCAATTATTGGCGCTTTCAACGATTTTGATTCTCATTAGTTATTGGCGAAAACAAGGTAATTTCATTAAACACGCCTATTCAGCCAATGTAGTGTTAATGACTTTGGGTTTCATGCTCACAGGATATCAACTTTTTGGATATTTCAATTCATAAAAAAGGGAATAATGAATCATACACATAAACCACCTGAAAGTGATTTGCCCACATCTTCACAACTTTTAAAATCGACCATTATTGCTTTTGTCGTGGCTAGCTTTTTATTATTGCTTGTTATTTTACCAGCAGAATATGGCGTGGATCCTACAGGCGTAGGACATGCGTTAGGTTTAAAGAAAATGGGTGAAATTAAAAAGAGTCTTGAGAAAGAAGCATTAACTGAACCCGAAATATTGAAAGATAATCTTACTAAAAATGAAAAAGTTAAATCGGAAATTTTTGAAGAAAAACAAGATATCATGGAAGTTGAAATTGCATCCGGGGAAGCAATTGAAATTAAGCTCGAAATGAAAAAAGGTGCCATTGCTCAATATAAGTGGTCAACCGAAAATGGAGCTCTAAATTTTAATTTGCACGGAGATGGTTATAAAGGAATGCATAAAACTGCGACTTATAAAAAGGGTAAAATGGTTGCTTCGGATAAAGGAGAATTAGTAGCTGAATTTGATGGATATCATGGTTGGTTTTGGCGGAATCGCAATGATGCTACTGTGAAAGTATTATTAGAAGTAACCGGTGACTTTATTCAGATGAAACGGATATAATAAATTTTGTAATGAGTAATAAATGAAAAATATACTATTATTAGTTGGTTTATTATTGATTGGATGTCAATCAGATCAAAAATCAATTCATGTAAATATCTATGGTGAATTACGCCAAATTATGCACGGTGGTGTGAGAGATGGTGTTGTTGCGTTAACCGACGTATTGCAAGATGAACATGTGTATGGTTTGGGAGCTTTGGAAGGTTTAGAAGGTGAAATATTGATTTGGGATTCAAAGCCTGTATTAACAAGAGCAAAAAAAGGGGGCGAAGCATCTTTTACAAACAATGCTGAAAATGAGAAGGCTCTTTTATTAGTAACGGCAACTGTTAAAGATTGGATTGAAATTCCTTTTAATAATACACAAATCGAAACATCATTGAATGACTATATCTATCAAATCGCCAAGGATAATAATATTAATCCAGAAGAACCTTTTCCATTTATACTTCAAGGGAATTTTACAAAAGTGAAATGGCATATAATCAGTGATCCTGGACCTGATGGGACTCATGAAGATCATATGAATAAATCTTGGAATCGGACAGTTGAAAATACAAATGCAAAAATTTTAGGATTCTATTCCACAAAACATCATGCTGTATTTACACATCATTCGACCAATAGTCATATGCATTTTTATGATGAAAAATCCGGGTATTCGGGACATGCAGATGAATTAATTTTGGGTGAAAACACCATTTTGAAACTTCCTAAATAAAATCTTGGGTTCATGCTCCGTTTTAGTAAATTCTATCGTAATCCGAGAAGTTGACTTAATGAAATTCCTTACCAAGCTATTAGTATGTCTTATTCTGATGGGATCATTCCCGATATCAGAATCGGGAATTTTGCGTGCAGAATCTGCCGAAGCGCAAAAAAAGAAGAAGAAAAAGAAGAAGTCATCTGGGAAAAAATCTTCCAGTAAAAAGAAAAAATCTTCTGGAAAGAAGAAAAAGAAAGGATCTAAGAAGTCGAAGAAGAAAAAATCTTCAGGGAAAAAGAAAAAATCTAAAAAGAAAGAGTCTGAAAAGTCTGAAGCAAAAGCAGAACCTATTGAATCTGCATCTTCCATTAATAAAACCCCCCGAATTAATACTGCCGCTTATGCAGATGAGTTATTTAATCTCACGGGTGAACTTCAAGCATCTAATAAAGAATTAGCGCGTGCCACTCGGTATTTTTATGAAGATGAGCCCAAAAAGAAAGTTGTCGCTTTAGATTCAAAACCGTTTTTCTCAAGAAAAGATTTCGAAAAAGAAGCGCGACTAAATCCTGAAAATTTATATGTCCAACGTCAATTGGGTATGCATTATGAAGCAAATGGTGATTACGCTGCAGCCAAAGATGTATATCTAACAGAAGTGGCAAAAAATCCAGATAATCCTGATGCCCATTTTTTTATGGGATCCTTATTCGCAACTTTGGGTGAATATCAAAAAGCAAAATATGCTTTCGAAGAAGCTTTGTATTTGGATCCGAATCACGGTGCAACCATTGAAGCTATGTCCATGTTTATAAATACGGCCCAGCAACGGAAATTGAGTAGTGATGTTTTAAAATATTCTTCTAAAAAGTCTCCCGATGGACCTGCACAAAGGATAACAATTATTCGTGAAACAATGGCAAAAGGGAATTATACAGAAGCTTTAAATCTTTCAGAAGAATCTACAGAAAAATATCCAACTCATATTGGCTTTGTTCAACTAATTGGTGAAAATCATTTGAAACTTGGACGAGTTGAAGATGCTAAACGAGCCTTCCAACGTGCAATTAAAGTTAATCCAAAAGATATTCACCCTCATTTATCCTTAGCAGATTTATATTTTGAACAGGGAAGATATGTCTATGCAGCTTTATCCTATAGTGATGCAGTTTATTTAGATTCTGATAATCCTGATTATCGATATATGCAAGGCTTGAGTTATTTTAATGCTCACGAATGGGGCAGAACAGCGGCCTCTTGGGAAGACCTTCTTCATTATCGACCAAACGATGCAATTGTCAGAAATCTATTACCTCAGACTTACTATGTGCTTGCTGTAGAATATAATCGGATTGGGAATCCAACCATGGGGCGCCAAGCATTTAAAAATGCTCTGTCTGTAAATAATAACACTACAACTTGGCTACCAGGGGCAATGGGTGTACTTGGAAAATTTTATCGTGAAAAGAATATGTATAATGAATCTCTTGTAGCATTTCAGGAAGTTTTAGAATTGAGCCCGGATGACCCTGATGCTTATATGGGAATGGGTGTAACGTATTGGAAAATGAAAGAAAAACAGTTAGCCCGTGCATCATGGGAAAAAAGTCTTGAGATAAAGCCTGAAAATAATGAATCCCAAGGGTGGTTAATATTATCTTCTCAAGGTTCATAGTTTTAATTTTTTATTTCAATATCCCAATTTCCTAACCCGCCAAAGGCGGACATGTCCTAATCCTAATATATTATTCGTTGAAGCGAAACGTAGTCTGGCCAACCTTAATCCATAATCCATTCCCAAATCCTTTTTAATCAATGCATCGCATAATTTTAATTGTTGCAATATTTGTCTCACTCCTCTACTCAACGGATTATTATGCAGGTGACTCTTTAGTTCGTTCAGGCGTTCAAGCATTTTATAATTATGAATTTGATGAGGCTGTGGACATTCTCACGGATGCACGGAAAAAGTTTCCAGATCATCCTGGTGTACACCTAATTTGGGTTGCGGCTCGTTGGGTAAGAAGCCAAGCATATGATACTGTAGTTGAAGCGAATTTAATTCTTGAAACGGATTTGGCCTTAATCCAACCCATTTACAAAAACTTAGTTAAATCTAATCCATATGACCCTAATTATTTGCTTTATCAGGGGTCGGCTTTGGGCTTGAGTGCCAGAGTAACTCTCGGACAGAAAAAATGGTTTAGAACGCTCTATAGAGCTTACAAAGGTTTTTCTATCATTGATGATGTAGCTGAAAAATATCCGGAAGTCATTGATGCACGGCTTCCCATTGGAATCATTGAATATTATGCCGGGATGAGCAATGTTTTGTTAAAATGGTCTATTCAATTATATGGACTCAATTCATCGAGAGAATCTGGACTCGAAGAAATCACCAAAGCCGCCGATCAAGGTGATTGGGCATGGATTGAAGCAAAAGGAATTTTAAGTTTTTTATACCTTTGGGTAGAGAATGAACCTATCCATGCATTTAAATATTCTAGAGATTTGGTCGATCAATTTCCAAAAAATTATTATTTCAATTTGTTACTATTAGAGTCAACTATCCGAACGGAGAAATACGATGAATCATCCCGAATCATTGGAAGATTAAATTCACTTTCACCCACTTTGACTGAAAGGCAAAAAGAGTGGTATATCCCTTATTTAAATTATGAGAAAGCGTTATTGTCTTTTCATTTAGAACAATATGATAATGTCTTGTTGTCCGTGAATAAAACAATTTCTTCCTATTCTGCAGAATTGGATATTATCTTGGGAAATGCCTATTTATTACAAGGGAAAGCGTATGATAAATTGGATCAACGCTTAAAGGCAAAATCAAGTTATGAAGCTTGCATTAATCTCAATAATTTTTCATCGTCCATGAATGAAGCAAAACAATATTATGAAACCCCATTTTATCAATAATGCAAAAATACTGTTCTAGTTTAACAAAATACCAACGATGGAATACTCGTGAGGTTATGATTGGACAGATTGGTGTGGGTGGAAATAATCCAATCCGAATACAATCCATGACGACAACAGATACCATGGATACGGATGGAACAATTGCCCAATCTATACGAATGATAGATGCAGGATGTGAAATTGTTCGAATTACAGCACCAAGCGTGAAGGAAGCTGAAAATCTTAAACTGATAAAAGAGGGTCTAAAAGCCCAAGGTTATGATGCACCCTTGGTTGCGGATATTCATTTTACACCGAATGCTGCAGAAGTTGCAGCTCGAATTGTTGAAAAAGTTCGGATCAATCCAGGGAATTACGCTGATAGGAAAAAATTCGAAATTCATGATTATTCAGATGAGTCTTATTCCAAAAAATTGGACCGAATCCGCGAACGATTTATTCCATTAATTAATATTTGTAAAAACTATGGGACTGCAATGCGAATCGGAACAAATCATGGTTCATTATCTGATAGAATTATGAGTCGTTATGGCGATACGCCTTTGGGAATGGTAGAGTCAGCTATGGAATTTTTAAGAATAGCTGAAGATGAAAATTATCATAATATTATTTTATCTATGAAGGCAAGT
>JABHAX010000104.1 GCA_018674095.1 Fidelibacterota bacterium
AGATTTTTTCCGATTTTTCAATCCATAGCTGATTTCTAATGAATGAAGATCAAATTCCCCAGTATTTTTAATAATGATTCTTGGATGACTTAAAGATGGATTAAATCGGGCGTGGGCTCCTTTCGAACTGGGAGAAATGATATCCACAATTCCCGCATCATTCTTAAAATTAGGAGGACCGTAAGAGAATAATTGGTGCGCCATGCGGAATTCACCATCTTTTTCGCCATTGTCTGAATAAGGTTGAATTCCGTAATCAATGGCAATAGAATCACCCGCTTTCACAAAGGGTGTGAGTTCAAATTCGTATTCATCCACTTTGGTTCCGGGGCACCAACCTGCGCGGTCAAATGGCCAAGTTCCCCCTTGTGGATAAATAGGATTATTGCCACAATCTTTCCATACATTCCAGCGGAAGAGTTCATAGCCATTCATATAATATGTGTGAGTTTTACTGTCCCACTCACAGCAATTTCTCGGACCGGAATGTCCATGCCCAGAGATTACAGCTTTCATTTTAAAGCCATTGGCATTTGACAGAAGATGAAGGACTGTTTCTTTTAGAATATCATTATCCGATAATTCGCCATATTTGTGATGTCCATAAGGATAAATATTTTCAACTTTCAGAATATTCCGCGTTGGTTTTCCTTTGATAAAAAGAAATTTTAAATCCAATAATTCCTGGTTATTGCCCACAGTTACAAATCGTTCCCCTTTCAAGATTGGGGCATAATCTGTCATATCGTAGGTCCATTGCCAGCCATTTTCGCCACCCATTATGAGTCGCTTGCCATACGGTGTTACAAAACTTCCGATCGAATAGGATTCGGTTGTATCACCCACTCGATCATCCACAAAAGTATTCCAGATATAGTCCCATTCACCACAGGGGTATTTATCGCCATTCGTTGCAGAATCACATTTCAATGTTTGCATCATGATGATTTTGGCCCAAGATTCATCAGAATCTGGAAATAAAATGTTTTGTTTATATTGTGCTCCCCAGCCTTCCGGAGAGGGTGTTTCCCAGGTGATGGGATGGACAATTAGCGTATCGCCATCTTTCAATGATGAAGATATCCCAATAGAAATGTGGAAAAATAAAAATAGTATTTTTTGAAAATTCATAGTCGTGATAGTTATTAAATCAATTTAGGTTTGCCTACCATTTTACAAGAAGAAATAACAAAATGCTAACTGATACTCATTGCCATCTTTTTTACGAAGATTTAAAAAATAACCTTTCGGATGTACTTAAACGCGCTGAAGAGTTAGGCGTAAACCGCTTTATTTGCGTGGCAACCAATATGGAAGATGCCCGAGAATGTCTCTTGTTGGGAGAAACGCACGATAATATTTTTGCCTCTGTCGGGGTTCATCCCCATGATGCGAAAGATGCTCCGGAAGATTTTGTAGATCAGATTTATGACCTCATGACTTTCGATTCCATGGTGGCCGTGGGAGAGATGGGCTTGGATTATTTCAGGAATATATCCGATCCGGAAATTCAAAAAGATGTATTTCGCACCCAAATGGAGATCGCTCAAGAGTTAAATAAACCAATCATCTTTCATAATAGAGATGCGGATCAAGATATGATTAAAATTTTGAAAGAATTTCCAAATGTTCGCGGTGTAGCCCATTGTTTTTCCAGTAATCTGGAAACCGCAAATGCTTTTTTAGATTTGGGATATTATATTTCTTTTTCAGGGAATCTTACCTTTAAGAATAGCCATTTGCCGGAAGTGGCAAAAGAGTTACCGTTAGATAGAATTTTAGTTGAAACAGATTCACCCTATTTAAGTCCGGTACCTCACCGAGGAAAACCAAATGAGCCGGGACGAACAAGATTTGTAGCCGAGAAATTAGCAGAAATCCACGGAGTCTCTTTGGAATTGATTGCAGAAAAAACCACAGAGAATGCATCAAGCCTCTTTCAGATTTCAGAATAAAATCCTATAATTGCAAAAGATCGAACATCAATGACTAAAAGAACAAACCATCCATTCCGAAAAAAGTGGGGGCAAAATTTTCTTGCCGATGGAAATCTTTTAGATCGTATTGCTCGTACCATTGACCCAAAAGAGACAGATTCCATTCTTGAAATTGGCCCGGGAGAAGGTGCTCTAACAGAACGAATCTTTCCGTATGTTGATGAAATGGCAGCCATAGAAATTGATCCCATGCTCATTGAGTATTTACAAAATCGAGAATCTTTAAAAGGATTACATGTAGTTCATGGCGATATTCTCCTTCAGGAAATTGAAAATATTCCCATTAAAAACCCGGTTCGAGTTATAGGAAACATTCCTTACAATATAACTTCTCCCATTATTTTTTGGCTCATTGAGCAATTAGACTATTGGGGTGACGCATTTATTATGATGCAAAAAGAAGTGGCAGAAAGATTATCCGCAAAGGTTGGCACAAAAGCTTATGGGCGATTTACTATTGTTGTTGGTGCTTATTTAAATATGGAATATTGTTTTACAATCCCACCGGACGTATTCATCCCAAAACCTAAAGTAGATTCTGCTATAATTCGATTTACCAAAAAAGAAATTCCAATAGTTTCAGATGAAAAATATGGAAGATTTAATAAATTGGTTGCGACTGCTTTTTCACAAAGACGAAAAATGTTAAGGAATACTTTAAAGGGATGGGATTTCCCAGATTCATTAAAAGAAAAGATTGATTTTACCCGTCGACCGGAATCTCTCACGATTGAAGAATTTGCATCTATGGTTTAATCCTTGTAAGTGGTGTGTCAAACCGGTAAAATTGCCGGCTTTTTTGAAGCAAAAATAATTTAATTGAATAACCACAAACTACACTTTGGAGGTGATTAACGTGGTTGAGGTCCAGGTAAAAGAAAAAGAATCATTTGAACGTGCCTTACGTCGATTTAAAAAGATGTGGGAACGGGCCGGCGTCCTTCGGGAAGTTCGGACAAGATCCTTTTATGAAAAACCTAGTGATACGAAACGAGAAGCTCGAAAGAAAACTGTCCGACGTATTAAAAGGAATGCCAGGATTGAAGCTTTGCGGAACGATCCGCGGGCTAGCCGTCAGCGTCGTAAAACACGTCGCAAATAGGCTCCCAATAGGGAAAATCAAAGAAGCCTCGGTTAATTAACCGGGGCTTTTCTTTTTTATAAATTGGACTTGATCTAAAAAACATCATTATCCTTCCACAACCAACTCATCTCCAATCGATTTCCTAATTTTTCTCATATTCATGTGGGTGGGACTATCGAATAAAATAAATAATACACCGGATTCCGGTTTAAATAAGATGATAAATTGGTTCTCATAAAGAGTACATCATAAGGAATCGCCAATGATTGACAAGAATTCCATTTGATATCTTAAGGGTAGTATCTAATTCACGGTTTTTTTAAAGCTCGGTATTTTGTATTTCTTAAAGGATTTAAATTTGAATTATTTTAAAATCAAGAAATTCAAATTGGCGTTTTTATTCAACACCTAAACTGTGAAGGTAATCATCATACCCGCGACTGTACTCCTTGATTTTGGTTTCAGTTAATTCGATAATACGCGTAGCTAATGATGAAACAAATTCCCGATCATGGCTCACAAAAATTATAGTTCCTTCAAATCCACTTAGAGCCAGATTAAGAGATTCGATAGATTCCATATCTAAGTGATTTGTGGGTTCATCCATTATAATCACATTTGGGCGTTGTAAAATTATTTTCCCAAATAACATACGACGCTGTTCGCCACCGGATAAAACACGAACCGGTTTATTAATATCATCTTGTGAAAATAATAATCGTCCAAGCGTTCCACGAATCGTTTGCATATCATCTCCTTTTTGACTCCATTGAGACATCCAGTCCACGAGTGACAAATTTGAATTAAAATCTTGGCTATGATTTTGAGCAAAATATCCAATCACAGCATTATCGGACCATTTTACAACACCGCTATCTAGTGGAAGGTCATCTACCAAACAACCTAATAGTGTAGTCTTTCCAATTCCATTAGGTCCAATGATGGCAAGCCTTTCCCCGGCTTCGATTGTGATATTGAATTTTTTTAACACGGAAAGCGTATCATATCCTTTGTCCAAATCTATCACATTCAACGCTTTATTAAATACCTTGGAATGTTGTTGAAATCGAATGAAAGGATAAACACGACTTGAATTTTTAATATCATCTAATTTTATTTTGCTAATCTGATTCGCACGAGATGTTGCTTGTTTAGCTTTGGATGCATTGGCTGAAAATCGTTTTACAAAGGACTGTAATTCATCGATTTTCGCTTTCTTCTTAGCATTATCTAGAATCAATCTTTCACGTGCTTGGGTTGCTGCAGTCATAAAATCATCATAGTTTCCGTGGTATAATCGAAGTTCACCATAATCCAAATCAGCCATGTGTGTACACACACTATTTAAAAAATGGCGATCGTGGGAAATTATAATCATGGTACTATTACGCGAATTTAAAATTTCCTCCAACCATCTTATTGTATTGATATCCAAATTATTAGTTGGCTCATCTAATAGTAAAATCCCAGGTTCTCCGAATAGAGCTTGAGCAAGTAAAACACGAAGTTTCATTCCTGGTGCTAAGGTACTCATAGGTTTATCATGTTGCTCGAGAGGAATGCCCACACCCAGAAGTAAATCACCGGCATGGGATTCTGCCATATATCCGTCCATTTCGGCGAATTCCACCTCTAAATCGGCAACCCTCATTCCTTCGTCTTCAGACATTTCGGGAAGTGAATAAATTCTATCTCGTTCTTCTTTTACTTTCCATAATTCAGTATGTCCCATAATGACGCAATCTGAAATAATAATTTTTTCATAGGCGTAATGGTCTTGATTTAATTTTGCGACACGTTCATTTGGATCAATTTTTACCGAGCCGGAAGTTTGGTCAACTTCTCCAGTTAAAATTTTCATGAAGGTAGATTTTCCGGACCCATTGGCTCCGATAAGTCCATATTTATTCCCTTTAGAAAATGTAATGGAAATATCTTCAAAAAGGGGTTTTGAGCCGTACTGCATAGCAATATTATTAGTTGTAATCAAAAAAGTTCTCTTTACATTAATGAATGGCGAAATTCATTATAAAACGCCATTCGGTTCATTTATTCAATTTAGAATAAAAAACCCCATCAAAAAAGATAGGGTTTTTTTGTGATCCGGGTGAGACTCGAACTCACGGCCAATGGCTTAAAAGGCCACTGCTCTACCAACTGAGCTACCGGATCAAAAAATATTAATTATTGCTCAAAAGC
>JABHAX010000105.1 GCA_018674095.1 Fidelibacterota bacterium
GTAATGCTTTCATTTTTTATCCTTATAGTTTAGTTATTTTTTATTATGCTCGAAATAGACAATCATTATTCCAACAATAATTATATGCCAGTATGCTAAAAATGATTTTATTAAAATGACAAAAAGTCGTTTTAATTAATAAATTATACATCAATCGGGTTATGAGACTGACCTAAGTTCTCATATAAACCCCAATTAAGCTCAACGGTTTGTGTATGGCGCGTATCCCGAAGGGTATGCACTATACACCTTTTTTTAGCCAGTTTTTATTTTCAATTAACCAGTTTTTAATTCGTTCAAGATTTTTTAGTCCATTATTTACATTGTCAATCTGTTCATTAAAATCTTTTGTTCGATCAATTTTTCCTGAAAAAACTCTAATCGAACAGCTTTTGCTGTGTTTTTCAAATTTTGCCCATTCAGGAAGTAGTTCTTTTATTTTAAATTCAACCTCTTCAGGAAATCCTTTAAAAGTTGCATCAGTATTTCCTTGTCCAAGTTTGTGGTAAAACACAATATTTTTCAAGTCGCTGTCATATAGCATTGGCCAATCGCTGTTATGAGGAACAATATCCGGCTTTTTCATTATCAAACTAGGATATTTTTCTTCTTTAAATTTCCAATACGAATGCCAAAATTTTTGAACTGGAATAGAATTTATTGGTTGATAACCACGCCTTAATTTTTCGGTTGCGATTTGCAGCAAATTACTTTTGAATAATTTTCTCTTTGTTCCAACATATTCAAGTTTTTCCGAAATTGTTTCGTAAGTCAAATAATTTTCAAAATCGCTTTGATTTTCGCAGTAAAGTTTTGGTGCAATCAAAACAGCAAAAGCATTGTCGCATTCTTTTTTTGTTAAATATTTGTCTACACGCTTTAAGTAACGATTGAATTGTTCATCTTGAAATGAAGCGTCTAGCTTATTCTCTATAAGCACAAATATTTTTTTGTCGTTTGAATTGTATGAAAATAATATATCCGTTTCTCCAAGTCCAAACGCTGAAATACTACTCCAAGCTCCATTTACCGAAGTCAATGTAGGTAAATCTAATTCTCTAATAAACCATTCACAAAATGAATTGTCAGTCGATAATTCTTCGAGCAAGATTAAGTCAACATCTCTTTCTTGAATTGATTCAACTGGTAAAATACTTTGTTCCATTTTTCGGTTTTTCAAATTGGCTACAACGGTTGGCTAAACTACGTTTTAATGCAGTTTAGGTTTTGTTGTATGTAGTTATTTTAGATTTCATTAATGCTTTCTAAGGCTTCCCTAAGTAGATCAACGATTTGACGCTCATCCATGGTTTCAACAATTTTTATCTCCTCACCTTGGTGCTTTATTACTAATTCCCGATACTGTTCTAAACCCCAACCATTCGTAATCTTTCGACTACCTGGAATAGGTAATTTTGCTGCATCATATCTACATGCTCCTGGCGCAAAGAGAATAACTGACCACTTTTTTCTATGTAATTCTCTGATAAAATCATCATCATTTGTAACTGCAACCATTTCAGGGTTACCTAACATTGGTGGTATTAATTCAATCGCACGTTTACCCATTACTGGATCACAACCTCTTGCGAGAATACTCTTGTTGGAGGAATCACTGACCGGGCTGTCATCTTCAACTTCCTTAATTTGATTTATTAATTTGTCTCTTGAATTCATTAAATCATTTAATTATATACAACGTCTTGCTAAACACAATTACTGCGTTTAGCGGGTTAACTCTTTAATTAATAAATGTGGTTTAAGCATATCGTTATGCAAATTACCTACTTTTTAAAAATCGAAAAACAATAACGAGTCATACGAAATTACAGTAAGCGAACGGTTGTTTCGTATGAATCTACTTTAAATTATTCTTCTAATTCTTTTAATTGAATTCCTAAATCATCCAACTGATCTGTACTCACATTACTAGGGCTTTCGTCCATTAAGGATGTGGCAGAAGTTGTTTTTGGAAACGCTATCACGTCTCTTATATTTCCAGTTCCTGCTAAGAGCATAACCAAGCGATCAAATCCAAAAGCGATTCCACCGTGTGGTGGCGCACCGTAAGTTAGAGCTTCCACGAGGAACCCGAATTTTTCAATGGCTTCTTTTCGACTCAATCCCAATAATGAAAATACTTTCTCTTGAACATTAGGCGAATGAATCCGAATAGATCCACCAGCAATTTCATATCCATTCATTGTTAAATCATAGCCACGACTCAAAGTGTTGGATGGATCCGAATCCAGCATATCAAGATCTTCTTCTCTCGGTGCGGTAAATGGATGATGCATGGCAATAAATCGATCTGCATCTTTATCATATTCAAACATGGGGAATTCTGTAATCCAAACCGGTTTAAAATCATCTTTATTTGCAAGAGTTTCTCGTTTTGCAATTTCAACTCGAAGATGCCCTAAAGCATTCAGAGTGATGGATGCACTATCTCCAATCATGAATAAAATATCGCCATCATTCACACCACATTTTTCACAGATTGATTTTTGGAGTTCTTCGGAGAAAAATTTAGATATTCCACCGGTGAATACACCGTTGTCCCCTTTCATCCACGCCAATCCTTTGGCTTTATATTTCTTCACATAATCTGTGAACCCATCAATATTTTTCCGGGAATATTTGGCTCCACCTTCCACTACAATTCCTTTTACTTTTTCAGCGGATTTGAAGGCATTGAATTCCGAAGCATCTGTGAATTCTTTCACGTCTTGAAGCTCCATACCATAACGAAGGTCAGGTTTATCCGAGCCATAAATTTCCATGGCGTCGGCATAAGTCAATCTGGGGAATTTTTTAGGGAGCTCAACATTTTTTACAGTTTTAAAAACATGACATGTTAATGCTTCCATTTGTACAAAAATATCTTCCTCATCA
>JABHAX010000106.1 GCA_018674095.1 Fidelibacterota bacterium
AAGGCTGAAGAGCTTTTTACCCAAGCAGACGAATTGGGTGTAACACTCATTTTATTTGATGATGAATTAAGTCCCGGCCAAATTAAGAATTATCATAAAATGTCGAAAAAAGTAAAGGTCCTTGATAGGAGTGGACTTATTTTGGACATTTTTCAAAAACATGCCAGAACAAAAGAAGCCCGAACTCAGGTTGACTTAGCGTATTTAGAATATTTACTTCCAAGATTGACGCGACAATGGACACATCTTGAGAGACAAATGGGTGGAATTGGCACTCGTGCAGGAATGGGGGAAACGCAGATTGAAATTGACCGCCGTCTCATTCGAACTCGAATTTCTAGATTAAAGAAAGATTTAGTCCGAATTGAAAAAGAACGAGATACACAAAGTTTAAGAAGACAGTCAGAATTTAGGGTTTCGTTGGTTGGATATACCAATGCAGGAAAATCAACAGTATTTAAAGCCTTAACCGGCTCTGATGTATATATTCGAGATCAATTATTTGCTACGCTTGACACGACGGTTCGACAATTGGATTTAGATGAATCTCATCAAATTTTATTGAGTGATACGGTTGGATTCATCCGGAAATTACCTCACAATTTAGTCGCTTCATTTAAGAGTACATTGAAAGAAGTTTTGGAGGCGGATTTAATCGTGGTAGTTTCGGATATTACGTCCCCACAAATTGGAGATCATGTCATAACAATAGAATCAGTTTTAAAAGAAATGGGTGCACATAAAATCCCACAAATTCACGTATTGAATAAAGTAGATTTGATTTCAGATGGAAATATAATTGAAAAAAGACAGCGGGAGTTTCCTGATTCTGTCACTATTTCTGCTCAGCAACATTTGAGATTATCAGAACTACGCTCAAGAATTCTGGAAAAAATGGAAGAAAATTTTAAAACGATTGATCTTGAGTTTCCTTATGATCAAGGAAAAATGATTGCTCAAACACAGGAAGGTGTGGAAGTTCTAAAACGGGAATACGAAGAAACAAAGGTTAAATTGAGAATTCGAGGAAGTCAATCAAGGATAAATCAGATTTTATCGACTTTAGATTAAAAGAAACGGGTAGATTGTTTTTTTGGGACCATTCTATGTTTATTGAACGGAGGGAGCCTCTCAATGACAGCAAACTTCCTTTACCCCACAATTGCGGAGAAGGCCTGTTTTTTGACATTGAAGTTCAGCACCCAATATTGAGTATCGATCCAAAAAAATACAGAACCCACCCGTTAAACTTTCAAAAATCTGTTAGAAGTTATATCTGATTTTTATTTAAGTAAACCATTTTGAAACAATTTATTATTAATCAGTAATCGCTTTTTTTGAATTGTTACGTTAATCTAAAATTTATTTATTTGGAATATTTAATTGGCCTTCTGAATTTGCAACAATGACTGCAACCGAAGCATCACCTGTCACATTTACAACAGTTCTCATCATATCAAGAATTCTGTCCACACCAAGAATGAGAGCAATTCCTGCTGTTGGAACGCCAACAGCTTCTAAAATTATAACGAGCATGATGATTCCAGCGCCCGGAACAGCAGCGGTGCCAATAGATGCTAATACTGCCGTTAAAATAATCGTGAGTTGGGCACCAATACCCAGATCCATTCCAAGTGTTTGTGCAATAAAAACTGCAGCGACAGCTTGATACAATGCTGTTCCATCCATATTAATTGTTGCACCGAGTGGGAGAACAAAAGATGAAACTTCTTCTGATACACCCAATTCGTCTTCGCACCGTTCCATAGTAACCGGTAAAGTTGCCCCACTTGAACTTGTAGAAAATGCCAATAGTTGTGCCGGAGCAATCCCCCTATAAAATGTCTTTAACGGCATTTTTGTCAATATTTTTAATAAACCGGTGTAGGTAAATACAGCGTGGAAAAGGAGCCCAAGAATAACAGCAACCATATAATATCCTAAAGCACCAAGTAATTCCAAAACTTGTGCCAAGTCATTTCCCGCAACTTTATTAATCGTTTGGGCGATAAGCGCAAACACACCTACCGGGGCCATCAACATGATAAGGTCAACCAATTTTATCACCACATCATTCAAGCCTTCAAAAAAGTCTAGAACCGGTTTCCCTTTATCTTTCGGGATTTGAATTAACCCAATCCCAATAAAAATTGCAGCAAAAACAACCTGAAGCATATTTCGGTTACTGGAAGCAGATGAAAAGAAATTACTCGGAACCATGTCCACGATTGCTTGAAGCGGGCCACGGTTTTTCACTTTTTCTGCTGACCCAAAACGAGAAGATGCATCAGCTTCATACGTTTCCTGAAGTTTCTCTTTCATGAGGTCAGGGACTTTATCTCCAGGTTGAAGCACATTAACCGAGATTAATCCAATGGTGACAGCGACGGCAGTTGTTCCAATATAAATCCCAATTGTTTTGCCGCCAATACGGCTCAATTTTTTTAAATCAGACAAGGATGCTACACCGGTAATCAAAGAAGCCAAAACTAAAGGGACTGCAATCAATTTCAATAAATTCATAAAAATGATGCCAAATGGTGCAACCCAATCAGTTGTAAAATCTCCCCATCCATTACTTGCGGCAACAATACCGTAAACTAAACCAAAGGCTAGACCAATAATAATTTGCCAATGTAGTGCTAATTTTTTCATTTTTTATCATTTCCTTTTTTTATATCAGAATAGGTTTCGTAGTATGCGTCACCGGCATCTTCAATATTTGTCATAATTTTATTTTTTTTCTTTCTATTACCCGATTTAAGTAACCCATGGAAAACCGTATCAAAAAGATCTTGAATATGAGCTAAGGTGGATCCTAATTGTTTTGAGAAAGTTTTACTCATTTAAATACTTCAAAGCCAAATCAAGATTTGTTGTGGGTTGTTTACATGCGAAATTTTCGCAAATATAAAAAGTTGGTTTTCCATCCATCATAACATGATTTTCTGTCCATGGAGCGACGATTGATAATGCGTCAGGTTTTGAAATATCCTTAAATAAAACCACTTTATTTGGGACATAATTTTCACGGAGTGCCCGGATCATTTTTTGAGTTTTTGGATCGTTGGAATCTCCAACTAAAACAACTTCTTTTGGGTCTTTCAGATCAAACATAAATGCAGTGAGCATATGTGCAAATCCAGTTGGAGATTGTTTTGCTTGATTCGTAAAAGCTTTCAATGTTTTATTGGCTTGTTCAGTCCATTTTGGATTTCCTGTAATCTTTCCCAATCTAAATAAGTTCATAGCAGCCACAGAATTTCCCGATGGAATTGCGCCATCATAACTATCTTTGGCACGAACCATGAGTTTTTCGGCATTTTTACTTCCAATGAAAAAAGCACCATTTTTATCTCCAAAATCTGTTACCATAATTTCTGTTAAAGCTAAAGCTGATTCTAAATATTTTGCATCAAATGTAGCTTCATATAAATTTAGGAGTCCAAAAACCATGAAGGAATAATCATCTAAATGGGGCGGTAATCCAGCCTTCCCTAATCGAGATCGTTTCATAAGTCTTCCATTTTTATTTCTCAGTGATGTTAACACAAAGTCGGCTGCATTTTTTGCAGCATCGATAAAAATGTCGTCTCCCAGAATTTGTCCCCCATGAGATAATGCGGCAATCATGAGACCATTCCAATCTGTAAGAATTTTATCATCCTTTAAAGGGTGAATTCGTTTTTTTCTCACGTTGAATAATTGTTCTCGAGTTGATTCAATGAAGGAATTGAATACTTCTAAATTCATACCAACTTTGCTTGCCAATGATGAATGATCATATGGGAAATGTGGAATATTATTTCCAGTAGTTTCTCCAGTTGCTTCTTCATGAAAATTCCCAATTTCAGTGAATCCATAAATTTTTGCCAACATTTTCCCTTTTTCTTCGCCCAGGATTTCCACGAACTCTTTTTCTGTCCAAATATAAAAAATACCTTCTTCACCTTCGCTGTCTGCATCTTCGGCGGAATAAAAACCACCATCTTTGTCGGTCATATCTCGAAGAACGTAGGTAAAAATTTCGCGAGCTATTTGTGCATATTCCTCATTACCAGTTAACTGGAATGCCTCTAAGCATGCCATGGATATCATGGCTTGATCATACAACATTTTTTCAAAATGGGGTAGAAACCATTGACGATCTGTAGAATACCGATGAAACCCCAAGCCTATATGATCATAAACGCCACCGAGTCGCATATGATGGAGTGTCTTTTTCACCATACGTGTTCCGATTTGATCACCGAAAAGTTTACTATACCGTAATAAAAAGATCAAATTGTGGGGTGACGGGAATTTTGGTGCTTTCCCAAATCCGCCATAATCAGGATCAAACTGACTTGCGTATTGACTGAAAGCATCACGTATCATAGTCTCATCCCAATCTTCACCTTGGGAACTTGTGTTAATTTGAACTAAATAAGTTTCGACTCGGTTTATTGTTTTGACAATTTCATCTTGTTTGGTTTTCCAAGCATTGGCTAGGCTAGGGATTAATTGCATCATTCCCGGCCGTTTCCCCCGTCCTTCTTTTGGGAAATATGTTCCAGCGAAAAAAGGATTTTTATCTGGAGTCATGACAATCGTAAGCGGCCAACCGCCACGACCCGTCATAGCTTGGCAAACGGACATATATAGGTGATCCACTTCCGGCATTTCTTCACGATCCACTTTTATGTTTACAAAATTTTCATTCATGAGTTTTGCCACGGTGGAATCTTCAAAGGATTCATGCTCCATCACGTGGCACCAATGACAGGTGGAATATCCTATGGAGAGGAAAATAGGTTTATTCTCTTTTTTTGCTTTTTCAAATGCTTCATCACTCCAGGGATACCAGTCCACAGGATTGGAAGCGTGTTGTAGCAAGTAGGGGCTTTGAGAATTTGAGAGACGATTTTGATGCTTAGAATCTTTGGCCATAGTTTTGTTACCACAGTTCCAAATTAAGGAACAAAGTAGAATATTGAGTAGGAGTATTTTTTTCATAGTTCATAAAATAATGGTGGGGAAGTTAGAGTATTTTAGATAAAGATTAATATGAAAAAGGGTAGCCTTTTTTTGTCATAGATGCCTGTGGTAGATTTATGTTATGATTAATCGGTTAACAAAAACATTACTATTCCTGATCGTTACCATAGGCCTAGCATTTCCAAGCCAAACTAGCTGTGGTTATTGTAATAAAAAGGTAGATGGTCGATACATCATTTTTGAAACAAAAACCTACCATAAATCTTGCTATCAAACACATATTCAGGTGAAATGTAGCCACTGCAGTAAAAAGATTGATGGTCATTACAGCATTTATAATGACAAGAGTTATCATGCTGGCTGCTATAAGAAGTATGTACAAATAAGGTGCGACCATTGCGGGAATACTATTTCAGATGCTTACAATATCGATAATGATAAGAAATATCATAAGGCCTGTTATGTTAATAATATTTTAGAAAAATGTGACGCTTGTTTGAACCCCATTGAAGGAAAGTACAATAAGGATTATTGGGGAAATATTTATCATCAAAAGCACAATGATGAGTTTCCCAGCTGTGATAATTGCAATCGCTTAATGTGTGAAAGAATCACAAAGGGCGGTTACACAATAGATAAAAAAAGAAACATTTGCAGCCTATGCTATCCTAAAATTATAGTTAAACAGAGCCAGATAATTAACATAGATAAAGAAGTGAAAGGTGTTTTAAGCGATATCGGGATAAATAACATTCCATCAAATATTCCCATCTCTATAGTAAACAGCATGGCTGAATTAGATCATATTTCAACGATAAGACTGGGCAATGTTCGGGGCTATACCCATTATAACGTAAACACATTGGCCGGAAGGAAAATAAAAGAAGAATTTCATATTTATGTATTATCCAATCTTCATGAGCTTGCTTTTAAGGCCGTCCTTGCCCATGAATATCTCCACGTTTACTTATTTCAGAATGATTACGACCTGGAATCAGATCTAAGAGAAGGGTTTTGCAATCTTGGTTCACAATTAATATTAAAGAAAGACAATTCAATCGTATCAAATTATCTCCTGGACTCTATGTACGAAAGTGATGATCTAGACTATGGGAAGGGTTTTATTAAAATGAATAAAATGCTTGAGAAAAAAGGCTGGAATAAATTATTGAACTACCTAGTAAAGCTTTCGAAATAAGAAATTAAAAAAAATGGGAAGTAGATGGGTTTTCTGTTTGTGGGATAATGAGTAGATTTAGAGATGGATATATCTAAAGGTTATTGAATTGTGGGGATGTTATGAGTGACAGAAATGATACATGCGATAAATGTTGTTATCCGGCACTTAATTCACAATCATTTCCAAATTTTATTGAAAGGATATGTGGTAATTCTGAAGAAAGAATTGATGCATCACGTGATATTTGCTACACTTGCTGTTATTATCTAACCTATTTAAAAGCGTGTTTAAACCCTAATCCAAAAATCTATTATTAATAAATGCTCCATTTAACAGTCATATCACTTTATCTATTTACCCTCATCGCTTTGGGGGTTTACAAATCTGCAACAATTAAAACTCAGGCTGATTTTGCTGTAGCCGGTCGGTCACTGACGCCTTGGATTTTAGTGGGGACAATGCTTGCCACGTGGATTGGAACAGGATCCATTTTGGGAAATGCAGGGAAAACTTACGAAATGGGATTGGCTGCTTTAATGTTACCCATTGGCGGTGTACTTGGTAT
>JABHAX010000107.1 GCA_018674095.1 Fidelibacterota bacterium
AGCACGAGGCCCATAAAAAGTCCACCCATGGCTTTAAACAACAGTTGTGGATTTATATTGGGGAATTCGCCTGCTTTTATACCGTCTTCTAATAATCCTTGGATAGTCCCATACATTCTGTTTTGATATCGTTTCCATGGCTGCTCTTCAAAGGTAATCACTTTAGGAGCATTAAATAGGAATTCAAAAAGTCCCGGTCGATTTTTCGCATTTTCAGCAATTTTTAATAGGACGTTGATAAAAGTCTTCCGTGGCCCTTCATCGCCGGCAATTACTGGTTCTAAACTGGACCATATATCTTTCCAGCCATTTTCCAAAATCGCAGCAAATACTTCTTCCTTGGAATGGAAATAATAATAAAGAGTTGCTTTACCAAAACCGGATTCAGTCGCAATCTCATCCATGGTTGCCCCTTCTAATCCCTTGGATTTGAATACATCAAGGGCACCGGTGAGAATACGCTCTTGGCGTACTTGTCGTTCTTCTAATTGACGTTTGGATACAGGCATAATTAAATTAAGAGTTTAATATTCGAATGATGAGTCGAAAATTAAAACAAAAGATATAAATATCCAATTTTTTTTATTTTTATTAACCTTTTAAAGGGTAACACCTTTGAAAAGATTTATTGAATTATTATTTTTTTAGAAGGAGTTCGTAAAAAATAACAACAACTATTAGATAAAATGAAATATAAGTCAAAATACCAAAAACCATCGTCACCATACTGAATGAAGGTGAAAAATAACGGATGCCCCAAATAGAGCCAAATGTGCCAAGAACCGAAACAAACGGTTCAACCATGAGAAATGTTTTCCAACCACCCGAGATTGTTGAATTCATATAAAAAAGTGCACCCAGGAAAAAGAAAATAAACGAAAAAGAGATTAAATGTGTATGTGTCGTAAGCAACATCCCTTCAATTCCTTTAGGATATTTCTCCGGTATATTCAATTCATCATCCATAGTTGACCCGGCATAATGTTCTGTAGTTCCGAGACCGGACATTCCTGTTGTTTGATTTACATACGCCAGTCCCAAGGTGACACCAATTGTCATCACCATCAAGAATGCTGACAAGAAATACCTGACTTTCTCAGGGAGTTCAAATAATTTGGGGAACGTTTTATTCATGATGCTTTTTTAAGAAATAATCAGCCACAAATGTACTACGATGGATGCCCCTTGTAACAGCATTTACAGAAATGGTCGCTCCGCTTATGCCGTCAATATCTTTTCCCAATTTATAATTGGATTGGGCCGATTTTCCAAAAAATTGCTTTAACCAATATTGGTTTGAGACTTCACCGCCAACTGGTTCGCGATATTTTATAATATGTGATCTTGCAACTTTTCCTTGGCTATTGTAGAAAACTGCAAATGTAATGGGTTGGGACTTCCCTTTTACATTATCCAAATATGCTAATCCGACTAAAGAATCATTTTGAGTTATTTCCCAAATATAGACTTGGTTTTGCAGGAACCGAAGTCGTGCATTCTTTTCAGCATGTAATTTGATTTCCATTGGTATTGTAATCTTATTAAATAAAACAGAGACAGAATCCCCATAATAATCATGGATCAAGGATTCTGTTTCATCTCGCAGGCCTGCCGTCAGGGTGGTAACCATAACAGCCAGAATCAAGACAAAACCGAGACGCCTACTTGAACCTAAGGGTAGGATTGGTTTGTCTTGGGTTTTGGAACAGTACAGAATAGGAGTCTCGTTGTTTTAACTTTTTAGATCCACTAAATCCTTTATCTTCCCACCTTTTAGATGGGAGAATAAAAGAGGGGTCAAAAATAATAAAAGCATACCTTATAACTTAGAAATTGTACCCAACGCCAACATTAATTTGAGTTTTAGAAGCTTCGTCGGATTCTTTTTTATGGCTTCCATAATCAAATTTGAAAGCAATATTTGAGATAGGCCAATACGTTAAACCAAAACGCTGAATTGTATAATGCCTTCCTTTATCATCATTCCCACTATTATAATCAGAATAGCGGAACCAAGGCATTAGTTTCCCTTCTAGTCCAACAAGCCCTGCCACATTATATCCAAGATCCAAATAATATCCACCACTGGATGTGTAGTCATCAGGATTATTTTCATAGGAGATGTTCCCATATTCCAAAACAGCATAAATGTTTTTTGCATAATATTTAAGATTG
>JABHAX010000108.1 GCA_018674095.1 Fidelibacterota bacterium
CCGTAAAAGTGACAATTATCACAGGCACCCAATTCATGAAGCATTTCGCCTCCTTTGAATTCTGTAGAATGCTGGTTTAGTGCCAAGTCATCTCGGTATGCAATTTTCTCATTATCTAAGTGTTGGAAATATTTGATAATTGAGTTCCATTCACTATCTGTGATTTGATGGAAACTGGGCATTCTTACTTCAAGGTTTGGTCGAATAATGGATGGATTATTTAAAAAACTTAAGAGCCAATCGGGATTCGCTTTTGCACCTTCAGTATTCAGATTGGGTGGGGCATATTCTGCTGCACCAATTTGCTCAACTAATTGACCGCCGAAATCATCAATCAAGTGGCAACCTTGACAATTATACTGTTTAACTAATCGAGCTCCCTCTTGCGCCATTTCATTTACATTATTATGAGCTTTGATTCGCTCTTCAACTTTATTGGCATTAAACCCAAGGATGGCCGTTGTAATAGCTTCAATTTCTGTTTCATTGAAATTAAAGTTGGGCATTTTTAATTTATCCAAAGGTGGACTAACCTTTCCTCTATCATAAATTCTTGGATTAGCCAATTTGGCTTCAAACCAAGCATGGTTTGTATGATCAATTGTGTGAAGTAAACCAAAATCCAATTTATTCGTTGGTTTGGATCCTTCTTCAGTTAAATCAGTTCCAATCGGTTTTGATTTTTCAAAGCCATCAATGTTATGGCAGCCAAAACACCCATAATGGGTAATACTTTTCTTGGCGACATAATTAAGTTTTTCATCCAAATTCATCTCAGTTAATTTTTTATTAGCGAATGATTCTGGCATTTGTTTAGATAAATGAGTAAATGCGATTGCATCCAAATCATTTTCATTCAATTTTACGTCGGGACTATTTTCAAAGTCTTCATTCCGAGAAGACATTATATAAGCAGTAAGATCTTTTGCATCTTCATCACTGACCCGAAGGTTAGGCATTCTGGACTTAGGGTTATAAGATAAGGGATCTTTGATCCAATTATAAACCCATTCCGCGGATGTTTTTGATCCAACGCCAACCAAATTTGGACCATGGCGTTTTGTTTGATCTTTTAGAGTTGTTTCCGTTTCAACAGGATCGGGTTCTACGACATGGCACCCCATACAGCCAATGGATTCAAATAAATGTTGTCCATTTTCACTATCACCCATAAATCGGTGATCAGATGATGAAATAGAGCCCTTCTCTCCATCAACGAGATAAGAACTGATTGCAAAAATCTCAGCATTATTCCATGCTTTCATTTTGGGTGAACTTTGATTTTCCTGCCCAAAATATGAAGGCATTTTTGTATTGTGACGAAATTCTTTAGGATTCTGAATCCATTTTGCTACCCATTCACGGGAAACTTTTTCATCTAATTTAGTCAAGTTTGGTCCCACTTTATTTAATTGTGGAAAATCTTGAACTAAATGACATCCATTACAACCGGATTTATCTATAAGGGATAATCCCAGATTTAATTTATCAGCACCCTTTAAATCCAAATTATTATTATGACATTTAAAACATGAAGCTTCTGTGTATTGTGTCGGTAACATGGGTTGAAGCCAATGGTGCATTACTTCCCAATCATAGTCATCTTTCCACCGTTCTTTTTCTTCTTCATCGCTGGGCGTATGCGTTGTGGATACAAAGGATGTTCCGCGACCGCGACCGGCATGGCAACTAGTACAACCGAAACTATCCGTAGGATGTGGTGAAGCAGACGTAATATATAAATCAAGGTTTGGATGAGTGGTAAAAGGTTGAGGTGCGTCTGCGAAATCCGGATTCTCTAATCCTAAATGACAAGATGTACATCGATCAACTTTTGGAACAACGGCAAAATTCACATCATATTTAACATCACGAACAACAACTTGGTTTACTTTATAATATGGATCAAGAAAATCGATAACGGGTAAATCTCGAACGATATCTCCGACTTTATTCGCAAAGGTCATGCGTTCCCGGTCAATCTTGAAAAGTTTATTATCAACAATATTGACATTTTTCAGGACGATATTTAATTCATCCAGTTTGAGTTTTACATTTGCTTTAAGTTCTTTAACTGCATTTTCGGTATCAGTTATTTCAATTTCTGATGCTTCTTTAATTAATTTATATTTATGGAGCAAATCTAAAGCAGCAGCATAATCATCTTTATGGGATGGGCCATGTTGTTCACCATCATCATGATGTGCATTCTCCGCTTCAACGAGATACTTAAGTCCATCAACTTCAGCCTTTTGACCTTGGTAGATCATATTCTCATTATAATAACGACCCTCAAGTGTAATTAATGAACTTTCCAGTTCACTCAATTTTTCTTTTTGAGCATCAAGAGTAGATTGTGCGTTTGTTAATTCCTTTTCAAAAGAAACACGTTTCTCGGAAACAGATTCCAACTCCATTTCAAGATTCTTTTTAGAAATCTCAATTTCCATTTTCCGGAATTCACGTTGATACACTTTGAACTCATCATCATTATCGTCGATGAAAGTCCATGCCATACTGATGAGAAACAGGATGGACGAAATGGCGAACCATTTATTTAATTTGTGAATATCCCAATAGCGTTCGTCGTTATTAAACATGCGTTAACCTAAATATTGAAAAACCATTCTGGAATTGCGATAATGTACTTCAAGTTAAAAAACCAACGAAGGTACATCTTAATGGGTAATGAAAACATGGAAAGTCCAAATAACATCAATGATGTATAACGAACGGGACCAATTTTTTCAAAAAGATCCTTGAACCATGTTTTCGCAAGGAATATGGGGAACATAAACATGTAAGCGAATACGACTACAAAACCGATTGATTCGCGTAGCATAATATTGCTCGGTAAACCCGTGTTAAACATTTTTACCCAAAAATACTCAGACAGATTTACATTGTTTAATGGGACTACCTTATGAGGGTCCCAGTATTCAAAGGGACCAAAAAAGTTCCAATTGGGGCCTCGGAAAAATGTTCCAATCACGATGAGGAAGAGCCAAAGAATCAACCAACCATACATAAAAATACAAATTCCAATTCTTCGTTCCTTGAATGAATAATAGCCACTTCCTTTTGGATTCATATCTATGTATGGAATTGCCATCATCCCAAAAATAATAAACATTGGGAAAACAATTCCAGCAAGCCATGGATCAAAATAAACTAACATTTCTTGAAGCCCTAAGAAATACCAAGGTGCTTTGGATGGATTGGGTGTTGAGGCTGGGTTTGCAGGTTCTTCCAGGGGTGCTGCAACCAAAATAGACCATACAATTAGAAAAACCATAAAGAGAATCAGAGCAATAAATTCGATATAAACCAAATCTGGCCACACCAAAACTTTATCATCTGGATCATTATATTCTGTGGGCTTAAGGCCTTGTTCAATTCGTTCGTCATTTACGTATGCTTTGCTCATACCCAACCAAATGAAAAAGAACATGGAATAAACCATAAGAACAATAGGAAAATTATCTGCTTTGGTTAAGGTAATGTGAAAATTTGGATCAAAATAGCCTACAACAAAAAAGAAGGTAAGGAATCCCATACCTGCCCAAAGTCCTGGTTTTGTCCACAGTCGCCAAATTCCCAATTTCCGGTTGACTTTATCGAACCAATCCGTGGGAGGAAAAACAAGAGGCGTAAAAACTGTTAACAGCGTAAAACTGACTGTGGGAGCCGAAAGTGCGTCAATTACAGATTTAAATGTATCAATCATAAGAATCTCAAATCAGTGTTTATAAAGGACCGGAAATACCGCCATCCTTCCGGATGCGCCAAAAATGTACTGCCATAAAAATCATAGCAATAAAGGGGACTGCAATACAATGGAGAACATAGAATCGGAGTAATGTTGCTTCACCCACGAATCGTCCACCCAATAGAGCGAAACGAATGTCTGAACCCATATGGACTAAATTAATATCACCGATTGCTAAGAGTGAAGCACCGGGACCTTCATGTCCAATAAATGGATGAGCACGTGCCATATTCGTTCCAACAGTTACTGCCCAAATTGCCAACTGATCCCATGGGAGCAAATATCCTGTAAAGGATAAAAACATGGTTAAAGTCATAAGAAGAACTCCCACGCCCCAATTGAATTCACGAGGTGGTTTGTAAGATCCTGTCATAAATACACGAAGCATGTGAAGCCAAACAACCAATACCATTGCGTGAGCCGCCCAGCGATGGAGTTCCCGCATAATACCGAGGGGGACTTGTTCAGTCAAATCTATAATATCGGTGTAAGCATATTCCACCGTAGGTCTATAATAGAACATGAGCAGAATTCCAGTAATCGTGAGAAGCACGAACAGGAAAAATGAGAGTCCACCCATACACCAAGTATAGCCAACTTTCACAGCATGTTTTGGAAGTCGCGCAGGATGGAGGTGAAGGAAAACACTCCCCAAGATTGCATGCATCCGTTGGCGGCGTGTTTTTGGCACACCGGACCGTATGATAGATTTCCAAACTTGGGATTCACCCAAGGTTTCTAATAATGATTTTTGTTTATCGTCTTTAGCCATTTTATTGTAATTGAATTATACTATTAAGAAAGATTCCGAGTTTTCCCATTCGCCTTTTTCCCATTTAAAACTTTTCGTTTTATCTACGAGAATTTGCCCATCATTGGAAAGAGAAACTTTATATCTTTCTAATGGACGAGGCGCAGGACCTTCAAAATTGATTCCAGTCATTCTAAAACCGCTTCCATGACATGGACATTTAAATTTTCCTTCAGTTTGGAGCCAGTTCGGCGTGCACCCTAAATGAGTACAAACTGTTGAAAGTGCGAAGATGGATTCTTCGTCTCGAACGACCCAAACATTGAATGATTTTTTAAATCGAATATCCACGGTATTTTTAGCATAATCATCTGGGAATCCAATTTTGAATGTTTGAGGCGGCTCGAATAATACATTTGGAAATAGGAACCGAATCATAATGGTAAAAAAGCCACCGGTTGCCGCGCCAAATGCGATCCAGCCAACTGTTAACCATTTAAAAAAGCCACGGCGACCTATTTCATTTTCTGAATTTTGTGTTGATGCCCCGACAGCAGCCGCAGGCGTTATTTTTTCTTCGCTCATTTTATAAGACTCTGTTATATGCCGATTCAAGGGTTTTCATGGCAGCATCACGAATTTTCAAATTCTCATCTGATTCTGCCAGAGAAATTAATTTATTTTCTAATCGATCATTTTTTAAAAAAGATGCAACTTCTATAGCGATTAAAATTGCTTGATTTTTTTCTGATTCATCCACTTGAGGAAAAGCACTTAAATAGTGTCTATCCATTAGACTCTCTATGATGAATGCACCTGTAGAGTCCCCCATTTTAGCTAAACCAATGGCTGCATCCCACTGAATATTAGGCTCTTCATCTTCTAACAACTCTCTCAATAACGGAATGGATTCTTCATCTCCGATTAACCCTAAAGCAATTGTTGATGCCAGTCGTTCCTGTGGAAAATTAGAATCTTGGACGAGTTCCTTAAGTTTTGGGCTTGCGGCTGAAGTACCAATCATTCCAACTGCTTGGACAGCTGCTAATCTGGATTCTCGATTTTCATCATTTAATCCATCCACTAAAACTGTTGCATAAAAATTGTCTTGTGTAACGCCCATCGCTAAAGCAAGGTAAGCCCGAACTAATGGATCGTCATGGATTGCATGATTATAGGAGGATACCATTTGATTTTTAAAAGAAATATCAGTTGGAATCTTATCCGGATTATTAAAAACTTTTGAAAGTTCGAAGGCAGACTGCCATCGTTTAGATGCTGACCCAATTTTCACTTGATTTAATAGGGCAGATGCGTCATCTGTTTCAAAGGTGATAAATCGAAATAATAAGAAAAAGACTGCACCAAAAATGGCAATCATAAACGGAATCAGGAAGAAAGAATAAAATAAGGTGTAAATCCTTGTCGATTCTTTTTTAGATAATATTTCTGGGGTTTCGCTCATATTGTATTTAAAGGGTTAGCCTTCTTTTTTGCTTTGGTTTTCATCATTTAATTTATCAAAATCTTTTTTTAAATGCTTCATCAGATTTCTCAACCGTCGTACTTCTTTTTTCAATTTGATATGTTCTCCCATTAAGATCATGGCAAATACCAAAATCAAGATGGCTATCATGGGTAATGAGTCCATTACGAATCGCTATCATTTTCATCATCTTGCGTTAATTGCCATCCTAAAAGAATGGGAAAAAAGAAGAGGATAATACATCCAAATAAAAGTAAGCCAACGGCCCATTCCAAATGCTGCATTAGCCACGAGAGGGTAAACCATTCCATAATGAGTTTATAGTACCCATGTCACTAATGTGACATATATCAACAGAAGAATTGTGCAAATTACCATTGAAATTATTTGTGTTTTTGTAACGGCAAATTTTGGGGTGTCGGACATTATTTTGCAGCTCGTTTTGCTTTCACAATGGCGGATTTAATTTTTCCACGCATCACTCTATTTTCAAGGCCATTGATTTCATCCATATCGCCGTCTAACCCTTTTGCAATAAGTCGTTCTATCATTTGGTCTTCTGTTTCATTTACATCTTCCACAGGTGATGAATCTTCTGGAATCTTGGGCATTGTGGGTCGATCAATCGTTCCCCGTTTAATTTTTACAATCATAGATTTTGCTTTTCCGCGGGTGACTTTATCCGTATGAGCATTCACCGTATCCATATCGCCGTCTAATCCCTTATTCACCAAAAAAGCTACTAATTCTTCAGATGATAATGCAGCCATTCCACCGTCACTCGATGGAGCTGCACCGCCGGAAGGTTTATCTGGCTTTGGAGGTGTTATTCCGGATCGTTTTGCTTTTATAATTCCAGCTTTTGCCATGCCGCGAATTGGCTTTTCAGGGATAGCATTCACATAATCCATGTTACCTTCTAGACCCATATTAATTCCGTAATCGATATAATCTTGCCGAGATGCAAATCCACCGAATTGATTGGCTCCACTGTTACCATTTCCTGTTTCATCATCATCAGATTTGAATTCGATTTTTGGAACAATAGAATCAAGCTTTTGGAATATTTGAGATTTTTCAGGCCAATTGAATTGTGTTAAAAATGAAAAGAATCCTTGTGAAGATCGTTTAAAAGTAACCCATACACCTTGCTCTGTTTCTTCTATCGTAAAATGAACATATTCCTGGAAAAGGGGAGAGGTACGAAAAGTAAAACCAAATTCTGATTCCTTTTCGACTGTCATAATTTGACACTTAAAATAGGGGGCAATAGTTTTTGGACGCGTTTTAAAAAATGCACCCGGTGCTAAGTTGAAATGTGTAAATGAATACCGGTGGACATATCGTTCAATATCAAGAATGGGGAGGGCACGTTGCACACCAAAAAACCATGCATTTAACATTTCTAAAGATGTGAGCATTTTCCACATTATTTCTTTTGATGTTGAAAAGTGATGTTTTACAACACTTTCACCTCTAAAAGGCTCCCAACTTGTCCATGCATCACCTTGGCCATTTTTAGGAATTGTTGGTGATTGTAGTGTTGCATTGTTTTGAACTATGCCGTCGAATTCAAGGTCTTTAGAAGAAAAATGTTGGATATCCCCGGACGAGAATTCGATCTCGAACTTGGTAGGATAGAAATAGATTTTTTTCAAAGTACCGCTTTCACCTGTTTCCCGCACGGTGCATAGAGTCCCTAGATCAATCCGATTTAAATGCATTTAGTTTTCCTTGATAATTCCATGGATTCAATTTGTTTATAAATTGTATTAATCCAGCCTAAAACTTAATAGTAGTATTCATGTATTTGAAGTGGAAAAGTTTAATCTAATAATGAAAAAACTGTTCTAAATTTGCCGGCTTTATATGAACATTTTCAGACAATTCTCTTTATTAACAACTGGGTTGACCTATCTATTAATTTTTGTAGGCGGGTTAGTTCGTGTTGCCGGTGCAGGAATGGGGTGTCCTGATTGGCCCAAATGCTTTGATCGATGGATTCCGCCAACTAGTTTAGATCAACTTCCTGAGTCTATTGATCCGGCTAAATTCAATATTGTGTTAGCTTGGATAGAATACAGTAACCGTTTATTTGGTGCATTTGTTGGATTGGCGATTTCGATTACTGCTTTTTTAGCTATAAAATATTATGGTGATAATCGTCGAATCCTATGGCCAGTTTTAGCTGCCTTTTTTTTAACACTGGTTGAAGGATGGCTCGGATCTGTTTTAGTTGATACAGTTTTAAATCCCATAACGATAACGCTACATTTATTGTTGGCATTAATTATAGTGATGCTTTTAATCTACTCGACACAAGAAGCCTATTATTTAGAAAACCCTGTTTCAGAAAAACAGAGCCAATATTCTCCGAACCTTAAATTGGCTTTTGTTGTATTGTTCATTTCATTACTTATGGAAGTCATTTTGGGAACAGAAATACGAGGTGGGCTTGAAATGATTCGAGATGAGAATCCCTTAATTGATAGTACATTTTTATTAAGAATGTTAGGC
>JABHAX010000109.1 GCA_018674095.1 Fidelibacterota bacterium
ATTTGGATAGGTTGGAATGACAAAAATGCCATCCCAACCAATCATGCGCTAATCGTTAAATGAATTTCCTTTTGTTGCAAAAAGAAAACTCGTTGTCAGGATCAAGATTTAATTTATTTTTTTGTGTGTCCTCAGCCTGAGGCAATGGCACATGTCATGTATGTATGCCCATCTTGGGTAAAAGTACCCGTTGCGCCCAAATCCAAACACCGAATATGCCTAATGTAAATAAGAGATCAATCATACGTCATCAATTGCGGTTTGTAGCCACGTATTGACTTGGGATGCTAATTCATCCAAATCGTCTCTACCTGTTACCGATAACATTTCTTTTGCATTAATTGCTGAGAGTGTTACGGAATGATCATCATTTTCCCAAAGTGTAATATTGCACGGAAGTAATAAACCAATTTCTAATTCTTCTGTTAATGCTTGGTGAGCTGTAGGTGGATGACACGCACCCAATATTCGATATCGACGAAAGTCTACACCCAATTTTTCTTTCATGGCGCTTTGAATATCAATTTCTGAAATGATACCAAACCCTTGTTTTTGTAATGTATATCGAATTTTTGAATCTACTTCATCAAATGATAAATTTAATTGACGTTGAAATGCATATTTCATTTTTTATTCCTTTCTTTTGAAGTGGGCCATACAAAAATAAGCCCCATAAAAGCGCCATATATTGTGCTATTAATGGGTGAGCCAGTGATAGAGCATCCTTGATCACACCCAATAAATGAATAATATAAAAATCCTAAAAAACCACCGATGAATACGACGCCAATCTGTTTTTTTATTGAGTTAAAACCGGACCATTCCATTGATGCAAACCTCCTGTTAAATTCACTGCGTTAAATCCATTTTCATTAAGCAAGATAGTTCCTTTATTTGATCGTGAACCACTTTGGCAATAAACTATAATATTTTGATCTTTATATTTTTCTAATTCTGAAATCCTCGATGCCAGCTCATTTATAGGGATCACCGGCGTATCTGGTATAGAATTAGCTTCATGTTCTCGAACAGTTCTCACATCCAAAAAGACATAATTTGGATTATTCAATAATTTTTGGGCGTGGTTGGGCAAAATGGAATCTGTTGGGCTACTTTGTCCCTGGGATAGATTCCAAACATATCCCGATATAATAAATACAATAATAACAATAAATAAAAATTTCATTTTACTTCCTAATATTTAATGATTTTAATAATCGATGTTCGATATCTTTGGAATAGGCATTGGGAGAGTCAACTTTTCGCATGAGTTGAATTGTTTGTTTTACACTATCAATATAAATATAACATTCTGGACAGTCCGTCATATGGTCCGCAACTTCACTCAAGAGTTCTTCATGACTATTTTCACCTAAATATTCATGGACTAATTTGACAATTCTATCTGATTTTTTATGGAGATGATATTTCATGATATTGCCTCTACACAATGAAGATTATGCGCCATCTTATCTCGAAGGAACAAGCGTGCTCGCATCAGGCGAACTTTTACATTTGAAGGCGAAATATCTAATGATTTTGATGTTTCTTCTACAGAGTGCCCTTCTAAATCTCGCAATATAAAAACGGTTCTAAAAATAACGGGTAATTCTTTTAATGCTTCAGTCAAACAAGATTGTATTGATTCATCTTTCCACATCTTTTCAATCTCTTCCGGCCAAGATCTCAATTCATGTCCAGTCAAAGGTTCATGATTTAATACATCAAGCTCAACAATAGACCCTTCTTTTTTCTTTGCGCGTATTTTACCAATTGCCACATTTGTCGCAACGCGATATAGCCATGTTGCTAGAGATGAGCGTCCTTCAAAAGAACCTATTTTTTTGATAAAGATGATGAAGGTTTCTTGAAGAACATCTTCTGCTTCTGACTCATTCTGTAAAATGCGCAGCGCTGTATTAAACACAACGGGCGCATGATTTTTAATGAGCAAATTCAGAGCAGATTCATCTCCTAATTTCGCCTTCTTTATTAAGGATTTTTCCTCGAGGTTCAAACGGACTCTTGACTATAATAGTTTAATTTCTCTTGAAGTTGATTCTTTGGAGCCATCCCAACAATGCGATCCACTTCTTCTCCATTTTTATATAAAATGAGTGTTGGAATTCCCGAGACTCCTAAATCCATTGGCTTTTGATTTTGGTCTGCATTCAGTTTTCCAATTTTGGCTTTTCCTGAATATTCCATAGCAAGTTCATCTATTATCGGTCCAATTAACTTACAAGGTCCACACCAAGGCGCCCATACGTCAACCAAGGTAACACCCTCATAGTTTAAAACTTCAGAAACCCAATTTTTATCATTTAATTCAGTTACATAATTATTCATGTGTTTAATTCCCTTTTACTATTTGATGGGAAATATGGGTGCGGGTTACAGGTTATTTTTTAAAAAGGCCAAATAGTGGGTAAAAGGAAAATAGCCATGGCCCGAAAAATGAGCGCCAATGGAAATCCAACTCGGATATAATCACTGAATTTGTATCCACCCGGACCATAGAGCATCAAATTGGTAAGCTTTATTTTTCCAATATCCATTTCGAAAATCAAAGCTAGCATCGACAATCCGGCGGTCACAGGCAAGACTAGTTTGAATCCCATTTTGAGAAAATGAGATTGAATTAAATATAATGAATAGAAATAATTTTCTCACAATAATCTCCTTACCCAAATCTACACATCATCCCACAAACAAAAAACCCCAC
>JABHAX010000110.1 GCA_018674095.1 Fidelibacterota bacterium
GACGTAAACTTTTTCTTTTTCTAGGTCAATTTCGGCCTTGAAAGTTTTATGTTCCGCCCAATATTTTTGCCACTTGGCTTCGAGTTTTAAATGGTCGTATTGCATAAAAAATGGGGTGAAAAATTACTTCATCACCCCATGAAATTAAATAGGTCTTTCTTGAAATTAAAACATAAATGATACACCTAAAGTGATATTTTTATCATTCATATCATATAAGTTGGCAATTCCTTTATTTGTATTTCTTGCTGGATCGTATCTACTATTGTATTTATCGGTATAACTAAAATCAATAGTAACGGCTTCATTGAATGTTGCTATTGTAATCTTAAGTTCATTCTCTAATAGAAAATCTTCCCAATCATCCATCTTCGGTTTGAAATAAAAACGATAATCAAATACCACATTATTATCAAAAAGTTTAAGTTTTATTTTTGGTCTGATCGAATGCCGCCAAAATTTTTGTTCGCCACCTAAATTAACTGAATCAGTAACTACATGATACTCACCAGCTAATGTAGAGTCTGTATAATAGTAATCAGCATATACTAAAATAGAGTCTGTATAAACATAAAATTCATCATATTCACCATCACCATCCGTATCATATGCAACATCAATGTCATCTTCATCAAGACCGTAATAATAATAATAATAATCATCATAAAAATTTGTAGAATCAGTAAATGAGTATTCACCCCACCAAGTTGAATCAGTATAATTATAAAAATCAAAAGCAGTTGAATCGGTATATCCAAAAAATGGTTCATATTCTTCAGTCTCATACAACAACGCATAACTAACAGACAGCCACTTAAGTAATCCCAGTTTAGCGCCTACACCATAATTGATCCTATTATTGAGACCAATGGTCTTATCAAAAGAATTTTGGAAGAACAAAAAAGGAGAAATTTGTTGGTTGGCCCAGAGATCAAACTGGGATGTTAAGGATTGATCATCAGTAAATGATTCGCCGTCAAATTTATCGTCACTTCGAGAAAAATTGATACTGAATTCAGTGTCGGTTAAGGGACCTACATTACCGAGGACACTAAAGCTAAATCCGTAATACAGGGATAAAAAGTCAGTATTCCCTTTATCCTGAGAATAACTGATATCCACACTCGTGTTCATTTCATTGCCAGCTTCTTCTTCATAGTCAGTTGTGTCTGCATCTTGTCCGAAAATGGGCATGATTGATACTAATAAAATTATTATTATCGTCTTCATAGAGTTAAACATCATTTTTTTCCTTGGTTTGATAAGTGCAATTATAATTGAAATTTAGAAAATAAAAAAGGGTACGATTAACGTACCCTTTTTTATTTTATTCAAGAATTAGAATAAGGTTATTTAGCGCCTTTGAACTTAGAGAAGAAACCTTTCTTCTTCTTCTTACCTTTTTTGGAAATCTTCTTTCCTTTTTTCTTTTTCTTTTTGATTTCTGCACTGGCAAAAACAGCATCGTCGCTGCCTTTTTTAATAGCAAATTCAATTTGATCAGCTTTAACTGTTGTTTTAGCTGGTAGAACTGCTACTAGTGATAAGATTACCAGAGTAGAAATGACTGATTTGAAAATTCGAGTCACAATACTCTCCTTTTTTTTTGTTAGGTATACCAATACTTGCCAAAATTGTTTGACTAGTCGGGTAGAATTTATTTTCGAAGGTCTACATAAGTCAAGAGAATTAATCTTTTAAACTTTCGTGATGTGGCATACATCACAAACGGTTTAATTCCACTATTTCACATGCTATTATTTTTTGATAATATCCCCAGCATTTTTTGGAACTATTTATTTTATTTTACATTCATTTTTACATAAATTAATAACCAAGGAGATTTAAATTGATTCGTATTGAAAATTTGTCCAAAAACTATGGACATGTTCAGGCTGTGAAATCAATATCCTTTTCATTAGGCGATAAAGAGATTGTTGGATTTCTTGGCGCAAATGGTGCAGGTAAAAGTACCACACTTAAAATGATTACAGGATATTTGACCCCCACGGCTGGCAATGTCATTGTTGATGGAAAAAATATTATTGATGATAGTCTGGATATTCAAAAACAAATTGGATACCTTCCCGAACTAAACCCACTTTATAGCGAAATGAAGGTTTATGAATATCTAAAATTCCATGCAGAAATTCGCGAAATCCCAGAAGAAGAATTTAAAAAAGCCTTGCAAAGGGTTGTTCAGGATTGCGGACTTCAAGGCGTTGTTCACCGAACCGTTGGGAATTGTTCCAAAGGATACAAGCAGCGGATTGGATTGGCGGCGGCCATGATTCATGATCCTAAAATTTTAGTTTTAGACGAACCTGTAACAGGATTGGATCCAAATCAGATTGTAGAAATTCGGCATTTAATTAAAAAGTTGGGAAAAGAAAAGTTAGTTCTGATGTCTTCTCATATTCTTCAAGAGATACAAGCGACTGTAGATCGAATCATTATTATTCATAATGGCGAAATTGTGGCAGATGGTACTAGTGATGAATTAATTACCGATGCTAAAGGGATGACAAAATTATCCCTAGAAATTCAGGGAGCTGACGAAAATGAGATTCAGGATATGAAGGCAGTTATTCCGAGTATTAATATCACATCTGTACAAAAAAATGATAATTCTATTTTAGTCTCCATCGAATATGCGAATACGGGTGATTGTCGAAAAGATGTTTTTGAATATGCTGTTAATAATAATTGGACCATTCTTGAAATGACTGCATCAAAACGTAACTTGGAAGATATATTTAGAAACCTTACTCAAGATGGAGATATGACTCATGCATAGCATTCTACCTATTTATAAAAAAGAGATGCGCTCTTTTTTCACAACACCGATGGCATATATTTTCTTAGTGGTTTTTGCTTTAGTGACAGGGTATTTTTTCACTAATACCTTTTTCCTATACAACCAATCTGATATGCGATCTTTGTTTAGCATTATTCCATTGGTTTATCTTTTCTTTATTCCGGCCGTATCTATGGGACTTATTTCCAGAGAAAAAAGTTTAGGAACTATTGAAATAATCACAACCCTACCCATTCGAGAACGAGATATTGTAATTGGGAAATACCTTGCTGGTTTATCTCTCATTTTGATAGCGCTTTTAACAACAATGATTCATTATTTCACTCTAATAAATGTTGGAACCGTCACTGACCATGGTGCTGTATTTACAGGGTATTTAGGATTAGCTCTATTAGGCGGTGTCTATACGGCAGTTGGAATTTTCGCCAGTAGCATTACAGAAAATCAGGTTGTTGCATTTATAGTTGGGATTGCAATTGTACTTGTATTTTTTCTGATGGACAAATTATTGGTTTTCGTTCCGGCTTCATTGGCTGGAATAATCCAATATTTAAGTACTGAATTCCATTTGTCGAATATTTCAAGAGGCGTAATAGATACGCGAAATTTGATTTATTTTGGATCTGTAATTGGTTTTTTCTTATTTATGACAACCCGGGTTCTTGAATCCAGGAAGTGGAGTTAAATCATGTTAACAAAAAATAAAAATTCCTTTTTAATGGTTTCCACTGGATTAGTCATTGGATTATTATTATTGAATTTGATTGCTAGAGATATGTTTCATCGGTTTGATTTGACGGATACAAAAATGTATTCTTTATCTTCGTCTAGCGAATCAATTGTTTCTAAAGTAGATGATTTACTCACCATGAAAGTGTACTTCTCTGATAACTTGCCAAATGAGTTAGGAAGTACGCGTCGATTCCTTCAGGATATTCTTGAAGAATTCAGTGCTTATTCTGATAACAATATTCGATTTTTCTTTTATAATCCTTCGTCGGATAAAGATTTAGAAGAGCAAGCACGGAAAGATGGAATTCAGCCTGTTCAAATGCAAGTCATTGAAAATGATAAGGTTGAAATTAAAAAAGTCTATCTTGGAATGGTTATGCTGTATGAGGATAAAAAGGAAGTTATTCCAGTAATCCAAACCACTGCAGGACTCGAATATCTAATTAGTACTAAAATTAAATCTCTTATTGATATTGATAAAAAGACGATTGGATTTGTTGATTTAAATTCTTCAAGCCCAATGAAAATCGATAATCTTTCATCTCAATTGAGTCAACATTATACGTTTAATCCAGTCGATTTAAATTCACCTATTAGCCCCGAGATTGATGTTCTATTGGTTTCTGGTACAATTGATTCTGTAGGAGATGCAACCTTATCTTCACTTCGAACTTTTTTAGATAATGGAAAAAGTGTATTCATGTCACAAGGACGAATTTTTACAGATATTCAAACTCAGCAAGCTTATCCTATTGAGTCTGATATATTTGATTTTATGAGCGAATATGGATTGAACCTTCAACCCAACCTTGTTTTGGACGATCATTGTAGTAGTGTTCAAGTTCAGGAACGAAGAGGGATTTTCATGATGAATCGCCCCATGGAATATCCATTTTTTCCCATCATTCAATCCTTTAATTCTGATGAAATTGTTGTTTCAGATCTTGAACAAGTCCTTCCCTTCTTTCCCAGTGAGATAAAAATTGATTCAATATTAAATGACAAAATTATAGCCGTGGTTGAATTATTTAAATCTTCAAACAATAGCGGTACCATGGAAAGTAATTGGATGTTGAGCCCAGATCCGCAACAAAATCCATTTATTCGTATGTTAGGTCAGCAGGGAAAAATCATTGCGGCATCATCCAAGTTAATGAATGGTGGCGAATTATTTCTTATTTCTGATTCCAAATTTCTATCGGATGAATCTGGGATGTCTGTGAAGGACAATCTCACTTTTTTAATGAATGCCGTAGATTATCTTGCTGGTGATGAGGATTTAATCGCACTTAGGTCTCGAGAGATTACAATCAGACCCTTGGCTGTATTAGAAGATTCAACTCGTAAAAAATGGAAATGGGCCAATATGCTATTACCATCAATGCTCATCTTAACATTTGGATTTTTTACTCTTAAAAAAGAAAAAAAACATGCAGACATCTTGAGGCAGATTTATGACTGATTCACTTAAATATTCA
>JABHAX010000011.1 GCA_018674095.1 Fidelibacterota bacterium
ATCCAACAATAAATTTGCCAGATATAAAATATAAAATAAAACTAGACCACGAAAAATTCATTATTATATAAGAAATGTCTCTTATACTTAATAACTCCTTCTGAAAATTAGAGTAAAGCTAAATGCTTAACAAGAATTAATGATTGAATTCTAAAAAGATGGTATTTGATTATTCTCATCATTTCACTAACGAATAATTGGTGCTTCTTCCACCGATCTTTCCCTTCTTTAATATGTTAACATCTATTAAGAGCTGAATATCTCTTAATGCTGTATCTTGAGAACAATGTGTCATTTTTGCCCATTTAGATGATGTCAATTTTCCATAAAATCCATCTAAAATTTTATTCAGCATTAATACCTGTCTTTTATTCAATACTTGGGATGCATATTTATTCCAAAATTGATGTTTAAACAATATTTTTTCTAATATTTGATCCGCCCCCAATAGTGCTGATTTTAGACACAATAAAAACCATTCTAACCAATCAGTAATGTCCAAATTTCATTTTTGGGCTTGTTCTAGATTTAAATAATATTGTTTTCTTTTCAGACTCAATTGATTCGATAAACTATAAAACCTTTGTGCACTATTATCAGCCCTAGCCAATAACATTTCTGATAGTGCGCGTCCCACCCTTCCGTTACCGTCATCAAAAGGATGTATAGTAACAAACCATAAATGGGCAACACCTGCTTTAAGAAACAGATCTTCTTCCTTTTGATTAAACCATTTCAGAAATATTTCCATTTCTTCAGGAATTGATTCTGCACCTTGTGCTTGAAAGTGAAGTTTTTCATTCCCAATGGGGCTTGATACCACTTGCATTGGAGCTTTTGCGTCATTTCTCCATTTCCCAACATTTATTTCAAACAAACCACTTCTTCCCGATGGAAATAGTGATGATTGCCATGCAAATAATCTATCCGTTGTTAATAGCTGGTCGTGGCGTGCTGTTGCATCCATCACCATGTTTACAATACCGTCTACATCCCTATCTGAATTAACTGAGTATTCAAGGACTATCCCTAACTTTCTTGCAACGGATGATCGTACTTGATCAACATTCAATAATTGACCTTCTATTTCTGTTGATTTTAACACATCCAATGTGATGGTTTCCAATGATGCTTCGTTTTGCTGCTCGAATCCAATTGATTGCATTTTCCCCAAGAGCAATCCTTGCAAATATTTCACTTCAGCTAACAATGCAATTATGGATGAATTATCCCATCGAAATTTTGGCCAATCAAGGTTGTGATAAATATAATTCATTTTTCTCTGCATATTTTGCGGTGAATATGCGATTTATTCTCCGCATTTGGCAGAAATTGTTTTGGTCGATCGTGAGAGGATATATAAGACCGGTTTAGAGAGAAAAGGATACGGGATCAAGCCCGACATGACAATAAGGTTGGTGTCGGTGAATATTGTCGTTCCTGAAATCCTATTTGAATTACCCTAATAAAACACAATCATATTTTTCAAATTTTTCATCATCTGTCATTATTGGAATACTATTAGTAATACTCTGTGAAATGAGCATTCTATCAAATGGATCTTTATGATGGAATGGCAAATCTTTTAAAATTAGCGCATCGTTTGCTTTCCAATCTAATAGCTCAAACCCACTTTCTTCAGCAATTGCTACAGGATTATAATCAACTTTAAGTTTACCAATTGACGCCTTTATCATAATTTCAGTGATTGAAATTGAGCTAACATAAATTGTATTTGCTAAACTCTCTATTTGTTTCCGTTTTAAAGTTGACATCTTTTTCGGATTTGATATTGACCAAAGAAAAATATGAGTATCAATCAATATTTTCATCTGTATCTCCATAAAACATTTGGTTAATAAGCTCATGCTCTTGATTAAAATCATCAGGCACTTCAATATTAGAGACTAAACCCAATTTTCGTTTTCCGCTCTTTTTATGGATGACTAAATCAACCAATGGCAGGTTATTCTTTGCAATAACTACTTTTTCTCCATGCAATACTGCATGAATCAAACTCGACAACTTTGCTTTTGCTTCTGCTATATTCACTAACATTTTTCACTCCTAATTCATATTGGTTAACTTAACTATAATTAGTCAACTTGATCATCTTTTATTTCCGCACTAAATTCCGCCTACAATGGCAAAGAACAGAGCAGTATCGGATTGACTTTGTTTTGGTGAATGAGTTCATAATAAATAAGAGTCATTACGATGAATGCAATCACAAAGTAATCTCCTTAGTTCCTAGAGTAAACGAGATTGCTTCACTTCGTTCGCAATGACAGAATACATTGTGGCGTTTATATATAATAAAAAAGCTCCTTTCGGAGCTTTGGGATAAACAAGATTTCTTGGATTTATTCTAGTTCGTCAATTTTAGTTCAGCAATGACAGTTTGAAATGAAAAGACTAATGTGTAAGAACACTTTTTGAGATTCTGAATGAGTCGTTATCTGCAGAATATTATTTGTAGTAAAAGATTGGAATTTATATTCTTTCCACTCGTTTAGATTTGACCGAATTAGAGTTAAGAAATACTCGCCTATTATTTAACTGATCATTGAATTGTTTTATAATTTTGGCCATTTTTAAAGCATCATTATTTTTTAAAATATTAGATACGGATAACCAAGAAGTCACTTCGACCCAACTATAAATTAGTGTTGTGGAAGATGATCCTGCTAATGGTGCGGGGAAATCCCCATTCCCACGCTCACCCTTAATCAGTTTTCGGATATATTCTCTAGAATATCCAGCTCTCCTTGCTATCTCAGCTACTGTTACAAAATCAGCTGGTTCAACTACAGCTACTTCTAATTTTTTATTTTTTTCAACATCTTTAATTGCAGTAGAAACGGCTTTTTCCAATGATGTATCCAATCGGTCAAATGTTAAGTATAATGAACCATTGCCCGAATGTACCATTGCATCATCACACCCAGATTCATACAAAGAATCTTCTAACTGAGATGTTATTTTATTCATGCCCCTTAAAACTAAAGTAAAATTAAAAATCAATTGGTTATTTTTTATGCTCACAAGACTTTATCCTTCTTTTAATTTGATTTGCATGATTCTCGGCTACAGGAGGTGTTGACCACACAGAAATGATACAGTCCTTCTTTTCCCCCCATGTGGGGTGAGGATAAGTAGATGCGGTTATTCATTTACACTTTTATATTTTTGGTTTGGACTTTTTGGTTTATGGGGTATTGTCAATACGAGTTGCCCACTTTCGAGCAACGGTTTTAATATACTATTTCTGAAATATGTTTTATGCTTCATCCCCATAAAAACCATGAGTTCCTGAGTTGTTTTTGGTTGCCGACAAAATGCCAGTATAGCTTGGTCAGTAGCTTGGTCAGTAGCTTGGTCAGTAGCTTGGTCAGTAGCTTCCTTTGGAAAAAGAAATACCATCCTGATAAAATTTTTATTAAAAATGAAACTATCTTTTTGATACACTTTTAAAATTCGGGGTAAACCAGAACCCAACTGCTCCACCATGCCTAAATCTTTGAATACACGCATTATTTCACGATTTACAGGGACCGAATACCCGTCAAAAAACGTTTCCTTATCTAAACCAAAAGATAAACCACCAGCTGAAGTTATTTCTAATCGATCAGAAAAGAGTTCAAATTTGGGTGGTATTTCTCTTATATAATCATTGTGAACAATAGCGTTAATGACAGCTTCTCGTATTGCAACGCCATCCCAAAGTTTAATATCAATACGACCACTTGATGTAATACGAGAATAGGTTTTATTCTCTAATTCAAGTTTTGCTAATGCTTGCTTGGCAGCTTTTATAAGAGAACAATACCCATATTCTTCATTCTCAATCAGTTTAACTCTGTTTGTCCCTTCATATTTAGCTACTTTAATGGATGTGCCATTTACATCAGATAATAAATACGCACCATAAGTTAAAGGCACCCTTTTCTGTTAAAAGTTCTAAGTTTGAAGCGAACTGGTCATTTAATGTGCGGTTGAACTCTTCGTAGTAAATCTTTAGTTGTTCAAAACTCAAATCCTGTTTATTCGATTTTATTTTACCAATTGAAACACGGGTTCTTCGAGAAAACATATCTTCTATTTGATTTACATCCATGGGCTCAGAAGCTGAACCAACTCGTATAAAACATCCCTTGGGCGACAACCCATATCGCCTAATATAATAAGGTTTTTCTCTACCACTCGCCAAGGTTAACTCTATAATATTTTTGTTATTATTCGATACGAGTGATATATCAAAAAGACCCATACAGGATGGAAGAATGTTATTTTTTAATTTATCTTTTATTTG
>JABHAX010000111.1 GCA_018674095.1 Fidelibacterota bacterium
TCATCAGTGGTTTTTTAGGATTTTTATATTATTCATTTATTGGGTGTGGCCAAGGATGCTCTATCACTGGCTCACCCGTTAATAGCACAATATATGGCACTTTTATGGGGCTTATTTTTGTATGGCCCAATTCAAAAGAAAGGAATAAAAAATGAAATATGCATTTCAACGTCAATTAAATTTATCATTTGATGAAGTAGATTCAAAAATTCGAGATACATTAAAAAAACAAGGGTTTGGTATCATTTCAGAAATTGATATTCAAAGTGCTATGAAAGAAAAATTGGGTGTAGACTTTCGTCGATATCGAATATTGGGTGCGTGTCATCCTCCTACAGCTTACCAAGCATTAACAGAAGAATTAGAAATTGGTTTATTGCTTCCGTGTAATATTACTCTTTGGGAAAATGATGACCATTCGGTAACTCTCTCAGCAATTAATGCAAAAGAAATGTTATCCGTAACGGGGCGAGATGATTTGGATGAATTAGCATCCCAAGTTAATACGTGGCTCCAAAATGCCATAGATGACGTATGATTGATTTAATATTCACAATAGTAATTTTTGGGCTGTGGATTTGGCTTCAAAGAGTCTTTTTGCCTAAAATGGGGGTGCCCACATGACACGCTACTTATCCTCAGTCTGAGGAAGACATTAAAGAAAAATTGGAACCTGTTCCAATAAAAGATGGACTCTAATTCTCATGCCCATGTACGATTATTATTGTCAGAGGTGTAATGAGAAATTTGAAGAATTGGTATTTTCTCATCTAGTCTCAGATGCTGAAATAAAATGTCCACATTGTAAAAGAATGAATTCAAAACGGATGGTGTGTGCGCCAGCAGTATCAACAAATGGAAAAGCAAAAGGGAGTCAATCTCTATGCGGTAGGCCTTCGGGTTTTTCTTGAAGAAGCTAAAGCTGCAGTTGCAGAACTAAACTATTTAAAGGAGCAAATGATGAAAATTTATTATTTAATTTTAACCACATTATTTATGATTTCATGTGGTGGAAGTCCCTATGATGCATTTGGTGAAAAAATTTCATCTGAAGTATCTCATAATTATATATCAGTTTTGAGTGGAATTCAATCAAGTACTGAATCGGGCGAAGGAATCTCTTTAAGTGGAGAGATTCTTGAAACTTGTTCCAAAAAGGGTTGTTGGATGAAATTGAAAATGGAAGGTGGTGATACTTTATTAGTTAGGTTTAAAGATTATAGTTATTTTGTACCAAAAACGGGTCAAGAAAAAAAAGAAGCAATTATTAAAGGCAATGCATTTATGGATACTTTAACGGTAGATGTTTTACGTCATTATGCAGAAGATGCTGGTAAGTCGAAGAATGAAATTAATCAGATTGATAAACCAATATATTCCCTAAATTTTATTGCGGATGGTGTCTTAATAAAAAAATGAATTACGGTAAAAACTTTTTTTCCTTATTTTGTTTATTGATTTTAATATCTTGTGGAAATCAAACTCCAAAACGATTCCCAAACAAAAGGAGTGAAATGGCTGTTGCCATGCGAAATATGACGGATGCAATGTTAAAAACAAAATCATCTTTAACTCAATCTGAGATTACACTGCTCAAGTTTAAATCCTTTAAAAATAAAAAATTCACAGATACTAGTTTTGAATCTGATTGGTTTGCAAACATGTCAGATGTATTATTGAATAATGCTAAATATTTTGATAATAATCCTAGCATAGAAACTTTTCATACTGTGGTCCAAACATGCCAATCTTGCCATGAGAATACTTGTCCGGGACCCTTGCAGCAAATTCAAGATTTATATATTGAATAAATAATTTAAAAGAGTCCTTAATCATTATCAAACCAATGGGTAAATTTTGGGCTTATGGAAACCAAATCTCTCTCTGGATCTCGTCTCGATTCCTTTTTAGATAACCCACCCAAAGCACTCTGGACATTGGCAATTCCCATCATGTTTGGCATGGGAATCCATACATTCTATAACATTGTAGATATGATGTTTATCGGACGTTTGGGAGGGAATGCCATTGCAGGTGTCGCTTTTAATATGCCGGTCTTTTTTCTCATGCTGGGACTCACCATGGGATTAGGATCAGGTGTGACTGCTTCTATTGCCAGATTCATAGGTGAAAACAAAAAAAGTCATGCTGACAACAGCGCTGAACATGCATTGGCATTGGCTGCAGTAATTGCGACTATTTTTACGACGGCAGGATTGATGTTTGGATTTCATTTTTTGACATTCCTTGGTGCAGAAGGAGAAATCTTATCATTAGCATGGGATTACCTATACATCATTATTCTTGGCTTACCGTTCATGATTTTTTCAGGATTTTTTCGATCCATCTTAGCCGGGGAAGGGGATATGAAATTTCCCATGATGGTTGCGGGTTTAGGAACTCTTCTAAATATTATTTTAGATCCCATTTTCATTTTTGATTTAGATGCGTATGGCGGTATTGGTTTTGGGATGGGTGTAAAAGGTGCAGCAATGGCCACCGTAATTTGTCAGTTCATTGTATTTATCATTTTTATTTACATGCTGTTTGTAAAAAAGCATGCTTATATCACATTTAAGTTGAAAGATTTCACTCCGTCAAAAGAGATACTTTGGGATATAGTCAAAGTAGGGTTGCCCGCATCCATGTCCATGGTCATTATGGCTGTTGGGCAAGGTGTATTTAATAAAATATTGATTCATTATTCTCCACAAACCGTTGCAGCGTATCAAGTGGCGGGACGATTGGATATGCTCATCTTCCTGCCCATCTTTGCTATTGCTGGCGGCATGACAACGCTTGTGGGGATGTTCTACGGAGCAAAAAAAATAGACGCTTTAAATCAAATTGTGAAATATGGAATTTCTCGTTCCTTTTTCATAACGCTGGTGTCATCCACATTTGTTTATATATTCGCTGAAACATTTTCAGCGTGGTTCACAACGGATCAGGAAATCATTGACGTTTCAGTTGGTTTTTTACGAAGGGTTTGTTTGATTTATCCACTGGTGGCTATTGCCATTACTTCCGGACGAGTTATGCAAGGATTAGGTAAAGGGATTCCTGTTTTAGTGATTACGACCATTAGAGTAATCGGTATTAGCGCGCCATTGGCTCTTTATTTTAGTTATGTGCTTAATAAACCTGTTGAGTGGAATTGGTATGCAATTATGATATCTGCAACCATATCCTTTGTGATTGCTGTAACTTGGGTGCGAGTAGAATTGAAAAAAATAAATCAACTTCATGAGGATCAAGAATGAGCCGATTATCAGAAAACAATATTATAGAAAAATTATCGACTTTAAACGGTTGGGAATTCAAAGATAACGCCATCCGAAAAACATTTACTTTCGATGCTTATATGGATAGTATTGCATTCATAAATCAATTAGCAGAAATTGCTGAGGAAGCAAATCATCATCCGGATATGATAGTGGGTTGGTGCAAGATCGATATTGCTTTTACATCTCATGACCAAGGCGGTGTAACGGCTGCTTGTGTGGAAATGGCACAAAAGGCAGAATCCGTCTTTTAAAAATATTTTTGTAATTTATAATGTATTGTCTAACGGTTTTTAGACTTTGCTTTGTGTTTTTCTTTATTTTTTACATATATAAGTTTGTTTTTGCTCTTAGGACTCTCTCTCTGTTCTAAATCAAAATTCCCCATTGATTTTATTAAGGGTGTTAATTTTTCAAATCCATAATTTCTTGAATCGAAATTGGGTTGTTTCTTTAACAATAGGCTACCAACATCGCCAAGGAATGCCCATCCGTCTTCATCTGAAAGATCAGATATAGTTGATGAAATTAACTTAATTTCTTTCCGGGTAATTTTATCTAGACTCTCTTTGTTTTTGCCTTTTTCTGGAGAATCTTCTTTCTTTTCAGAAAGGTTTCTAATTATTTCGATATAAATAAACTTATCACACGCCACGATAAATGGATTCGGTGTCTTTTTTTCACCTATACCAATGACTTGCATTCCAGCTTCTCTTAATCGAGTTGCGAGTCTTGTGAAATCACTGTCACTTGAAACCAAACAAAATCCATTTACTTTTTTAGAATAAAGAATATCCATAGCATCAATAATCATAGCGGAATCAGTTGCATTTTTTCCAGTGGTATATCCATATTGTTGGATCGGGGTAATCGCATTTTGAAGAAGTAGATTTTTCCATTTGGATAAATTTGGTTTTGTCCAATCTCCATAAATCCTTTTAATCGTTGGATTGCCATATTTCGCTAATTCCGCCATCATCTCTTTTACATGGGCAGAGGGAATATTATCCCCATCAATTAACACGGCTAAGTTTATATTATTTTCCATTTTTTTCCTTTTAGTCTGATTTTCGTATTGTCATTTATTTATGAAGAAGATTTTAATTAGAATACGAAGAGTCATTAATCTAAATACAATATAATGTTTAAATCGAGCTTATTATTTTTGGTAATGAGAATAAACAAGATGATCTTATTTAATCTTATAATGCTTTTCTAAGACCTAAAATTAATCCAGCACATAAAAGTGATTTTACCACATCTCCAATAAGAAAGGGATAAAATCCCATGAGGAGTGCTTCATTAAATCCAGTATAGAATAGGGCGAGATAAAGTGTGCCTAAAACTAAAATAAGTGTTGTGGCAACAAAACAGGATATAAAGCTGGAAACCAGTGAGGTTGTGTAGCCATTTTCGGCTAAATAGCCAATCAAAAAAGCCGCAAAAACAAATCCCCAAAGATAGCCGGCAGATGGGCCTACCAATACAAGTACACCCGCTTTCATCTGGGCAAATACGGGTAATCCTATGGCACCTTCGATGAGATAAGCCAATACAGCCATAGCGCCATGACGTGCGCCAAGTAAGCCACCTAATAAAACCACAGCAATTGTTTGACCCGTAATGGGGATTGGACTAAATGGAATTGGAATGGAAATTTGTGCCATCACTGCTATGAATAATGAGCCCAATAAAATTGAAAAAATATTTGCAGTATTATCATCAAGAGTGAGAATACCTGATTGATCGAAGGAAATTGTTTTTGTTTTCATATGTTTAATTTATTCATTTTTTAGGTGATTGGCTTTCATTACATTTTTTTAATCATCCATTTATAAAATTTTCCTGGAGTGATTCGAACAAACCAAATAAATATCCGATAAGGCCATGGATAAATGTAGGTGGTATAACCGGCATCAATCACTTCAAGAAACCTATCCGCTGCATCATTTGCAGATTTCATGGGAAAACGGCGGGCGGCTCCAGTTACAAGGGGTGTATCTATAAATCCAGGGCAAATAGAAACGGTCTTAATATTGTACTTTTCCAATGTGGAGCGCCATGAATCAAAAATCATTCGAATGGCAATTTTTGAACCGGCATAACCGCCATGGAAGGGCACGGGCATAAAACTGGCTACAGAACTAATACAAACCACAGCACCACTTTTTTGTGCTTTTAGCATTGGAATAAACGGCATCAAAGTGTTTGTCACACCCAAGATATTTGTATTTAATATGGTATTGATTTGGTTACTGTCACCGGAAAAAAGGCCATCATCCCCACCAATACCCGCATTTGCGATTGCAATATCAATTCCGCCTGCATCTTCCATGAATTGCTCCGCTACTGATTTACATTTTTGAGCATCCTGCACATCCAACTGATATACGAGTGGTGTTCCACCCAGTTCTTTTACTGCCAAAGCAACTTCATGGAGAATCTCTTCCCGCCGGGCGGTTAGTCCGATGGTAAAGCCCTGTTTGGCATAAGCAAGTGCTAGTGCTTTTCCGATCCCGGAGGATGCCCCTGTTATAAATACATTCTTCATTATTTGTTTCCAATTTTATGCAACAAGATGCGTAAAAGTCGCAAAATTTAATTTAAAAAAATTACGAAAATTTGCGACATTCATTTTCCCGATTAGAGCCATTCAACTCAAACGATGCAAGAAATTACGGTAATTACAAAGGCATCTTCTTGTAATAATGATTTTTTAAATAAACCGTTCAAATGGTTTGGTTGGAATCCTGAAGCTGTCCCCCTGTAATAGGGGGACGATAGGGGGTCAGAATTATGATATTCGTTTATCTTTTTTCACACCATAATTAAAGCCCAAAGATCATGCCTTCTCGGGCGACATTAAGCCGATTGGATCTAATTTGATTTGCAGCAGCACCATCCCTAATCGCCGGATTCGAATGATTAAAATGGATAAAATGAACTTTATTTCGATTGGGTGAATTTAATTGATAAAAAATTTCCATCGATTCCACGATAAAGGGATGTGGAATTTCACTCATATCCCGATTTGGCAATTCATCTTCGGAATAAAATGTGCCATCCACTAAAGCGATATCAATATGCTGAATCACTTCAAAAATATCCTGATCCCATTTTTCCCATTTATCAATATCTGGAATAAATAAAACGGATTGATTCGTTCCCATAATCTTGTAACCCACTGTTTCAGAATATTCATCCCGATGGGGAACGAGGAATGGTTCAATGA
>JABHAX010000112.1 GCA_018674095.1 Fidelibacterota bacterium
GGGAATATCAAAAATACGGAGGCTCTTTGGCTTTTTTAGTAGGAAATAGCATTATGATTTTTGCTATAATCATTTTCCGCATTGATTGCTTAAAAAATGAAGATTAGCTGGACTATGTTTCACTACGTCGGATAAAGATTAGGATTTTAGATTAAGATTAAGATCAGAGATGAAGATTAAAAGTAAGCAAATATGAAATTGGTTAAGCAAATACATTGGGAAAATGAAACTGCCGTGGAAATGGCGTGTTTCATTTTAAAAAATGGTGGTGTTATTGTTTATCCAACCGATACACTTTATGGTTTTGGGTGCGATGCTAAAAATGAAAGTGCCATTCAAAAAGTCAATTCAATCAAAAATCGTTCAGGGCCAATGAGCGTTTTAGCTCCAAATAAAAAAACGGCTTCGCTCTGGATGAACTTGAGCGAAAATGAAAAGAAAATATGTTTAGATAAATTGGGCGGTTCTACAACAATAATTGTACCCGTGAAAGGAACCACCGCATCACCTATGATAATGGGAGAAAACCAAACTTTAGGAATTCGGATTCCGGAACATGGTTTCTGTAAATCTATTTCAAGTGTATTTCAAAATCCCATTACAAGTACAAGTGTCAATCGAACCGGTGAACCCACTACGACAAATCCGGGAGAAATCAATTTAGAGTTTGGGACAGAAATTGATCTTTTTATTGAAGATGGAATAATCGATGGAAAAGGATCTACCATTTATATTTTTAATGATAGAATTTTGGAAAAAGTCCGATGATGAGAATGATTTCTTTCCTCCTTTTTTATTCTTTTTTATTTGGAACAAACATCCCATTTAAAGTGGGTGAAACTTTGAGTTACCAAGCATCATTTTCCGGGTTGGATGCTGCCACAGGAAAATTGAAAGTCATTGAAAAAGAAATCGTAAATGACATTTCTACTTTTCATGTCCGCTTTACTGCCAGAACACATGGATTTGCCGATTACTTATTTCCAATCCATGATGTAATTGATCTTTGGCTTGATGATAAAACGCTATTACCTGTTAAAGTCATAAAAAATATTAGTGAAGGGAACTATAAAAAAACGAGGGAAACACTTCTTAATCAAAAAGCAGGATATGCAATTGTCAATAAGGATACTATTTTAATAGAAATGGGAACTCATTCACCTTATTCACTTTTTTATTATTTTAGAAATGAAGACCTAAGGATCCAAGATATTAAATCATTCTCAACTATCGATGGGAAACAGGTTACATCCTTGGAGATGCAGTTCAACCGTGGCATTCAAATTAAAGTACCGGCTGGAGAATTTTTATGCACTGAAGTAACACCTGTTCGGTTTGATCAGAAAAAATTTAAAAATGATGCAAAAATGGCCATTTGGTTCACAAATGATGATGCCAGAATTCCTGCACAAATCTGGCTTAAATTAAAATTTGGTGCACTTGTTTTAAAATTAAAAACTGTTTCTAATTAAAAAGACGAGAAATATCATTAAAAATGATTGTAACCATTAACATGAGTAAAAAAGCCATCCCGATTTGCTGAATAGTAATGCGTGCTTTTAAGGTGAGCGGGCGACGAAGTACAGCTTCAATCAAATGTATAAAAATGTGGCCACCATCCAATCCTGGAATAGGCAAAATATTTATAAATGCCAAGTTTACACTAATCAAAGCCATAAAGGTCAGAAATGGAATCCACCCAGCTTCGGCAGTTTGTCCCGCCAATTGCGCAATCATAATTGGTCCACCAAAATCAGAAACTGATGCTTCACCAGAACCTAACATTTTAAGACTCATCATAATCATTCCAAAACTACCTGCGGTACGAATCCATCCAATATTGAATGCTTCGGCAACCGTAATATCCCTGTACTCAATTTCTGGAATAATGCCGATGGCACCGAGGGTATCCATACCTGTATTTGTTGGAACGGGCATAAATGTTGTTGTGATGGCTAGGTCAATTTGAACTGCATCACGAAGGATTGTTAAAGAAATATTGGTATTTGGTTTGCCATGAATAACCGTTGTGAGATCCCGCCATGTTTTGATTTCTTTTCCATCAATCGCAACAATTTTATCACCGGGCTGGATACCCGCAGCTATGGCTGGCATATCCGCTTGTAATTCTGCTACAATAGGTTCTTCCGATACTTCCGGCATTCCTTGAGTGAACCCAATCGTAGCAAAAATGCAAAATGCCAAAATTGTATTCATTATCACGCCAGCACTCATAACCCACAATTTTGCCCATAGTGGTTTTGACATAAATTCATCATCTTTATAGGATAATTCCGTATCCATACTTTCGTCGATAATCCCGGCCATTTTCACATATCCGCCCAAGGGTAAAAGCGCAATGACATACTCGGTTTCAGATCCAATTCGTCCAATTTTTGAAATAGTTTTTTCAACGACCGGTTGCCACGAAAAGCGGCCTTGAGATCTTTTATAAAAGAAAATCCGAATCATCCAACCATCATCAATAGATGTTATTGACATGAATCGAGGAGGAATTCCAATTGAAAATCGCTCCACACGAATCCCAACAGATCGTGCTGCGATAAAATGCCCGAATTCGTGAATGGTAATAAGAACACCAAGAATGAGGATAGTTGCCCAAATCATTGTCATAATTTTTTAAATATTGGCTTTATAATTAAATAGATTAATGGAAAATTATTGTATCAGAATTCTGATTTATTATTGGTTTCAGATTTGGGCTTACTCATTATCGAATTTTATATATTTTGTTCTCAAAATCAGAAAGAGCTTACATGATTTTTGACCCAACTATCCAATTCTTTTAAATCAATTAAAGTGGGATGTTTTGTCCAATCATGGTTTTCCAAAGATGATGCATTGATTTTGGGAATATCGGTGAATTTAATTTCCCCATTCAAAAATCGATATACGGAATAATCATTTGATAAATTGAGCGCGGCACCAGCCGTACCTAATCTTTCTAAAGATTCAAATGCCAGCTGGATGCATGGGAATCGCTCATAATCAGGTTCTTGGAATGTTAAATCACCGCATTCCATAAAATTTAATTGTTCCCATGGCGCGGCTAAATGTCTTGGATAAGTTAAGGCATATTGGATGGGAACTTTCATATCCGGTACGCCCAATTGGGCTTTAATAGCGCCATCTTTTAATTCAATCATTGAATGAATAATAGACTGAGGGTGAACGACAATGTTGATTCGATCGGGCTTAAATCCAAACAACCAATATGCCTCAATCACTTCCAAACCTTTATTCATCATGGTAGCGCTGTCTATAGTAATTTTTCTCCCCATGTCCCAATTGGGATGATTCAATGCTTCTTCCACAGTAATATCATCAAATGTGTTGATCTCTCGAGACCGAAATGGTCCACCGCTTCCTGTTAAAATTAAGCGACGGACATCATCTATATTCTCACCCACCAAACATTGCCAAATTGCGGAATGCTCGGAATCTACCGGGAATAATTGTGCCCCTGATTTTTTCATGGCTTGCTGAATAATATCACCGGCCATTACCAAACTTTCCTTATTAGACAAAGCAACATCAATCCCTGCTTCAATGGCTTTCAAAGTGGGTTCCATACCCGCAGCGCCCACAAGTCCATTTAGCAAAACATCAACATTATCTCTTGATGCTAATTCCAAAAGACCTTCTCGCCCTTTAAGAATTTCTATTCCAGATGATCCCAATGCATTTTGCACTTGAGGAAATCCAACTTCATCCACGATACAAATAGCTTTAGGTTGAAATTGATTAGCTTGCTCAATTAATAAATCTGCATTTTTGTTGGCAGACAATGATACGATGTCAAACTCATCTTTTAAATGAGAAATCACCTTTAAAGCATTGACGCCAATGGATCCAGTGGAGCCTAAAATGGAAATTCGTTTTGACATTAGAAAAGCTCTTTTTGGAAAAATAATGTGAGAAATGACAGATTGGGATTAATTCGCATTCCAAGACCAACTTTATAAATAGAGAATGTCCTAAGCGTATCCAATCCAATATAATTTATTTGGCCTTCCA
>JABHAX010000113.1 GCA_018674095.1 Fidelibacterota bacterium
CAGCCATGAACCATTGCGCCTTCCCATAGAGAATGTCTTTTGAATTTTCTTCTAGCCATCCTCTTTTGGTAAACCCAAGAAACCCTTTATCTTCCGCCTTCACAAAATAATCATAAGCAAGTTTTGCAACTATTCTATCATTAATTGAAAATGGATTTTGTCTGAAAGTATCCCAACCATAAAAATAAACTTTAGCTTTTTGTCCTAATCCACTGCCGTTGCCATTACTTAAACTCATTGCTTTTTCTGCCCACCGTAAAGCCTTACTATAATTGCCAACGTCAATATAGATATCTGAAATATCAACTGCAATTCGTCCATCCCTAGGATCAATTTGGAATAACTCTTCATAAGCATTTGCGGCTTTTTTCAAATTATTTGTTTCTTTATGAGCTTCCGCTAGTTTTCGATAGGCTAATTTGCTAGTAGGATCTTGACGAATTACGCCATCTAAAACTAGAGTAGCATCCGCACTCCGATCCACTTGAGTCAATCGATCTGCATAATCCAAACCATAACTCAAATTTTCTGGATTATCTTCGTATCGTTTACGATAAACATCTAAGGGATCCTTACCACTACTTTCGAAAGCCATTGCCAATTCACTTTGGGCAATTTCGTTACTTCCATCTACCTTAAGAATTTTTTCAAGAATATATATTTGATCATCAAAACGAGATTCATCTTTATACAATTTCGATAAATCATTCATAATGGAAATATCTAATGGAGCCATATCTATAATTCGTTCAAATTCGATAATCTCTTTTTCTTTTTTACCTTGGCGTTTATAAGAATATGCAAGCCTTTTTCTTAATTCAACACTTTCTGGTAATTTTTGAAGACCATCTAATAATACGAATTCGGAACTATCAAATTTCCCCATTTGCTCATACGCAATGGCGTAATATTGGTAGATTTCCTGTGGCGGTGCAAAAACGGGGTTCCACTCATCACAATCTAATGTTGTAATTTCTTCATAAATCCTAACAGTTTGTTTCCAATCTCTGTTTCTATAATATTCTGCGGCACTACTCATCAATCTTGGGCAACGAACTTTTCTTAATGAATCTAATTTTGCTTTATCTTTTGAAAGATTCTGATTTCCACCTTCAGGGGGTACACACATTGTTAAAAATAATGCCCCAAATAAAAGGGTAATAATCTTCATTTTATTCATGGTTACTTTTGTCTCCTCTTTACAAACCATTGATCTGCTAAACTAACTCCAAATTGTAATTGTTGTACATATTCGGTAGAATATTTTTCAGAATAATCTCTTTTTCCAAGGTAATAATTAACGTCAAACTGATTTCCGACAGCTTTAAATTTAAAACCTAATCCTAATGCTCCACCTATTTCAGTTATCTTAATATTGGAATGTGAAAGTTTGTGGGATTTATAAACTAAACCTGTTTTTACCGAAAATTTATCCTTCCAGTCTGAAGATAAATTATTCGGATTCCGAGCGACTGAAAAAGTGAAATCCTGAGACTTTTTAATCCAATCATTAGCTGGAATTATAAGTTTATTATTCAGATTAGCTTTTTCTTCAAAAGATGAATATTCAATCGAAATTGTATTCAATTTATTGAACCCTTTTTGTAGTCCAACTCCAAATCTATATGGATTATGAATTTCATTAATTTGAAATTCATTTAAGGTAGAAATACTATCGGGTACTGGAAAATCATCTGGAGATCCTTGGTCGTGATACCCGTTCCCATTTGCGTCATCAAATAAATGTTTTTTTAGATAAATTCCACTCATTGGCTTCAAAGAGTGCTGAAGTCGCGTAAATAGTTTAATATTATTCTTAAATGATGTTGCTAAATATAAATTTCCTAAAATGCCAGAATAGCGGGCTCTAGACGATCGGATGATTGAGCTTCCATCAAAAAAGATGGATTCGTTTTGCCGAGATGACCCGAACAATAATTCAATCGAAATTCCAAGCGAAAACATTTCATTCAATAAGTAAGATGAGCCCATTTTAAAAACCATGACGCCACCGGAACGATCTATCGATTTAACCAAATTAAGCGTATCATCGAATGCATAAAAATTTGATGTATCCTTACTGACCATAGAAACGCGCTGATCTAAATAAGGCGCCAACGTTAATCCAAAAGCTCCCTTAGATTTTACTGGAACAATCCAACTTGCATTTGATAGTCCAGAATATCCATTTTTTAATGAATTGCCGGAATAACTATTCTCATTACCACCATAAGATAAAGATAAAAAAGTATAGTCTAAATTTTCCCAAGTTGATGGATTCGTTAGAGAAACATCCATTTGGAAAGAAGGTGACAATACACTAAGCCCATTTCCGGCTGAAGCGATTCCCTGATTATCATAAAAATGCCCTAGTCCAAATGAGTTCATTGTCCCTTGGGTAAACACAACAGAAACGATAAAAATTAAAAATAATATTTTCTTAATTTTTAACATAAATAATTTCCAATTTTGGAGATAGCGTTTCATCATCTAAATAAAATTCTAAAAATTCAAATGGGTCATTCTTCTCGTAGGATGAAATTTTAAATCCAATATTTGAAACATTCCCCAAGGTAATATTTTGTAAAAACGATTTGATTGAAATTGTATAGGATGCTTCGTCCATTGTCCTAGCAATACGATAAGGATATCCAACTCCAGAATATGGATCGGCATCAAAAATAGCATTAGTTGAATCCGTAATCAAAGAATCAATTATTTCTTCTATCGGTTCAAATATAATTGCAAAACTCTCAGGACTTGTAGTTGTATCAAAGGGTAAAACTAAATTTGCTTTTCGAATAAGTGAGCCTTCCGGTAATGTTAGAGAATCAAAAGAGATTGTAAAAAGAGAACGAAGACCCAATCCATTACTAATACCTAATCGATTAGGATTATTTGCAATATCGCCAGGATTAATAATTGACACGTCACCATATGCATAAAGAGATGCATGCAATGTATCCCTATAAGTAGAGTCAGCATCAATTATTATTTCTTGATGAAAAAATAATTTTATTTGTGGATCTTTTTCTCCGTTGCTTGTGGCTTCTCGGCTATATAGTTTAATGAAATTCGTATCACTATTCGCAAGATCGATTGCGAATGACCGCACAAGAGTTGAGTCGAGTGTATCAGTAAGTGTTTCGACTAAACTCAAAACATCCCACGTTAATACAGTTCCGGTAAAATTTCCGGATGTATCGGTATTAATTGAAATATTGGGTTGACCAAGGTTCGTCCAACTCGCAGTTGAAAACCCCGAAAAATCTTTATAGCTACTTTTAGTTTCATGAAAATGAGAATCTGGACTAAAATACAGGTTCGGTGTAGATGATACAGTTAACTCACTGTCATTAGAAAATAGCATAAAATGGAGACTGTCGAATGTGACAGTTGAATCAAAATAATAATCCCAGTAAAAATGATCCGTTATACCAATAAATGAAACTGGAACATCTATCCCATTTTTTGATCCAAGATATAATCGGTCATTTGTTCCAATATTAGGTGAGACCCAATAGGATGAACCCACAATATTTGAAATAGAGAGTGTATCTACAGAAAGATTTAAATGTGAAAGATCTGTTTCTAATGGATCTTCTGCGCATCTCCAAGATATAATTATCATTACAAAAACCCCAAAGAGGTTCGTTATAAAAGGTCGTTTTGTCATAGTGAAGAACTTATACGATAAATCAGTCGGAAAGTTTCTCTAAAACTTTATCCATTTTATCTGCGATAGCAATATAGTCTGGTGTTTCATCATCCGACCATTTAACTACAGTGACTTTTTTCTTATTTGCTTTGATTCCTGCTTGTGACAACAATTCTGTCGAAATTTTTGTTGATGGTTTATCAAAAATGATAATAGCATCTGTTTCATAAGCGGCAACATCATAAACATTTAGCATATCGCCTTTTAAAGATTTATGGATAGGGACTTCTGCTTTTTCCAAATCAGCACGAGAAACTTGAGAATATTCATCAAGATCATGTATAACCATCACAGTTTTAATATTCTCATAAAATTCATTTATTCCATCAAAATGTCTATTATATATCCCTGGAACCATGGCGCTCTGCCATCCGTTACAAATAAAAATATCTGGTGCCCAAAATAGATGCGGCAATGTACTAAGAACAGCTTTAGCAAAAAAACCATAACGCTCACCATTATCGGCTAGGACTCTACCATTTTTGGATTTATAGACTAAATTTGTTAGGGGTTTAAACCAATTTTCGTCTTCCAAAAAATAAACTTGTACACGTGTTTTTGGAATAAATGCACTTTTTGCACTGGCACTTTTTTCTTCACCATCAAAAGTAAACGGTATTTCGCGTAATCGAATCACTTCTCTTAAAATGTATTTACGCTCACTTACATATCCGTATTTTGGGATAATGGTTCTAATGTCATGACCTTTTGCTTGAAGAGCTAGAGGTACTTTTGCCGAGAATTCACCTAAAGGAGTTACATTCGCGAAAGGAGTTATTTCTGTTGTTAAATAATAGAGTTTTTGGGGCATAGGATATTCGGTTAGATTTTAATTGATAGATAATTGTTTCAACGATTCTTTTGCCTTAGGATAATATTCACTCCCAGGAAAGTAATCAATCAGGCGTTGAAATTCTTCACGTGCTTTTTTTACATTGCCCATACTTTGGAAGGATAAGCCTATTTTGAGTTGGGCGTCATCATCTTTATCTGTACCAGCATATGTAAAAACTTTTTCAAATTGCGCAATCGCAATTTTAAACTTTTGCTGTGAATAATAACATTCAGCTAGCCAATACTGACTATTGTCAGCAAGCTCATTTGTGGGGTCTGAAGATACTAACTCTTTAAAACCTTCAATCGCATCATCAAATTCTTGATTTTGAAAATGGCCTAGACTTTCCATGTAAGTCTGTTTGTATTGCGCAGAATTAAACCTTGGTTCATTTGAAATAGGTGACCCTGATTTCAATTTAGCCATTTCGTTATAACTATTGGCAAGGGTAACAATTTTATTCTCAACCAATACTAGCTTATTGAATATTTCTAAAGCAGTGCTATCCATATATCTAGATTGATTTTCAAGATTACTTATTTTATTACTCAAAGTATTAATTCTTTTTAATACGACAAGTGTAACAGAATCTTGCTGCGCTTTAGTTTTAACTGCTTGTTTAAAAGCAGACATAAGCTCAGGCAATAGAATTTGATTATCTAATTCAAGAGAGTCCACCTGCACACGAATTCGATCTATTTTCGCATTGAGTCGACGAAGCTCTCTTTCATCTTCTTTTTGACTAAATCCAAAAGAAGAGAATAAGATGAATAAGAAAAATAACTTTTTTATGTATGTGGAACGATTTGTCATCATTTTGTCCATTTTGTTCGGCAAATCAACGTTCAATTTACCCCGTTGAAATCCAGCTTCAAATACAATTATCAATCAGAGTAATTCACACTCAATTTTAAGATTAGCCCAACCATTAAGTAACTTGAGATTAAAAAAGAGCCTCCTGCAGATATAAACGGGAGCGGTAAACCTTTCACAGGAATAAGTCCAACTGTCATTGCGGTGTTCACAAAAACATGACTCATTAAAATTGTTGCAAAACCAATTAGTGCCAAACTTGAAAAGCGATCTTTTGATAAATAAGACTGTTTCATTATTTGAGCAATTAAATATCCGAAAACTAATAAGACCATAGAAATAGAAATAAAACCCAACTCTTCTCCCATAACAGATAAAATAAAATCAGATTCCTGAACTGGTAAAAACTTCAAATGTGTTTGAGTCCCATCCCCCCATCCTTTCCCAAATAAACCACCCGAACCAATTGCCGTTTTACTTTGAATAATTTGATAAGCTGCACCTAAAGGATCCTTCTCAGGATTTAAAAATGTTAGAACTCTGCCCTGTTGATAATTGGATAAAGAATTCCACAACACAGGTGAAAAAAGACCAAGAAAAATATTTACAAAGAAAAGACCAAGAGCGATCAGTCTTTTTGGTTGAGCAATAAAAATTATTATGCCTAAAATTATGGCCCACATTGTAAATGCAATATTATGAAATGCAGTCAGCATACTAAATAAAGGTGCCAATAGAAGGAATAAATAAAAAGGTTTGGCTCCCGCCCAATATAACATGGGCAGAATGGGAATCAACATAACAATAGCCGTTCCCAGGTCAGGTTGTTTTAAGACAATAGCCGTTGGGATCAATACCATGATAAAAGGAATGATAATTGACGAAAATTGCTTCATTTGAAGATTATGATCAGACAAGTAACGTGCTAGTGCTATTGTTGTAAATATTTTCGCAAATTCACTGGGTTGGATTGCAAAGGGTAATCCAATATTCAACCATCTATAAGTACCGGCATGAGAGCCGCCCAGAAAAGGTAAAAGTACAATTAAAATGCCTATGGAGTAGAGTGCATAAGCATATTTATGAATTGTAAACCTCGGTATAAATAACACTGAAATCGCTCCTAAAATTGCTGGAATCATAAATAGCACTTGTTTTGAAAAGGGGTTTTGCAACAAACCACCACTGTGATGTTGGGAAATACTTTTCAAAACGATAAGTCCAAAAAATGTTAAAAAAAATACTGCCAAAATGATTTGATTTGGCAACTCCTTAATTTCATAAGGTCGATTTTTAATCATTTTGAAACAAAATCCCGATTTTCAATAATACTAACAAAAACCTTTTTTGCCAAGGGGGCCGCCACCGTACCACCAGAACCTGAATTTTCCATTAACACAACCACCGAATATTTTTCATGTTGATATTCCGCCCATCCAATAAACCATGCATGATTGTCTCCATGTGGATTTTCTGCTGTCCCCGTTTTACCAAAAATTTTCAATCCAGGGATATTTGGATTAGCACTTCTTCCCGTTCCTTTTTTATTTACAATAACCTCTCTCATTCCAAAAGTTATTTTATCCCAGTTTTCCTGAAGCATTGTTGGATGAACATTTACAGGTAATTTATCTACCATAACAAAATGGGGAACATTTGCCTTCCCGTGGGTTGCTAATAAATTTAAATAATTCAATACTTGCATAGGCGTTACGAGTAACTCACCTTGTCCAATACAAATATTTAAAAGCGCTCCACGACTCCAGCCATATCGTCCATAGCGATTATTCATAAAAGCAATTGTAGGCACAATACCATTCGACTCACCATCAATATCGATTTTTGTTGGTTGTCCAAAACCAAATTCCCTAAAAGTTTCAGATAGTTTATCTAAATCATAAAATTGAATTGTTTTATAAAAATAAACATCACAAGAATTCAACATGGCAGAATTTAAATCCATTTGACCATGTCCCTGATCCCACCAACACCCGAAAATTCGATCTCCAAATTGAAAAGAACCATCACACTGTTGAAATGCCAAAGGATCAAAGTTTGAATTTTTTAAAAGAGTAATAGCTGTGATCATTTTTACGATAGATCCAGGTGGATACAACCCTTGATTAAATCGATTAATTAAGGGTTTATCCGGGTCATATAAAATGTTATTCCACTCTTTTTCTAACATTAACCCCGTAAAAAGATCAGGTTTATAATCAGGCGTACTGACAGCACCTAAAATTTCACCAGAAACAGGATCTCCAACTAAGACAACACCTCGCTTTCCATTCATTAAAGTTTCTAAAGTATGTTGTATCTGAATATCGAGAGTGGTGACTATATTTTGCCCTGGGACGGGATTCTGTGGCGGTAAATCCGATACAAGACCAACTTCTCTCCCATAAGCATCCACTTCATAAAAATAGGTTCCTCGCTTCCCTTTTAAAAAACTCTCATATTTTTTTTCTAATCCGTTCCAACCAATCAAATCGCCCAGTTCATATTCACCTTTTTTATTGAGTATTTTTCGTATAGGTTTATCCACTTCTTTTACATATCCTAAAATATGTGAAGCATTTACATTTGATGGGAAATATCTTTCTGGAACCTGTTCGTAATAAACTCCTTCAAGATCTAGTTTGTGTTCTTCTAATTTTGAAATTTGATTAAATGTGAGATCCTTTGCGAGACGTGTGGGAATAAATCGTCCTCGATAATATTTTTTATAATTCTTTGAAACAGTGACAGAATCCAATCCAATTATTTTAGAAATAATTCCAAACTTTTCACTTTTTTTAGATAATTCTCCAGGAATCGCCGTAAGAACGTAAGTTGGAAGATTATCAACCAATATTTGTCCATTTCTATCCAGAATTAACCCACGAGGAGCAGTAGTAGTAATTTTTCGGATTCGATTAGTATTGGCTTTTTTTGCATAACGGTCAAATCCTAAAATCTGTATTTGGAAATATCGCCCTAAAAGAATGAATATTAATAGCCAAGTAAATCCAATGGCTACTAAATATTGGTGATAGGAAACTAAATTATCAGCTTTTAGCATTAAGACAATTTATGCAGTGGAAATACAACTTGAAATATTCCGGTAAAACTAACTGTATATAAGGTAGTACCGAACCATTTCCCCCAAAAGATTTGGGGGTTTAACAACCAGATATCTTGATATTGAATAGTACAAAAAATTAAAAATTGAAATGCTAAAATAGTAATCCAAGAGACTGTAAAGTAAATCGGATTTAATCGAGAATATTGACCAGATAAATATCCGCCTATATACCCCGAAATTGAATAAATCAAAGGAGATAGTCCGAAAAAAGATGCAGTACCTGAAAGGTCAATCAATAAGCCAATTAAAAAACCAGAAACGATTCCTACAGTTCGACCATATTTCACAGACCAATACAAAACTAATATGACTAAAAAATCTGGACGGATTGTTCCAATGGATAAAAAGTCAACAAAGAGGAGTTGAATTAACCAAGTGGCCGCGCCTGGAATTACAAAACTAGTCCATATCATTTGGTTCACCCACAATAATAAAAACATGTTGAAACGAGCTCATATCATTTGGTAATTGAATATTGAGTATTTTTTGAAAGCTTCCTCTTTCATCATGAACACCGGCAACTTCCCCCACGGGAAGGCCTGAAGGATAAATATCGCTAAATCCAGATGTAATTACTTTATCCCCAATATTGATCTCTACATTTTTTTGCACTTCTCTAACTTGGCCTTTATCATTCCCCAACCATCTTAGAATTCCAGTTGCACCACTAGGAAGTACCCTCACACTTAATCTAAAATTTACATCGGTAATTAATTGTACAATGGATGCGGATTCACCCGTTTCGATTGTTTTTCCAATGACACCTTTGGGAGTCAGAACTGCCTGATTAGTTTCAACACCATCTAATGTTCCAACATCAATTACAATTGATAATAAATTAGGTTGAATACCTTTATTAACAACTCGAGCAGGTTTAAGATATAATTTAGTTTGACGTTTAAAATCGAGCATCCCCAATAACCGGTTGTTTTCTATTTGAAGATTGAGCATGGATTCAATTTGAAGGGACAGTATCAAGTTTTTTTCACGAAGAAGACCATTCTCTTCTTTAAGGTACATTAGGGATTTTACCCATATGATTGGAGAAGAAATAAAAGCAACAATTTCTGTTGTCTTTCCGCGGATAACCCGCATTGATGGATTATCTTTATTTAGAAGAAAGTAGCTTGAAATAAGTAAAGAAAAAACTAAAAGAAGGTGATCCCTGTTTCGGACTATCGCAAGGTAAAGACCGCGCATAAACCCTTAAAGGAGTACAGCTTCGTATTTCTTTAAATTTTCTAAAACCATGCCTGTCCCTCGCACCACAGATAAAAGAGGTTCTTCTGAAACATTTACAGGTACATTAGTCCGTTCACGAATGATTTGATCAATTCCTTTTAACAGACTGCCACCTCCAGCTAAAATGATTCCTCTTTCAAGAATATCTGCTGCCAATTCTGGTGGGGTTCTTTCTAAACAGCGTTTTACTGCTTCAACGATTTGGTTTACTGGATCTTTTAAGGCTTGACGAATTTCGTCTGAAGAGACTTCAATTATTTTAGGAATTCCAGAAACAAGATCTCGGCCCTTCACGGCAATATCTGAAGAATCCATTTTCATCGCTGACCCAACAGATTTTTTAATTTTTTCGCTCATGCCTAAACCAATTTCTAATTTATGCTCATTTCTGAACCACTGTAAAACGGCTTCATCCATTTCATCACCTGCAATCCGAATTGTTTCTTTTGTGACGACGCCATTTAAAGAAATAACCGCAATTTCTGTTGTGCCACCACCGATATCAACGATGATATTTCCTATTGGTTTACTAATGTCCAATCCAATTCCAATGGCGGCTGCGATGGGTTCTTCTATCAAATAAACTTCTCGAGCATTTGCTTTTTCCCCTGAATCTTTTACTGCACGTCGTTCAACTTCAGTTACACCAGAAGGAACGCAAATAACCATTCTAGGTCTAGCTAAACGATTTAAATTTATTTTACGAATAAAACCCTGAAGCATCCCATCCGTCATTTTAAAATCAGCGATTACTCCATCTTGCAAAGGGCGAATCGTTTCTAATTCTCTGTGAGTTCTACCTAACATTGCTTTTGCTTCGTTACCAACTGCAACAATGGTACCATCAAGAACATTTCGAGTAACAATTGACGGTTCATTTACAACGATTCCTCTCCCTTTTAACCAAATAAGAGTATTTGCTGTACCTAGATCGATAGCAATATCACCAGATATCCAGTTGATAAGATTCGGGAAATTTATAGAAGTCATAGAGTAGTAATTCTCAAGGGTTGTATAAAATCAAGGATAGAACTTACAGAGAAAACCCCTTTGGGATTCATGGACATTTCTACTAATTACTTACTTTCTCGGGCTATTTTTAATCCAACTTTGCTCAAAGCATCCGCACGTGTATTTTTTTCACGTCGTACATGTGTAACTGTCCAAGAATCTAATTGATGTAAATTATCGTATACTGAAGAATGCAATTTCATCATTCGGTCATTTTTAATTTTATACTCACCATTTATTTGTTTAACCACCAATTCACTGTCAGAAAAAATATTTAGGTTCATAATATTTAATTCAAGTGAACTTTGGATTCCTTTTATCATAGACATGTATTCAGCTTCATTATTCGTTTTATCAAACAAGGGTTCTGCAAAAGAAGCAATTTCGGTTCCGTTTAAGAAAAGTGCGCCGCCAATCCCTGCTGTTTTTGAATGAAGATCTGAAGCACCATCTACAAATAATTCGGCATTATTTGCATTTTGCTTAGGTTGATGAAGCATTGATTTTAAAATATCTTTATTAGTGTCTGATAAATCTTTAGAATTAATTGCAGCTTGAATAGCAGTGATTTCGCCTTGCTTAAAATTTTTCATCATTGTCAAATTATATTGGGATTTGTACCGTGCTGGGCTGGGCATTCTTCCCAGTAGTAGCACCAATTACATAGCATGGTTGTTTTCGGTGGAAATTCACCACCATTTTTTACTTTTTCTCTAATGTCATCAATCGAAGATTTTGTTTCGGCTATGACTTTTTTAATATCTTCACTTGTTCTCGTTGATTCAACTTTAATACCATGTTGAATAAAATGCCAAACAAGTTTAACAGATTTAATATTATCAATTTCAGACATGAGGCCAATTTGATATAAGGCTAATTGATGATCTTTATCTGCGGCTTTTTGGGATAAGGCACGTTTCCCTGTTTTGTAATCATGAATCTCCCAATTCCCATCTCCATCATGATCAATACGATCCACAATACCTTTTATTCTATAATTCTCATCATTATCTAAAAGAAAAACCATTTCATGTTCGTTAGCAATGACTTTTTCTTTAAAAGGATGATTCTGTCTATAAAATCTTGCAATACATTCTTCTCCGAGATAAAAATAATCTCGAGCCGTTTTATTTTGATATACAATCGCAACTCTATCGTGCCACTTCTCCTTCCAAAGAGATCTGTGAACTTTTAAAATCTCATCGACCAATGGCACAACACCGGATATCACTTGGTTATATAAATATTCTATGGATTCATGAACACGCTTCCCAAGAAAAGCTTCAACTCCCTCATCTTTTTTATATATTTTGTCAATATATCTAAATTTGAATTGTGCCTGACATTTTTTATAAGATTGGATTCCACTATGGGAGAATCTTTCAAAAATCATAATCCTGCTCCTAAAAATGGTGTTTCAAGACGAAAATCGCCAAAACCATTTTGATCTTTAAAAACGAATTGTTTACTTACTTTGTAATAACTCCAAACTTGAAATAAAGATGAAGAGGATGTGGAAGGATTTGTACTTTGGACTTCATCAGGAGGTCCGAATAAAATATAAATCATACCTCGATCTGTTTCCCAACCTGGTTGCCACGCATCGAAATGTTCATTTGCATACCACACTCGACCATAATATTCTTCCATTAACTCATTGTATTCTGTATTTGGAGTCGGATCTCTATTTTTCCACAGCGAATAAAATATTTGTTCTTTTTTCTTTTTTGACTGCCTCTTGAGGTCCAATCGTTCCTGATTCGTTAGAATATATTTCATTTGTTTCAAGGCAATATCTAAATCATGGACAAAATTTGAGACTCCTGGTTTATAAGTAGAAAATATTGCATTTTTTTCCACTTCATGACCATTCTGAGTTAATACTACATTAAAGGTATTTTTAATAGATCGAAGTTCGGATGAAGGAATAAAAATAGATTCATTAAAAAAACCGAGATTCCCATATCCCTTGAATTCTTTATATAGCGAATCACTTGTCATACTATTAGATAAATAAATTCCCACAGAAAATTCACCGGATTCAACAAATCCTGAAACTTGCAACTCTATTCCTTCGCCAAATTCACGAACACGGAATCCTCGTGTGGGAATTTTTCCCTTTTGGAATCCCCAATCCCCATTAAGATTTAACATAAATATTGGCAATGTCAGAGATGGCTTTGATTGATATTGTTTTAAATCAATTTTCTTTTTTTGAAATCCTTTTTTCCGTGTGTCTAAATCTTGTAATTCACCTATCACTACATATTTTTCTCCAACTGGAATCGTAAACGTAGAAAAATGTTTCCGATTTAATACATGAGACTGTGTCTCTGAATAATCAGAAACTTTAATTGAATCAGTCCAAACTTGGTGACCTAGATCAATTCTCTTTTTCCCTTTAATAGTAATAGAAGCCTGATAAGCGGCAATAAAAAGATCATCTTGTTTTATAAATTGAAGTGAATAGAATGGGATTTCAAGAAAGGTTACAATTTTTATTGAATCTGCATGTACCGGTTCGGCAAATGGAATTAAAGAAAATTTTTCAACATTTGTTCTTATTTTTTTATTTCGAGTTAACCCTTGAGATAGTAAATCTTCTCTCATGTTAAAGACAATGAAAATGCCAAGAATCAATAAATATGACTTTCGTATCATGTATCTCTTTTCCATTTGAATTTTATTAATCCTTTCGTTGTACCTAGCCAAAGTGTTTTATCTACAATAATTATTTCGTTAACCTGCCCAATAAATGGGAAAGAATATTCGCGAGAAAAACCAGTTTTCTTATTGAGTCTCACTAATCCATCTTCGGTTCCCAAAAATAAATATTTTTTATTAACAGCCAGTGAATAGATTGCCTTCGCACCATAAATTGTTGATGGGAAAATAAGATCCCACTCAGCTGCATCCATATCAAATTTAGCAATTCCCATTTCACCAACCACGAATATATCTCTGTTAAATTCCTTTATGGCCGTTATTCGTATCATCATTTCAGGAAAATCTTTTCTTCCCAAATCTTTAGCCTGTTTTATTTGGGGATTTTCTGGCTTAAAGACAAAGACTCCCGACCGACTTCCAATCCAAATATTACCTTCAATCCCTTCTATATCATAAACAGGTATATTGAAAAATAAATTTTCAATCCCAATGGGGGCTTCACGCCGAGTTGATTTTTCTATCCGACGAATTCCAGATGAAGATGCCACCCAAACATAAGTTGAATCCCCATAGACGTCCCAAATAGCTCCAGTTGGAACTCCGCGAGTTTCGTCTAAGGTCCGCCAATAATCTTTTTTTAAATCATAAACTAACATGCAATCTTTTCCACCAGCCCATAATTCATTCTCAGAGACATGAATAGAATAGACAGAAGTTGGCAACATGTTAACCGTCGCTTCAAATTCAAATACTGTGGTTTCTCCCGTTTGCGGATTAATAGTTGAAATTCCTTTTGAAGCAATAAAATCTGAACTCCCTAACCATAAATTTTTACCGTCATCAAATAGGGCGACAATATCTGTATTTGGAATATCCGGATTCATTGGATAGAATGCTTGCATTGTTGTGGATCCCTGAAAAAATGTACCATCTTCAGTTCCCATAAAAATATTACCATGTTGTGCAATAAGTCCCGTAGAGATACGAATGCGTCTGCCCAACTCATCTATCAATTCATCTCCATTTAAAAGCCAACCATCCATTGCGATATAATTCATAAATATTTCATGCAGATCTAAATCCCCTTTATATTCACCGCTACTCCAAGAAATATTCAATTCATCTGGAACCGGATAAATTCCAATTAAACTGCCGGATGAATGATCAAGTTTGACAAATGATGCCCTAGCCTGAAGCCAAATATAATTTTCAGTTGCGCCTATTTGATAGACTTTATCATTTCGTGACAACCCCAAATTCTTTAGCTCATCTGCGTACCAATCCCCTTCTCGAGAAAATGAATATTGGATATGATTGGGTGTGGCAACCCATATTAATCCAGTTGTCATATCAAAATGAGTTGCTGTAACATGATTGTCTTTCAATCCTTGAGCAGTAGTAATGGGATCGTCAAATGTATTTCCAAAAAGATTAAAACGTTTTAATCCGCCCATTTCAGTCCCGATATAAGCAAATGTATATCCCTCAGTAATTGATGTGATTGAACCACCACCGCGATAAATGACCCAATCAAATGGACGAAACCTAGAATCGGGTTGAGCAAAAAGATGTGTTAAATGACTAAGGAAGAATAATAGTGAAAAGGTGAAACGAAACATTCGAGAAATGTTTATTCGTGATGATGGTTAATAATTTCTAATAATGAATCAGAAGAGATGGGAACAACTCCAACTTCTTCGCAAACACGTCCAGCAGCCATATTCGCTAACCAAGCAGAATCTTTTGGATTATTTCTGCAAATATCGCTCAATGTGAATGTTGCAATGACCGTATCTCCAGCACCCGATACGTCATGTACTTCTCTTGCCTGAGTAGTAATCTGGAAATGAGTTTGATCAGAAAAAAGAGCCATACCCTTTTCACTTTGAGTGACCATTAAAAGTTCCATCCTATTTTCTTTTCGAAATAATTCAGCTGCTTCAATAAAAGGTTTTGGGTTTTCAATTATTGATGAAAATTCAAAAGAATTTGGTTTGAAAAGTCGCGCTCCCGAGAATGAATCAAAATTATCTTTTTTCGGATCAACATATACAGGAATGGAATTGGCTAAAGCTTGATCCATGATCCAATTAATAATTTCACGTGTCAAAACACCTTTGCCATAATCGGTCAAAATGATGCCATCTACAGAATTTATATTTTCCGAGATAGTTTTTTTTAAGCTTTCGATGGTGGCAGGAGATGGTTTTGAATTATTTTCCCGATCTAAACGAACCACTTGTTGGCCGTGAGCCATAATTCGAGTTTTTACTGTTGTTTGGCGATTTTCTTCAGTCAACAAAGAGCAATCAATTCCATCATCTTCTGACAAAATAGATCTGAGCAATTTTCCGCTTTCATCATTTCCACCGAGTCCGACTAAAATAACATTCCCACCTAGACCATGAATGTTTCGAGCAACATTCGCTGCCCCACCGGAGTGATAATTCGTCCGTTCAACATTTACCACAGGAACGGGCGCTTCTGGAGAAATTCTATCTACTGATCCCCAAATATATTTATCGAGCATTACATCTCCCACAACGAGAATCCGTTTCTCGGTGAATTGCGAAAGTAGTTTATGTAAATCCATAATTAATATTTTTTAGTCTAAAGTTAGGGTCAATATCCTAATTTGAAGAAATAGTGATTAACGTTTATTTTTCGAATTTTGGTTCCGAGAGTTTCTGTTTCCATGATTATTTTTATTATCTTTTTTATCACGAGAAGGAGACCTTTGTGAACTCCTAGATAATCCGGGACGAATTTTAGAAATACGACCATTATCTAAATAAATTAATACGGAAGCAAATTTCTTTAAATGAACATCTGTTGGTGATGATAAAACCAAAGTTGTACCCAATGTTCTGTTCATTTTTGTAAGTTGGTTTCTAAAATCCTTCTCCATATTCGCATTAAAATAAATGCCATAATCATCCACGAGCAATACACGAGGGTCTGCTTCACAAGCCAGAATCATCCCCAACCAATGACGTTCACCTTGCGAAATTAATTTCATTTTCCGTGACCAGAGATTTCTAAAACTACCCTCATTAAAATATCGGTTTTCGATGACATTTTTTTTCTTCCCGAATTTTTCTGCCACATATCCCGCAACAGTTTGGCTGGATGATTCTAATTCAGGGTTATTTGAATAAAAAATTTCAACATGGGGTAATATTTTCCCCAACCAATTGGATTGGTAAGGTTCATCGTCATATAAGACAGTCCCGCTCGACTCTTTTTCTATCCCAGCTAAAATATTTAAAAGTGCAGATTTACCACTCCCTACCGTTCCAACAATTCCATAAATCGTACCGGGGTGAATTTCTAATTTTCCAATTTTTAAAACTGAATAAGAACCGTAGGATTTCTCAAGGTTATTTACCTTAAATATTAATCTTTTAGTTTGTGCCATAATATTTTCCTTTCAGACTTAATTGTCTGGTGGGAAAAGAGAAAAAAATGTAAAGAATTACTCGTGTTGGTTTTCGAGCCACCTTTCAGCATCAATTGCAGACATACATCCTGAACCTGCAGCAGTCACAGCTTGACGATAGGTATGGTCTTGCACATCACCACAGGCAAAAACGCCATCAATATTGGTGTAAGTAGAATCAGGTTTTGTTATGATATAACCCGCATCATCCAAGGTAATTAGTCCACTGAATAATTGAGTATTTGGTACATGACCAATTGCCATAAAAATACCATCACAATCCACATTTCTCGTCTCACCAGTTTGAGTATCTTTGAGACGAACCGATGTTACACCCGTTTCTTTTGTGCCGATAATATCGTCAACAGCTGAATTGTATTCGACCGAAATTTTTGGATTTGCTAAAGCTCGGTCAACCATAATTTTTGATGCACGAAATTCTTCTCGTCGGTGAATTAATACCACTTCAGATGCAAATTTGGTTAAAAATGTGGCTTCTTCCATAGCGGAATCGCCACCTCCAACAACAAGTACTTTTTTATCGCGATAGAAAAATCCATCACAGGTTGCACAGGCAGATACTCCATTTCCCATTAACTCAGTTTCTGAATCGAGCCCAAGGAGTTTTGCGGTTGCACCTGTTGATATAATAATCGCTTCTGCGAAATATTCATTGCCATCAGCCCAAACTTTAAAAGGACGTTCAGAAAGGTCAACCTTATCCACAGTTTTGAATAAGCATTCAGCACCAAATCGTTGTGCTTGTTTTCTGAATTCATCCATCATATCCGGTCCCATAATTCCATCTGGGAACCCTGGATAATTTTCAACATCCGTTGTGATCGTAAGTTGACCACCTGGTTGAGCGCCTTCAAAGACCAGAGGTTCTAAATTTGCTCTTGCTGAATAAATTGCTGCAGTAAATCCTGCAGGGCCAGACCCAATGATAATGACTTTTCGCTTCATTTCTCTTTTCGTTTCCTAATTAAATAATTTCATCTAACATGCCGGTAATATTCCCTTTTGGAACAGCACCAACAATTTGATTTACAACTTTCCCATCTTTCATGATTAGAAGCGTTGGGATACTTCTTACGCCATATTTCATGGCCGTATTTTGATTCGCATCGACGTCAACCTTTCCCACTTTGACTTTACCATTATATTCGCTGGCAATCTCATCGATAACCGGCGCAATGGCTTTACATGGACCACACCATACTGCCCAAAAGTCAATTAAAACAGGGACATGGGATTGAGTCACATCTGTATCAAAATTTTCATCGTTAAATTCGTGTACATGTTCAGACATAAGTTCTCCAATAATTAATAAAATAAAGCCAAGTAAGTTAAGGATTCATCACAAATCATCGGAACCAAAATATTCGGATTTTCTATGATTAATTGAACACAAGTGTATCTGGTGAAAAATCGAATGGTAAATCCAGATAATTATCATGCCGCATAAATAAAGAATCCCCACCTAATGCATCTTTCATCCCGCTTGGGAGTCCATTTTGGTTCACCAATATATAAGGTAATACTTCGTATTCTCCTTGAATAATGTTGAGGCTATCCGTATTTATTTGATAAATCCAAGTTACCGTTTCATTTTTATTATAATCTATAACAACTAATTGATCCTTGATATTATTCCCGTAAGAATCTTGCCCAATAAATTGATTCAGGATTATTTCATTATTTAAAATATTTCGAAAAAATAATCCCGAGTGGAAATCAGAGCCATCACCATGATAAATATATTTATAAGACTCTAAACTCGCGTCGTTGTGGAAATTCAGATTAACGATCACTTTTAAAGTATCATTATTTTCTAAAATATTTTTATTAAAATTAAGCAGAAGATTTCCGGACATTATTTTCTTTAAAATTTTAGAGTTTATCAATTTGCCAGAATCAAAAAAGTCAATTTGTTCTCTAGAGAAAAGTCCATTAGTAAAATAAATTGTTACAGAATCTAGAGCGTAATTATGTATGTAAAAATACAGTTTAAGTGGACCATTTAAATTCCCTTCGACGGTTTGTGAATTAGCAATTGGAATAGAGAAGTTTCCATTTGAATCAGTGATTGTAAATAAATCCAAAGTTTCCAACCAAATAGAAACAGGAACATCTGTTACATTATTTTCTGCAATGACTTGTCCTGATATTTTCATTTCTGTCCGATTAGGATCATCCCAGAATGGATTTGATGTACAGGATGTAAAAATGATAAAAAATAGGATTACATCATTTTTCATCATTTCCACGATACTCCGAAGTTAAGGGTATATCTTTTATCCAAAATAGAAATCCCATTTAATTCCTGAGAAGTCATTCCTAAATTTTTCCCCGAGAAACTAACTGCCCCATTAAAATCAGACATTTTTAAATTAAAAGATAAATTCATGTCGTAAGAATTTATAGGCTCCAATTTATTTTGTAAATAATCTCCTTCCCTATTGATTGTCGTTACTTGTCGCGCACTTTCTGACCGTTGAGTTAGATCAAGTTGAAACCATTTTATTTTAAGCGAGATTGTATTTCTAATGAGTTTATCGGGTTGAAGTTGAAATGCCATAGGATCGGAAAAAATGTAATAAGAATAAGATGACAAATAAGTGAACCATTGAGATTTTGAACTAAATGTAAAATATGAATCAAAACCTGATAAAGATGCATCTCCAAAATTTATGGGGAATTGAGATGGATTTCCTGTTAACTGTATTTGTTTAATTTTATTTGAATATCGATAGCCAAACCCGGAAATACTTAGGTCGTAATAGGGTTCATTATCTTTTTTATTTTTTTCAACTTTCATTCCCAGTTCTAAGCTTGTTTTATATTCAGACATTAATCCAACAAAGTTTGTATTTTTAAAATGTATTCGATTCGAATTCCGTTCGCTCAAACTGGGTACGCGAAATACATTTCCCAGATTGGCGTAAATCATAATTCGTTTATCCAATTGTTGATTTAAAAATGACGCTGTAAAAAGCGAACTAGATTCGGTCCAAGATTGATTGTCTAAGATTATACTTCCAGTTGTATCACCCTGGTCCAATATGAGATGTTTACTTAAAACAATTTTTACGTCTTTTAATTGAAATTTTTGATCATTATTCGGTTGAACCAATTCGAATGAACCGGTAAAAATCGAGTTTTGTCTATTTGTAATTATTGTTGAATCAATGGGCGACCAATTCGATGTTAAAAAATTGCTTTCACCATTGAACTTAATCATCGCAAATTGGATGGGTTTTTCAAAGGAGAATCCATATCCTGTGTTTATATCATCTTTCTCAATAAATGATAATCCTGTTAATTCCGTTCCAGTTGAAGATTGAAATATTCCGAAAAAACTAATTTGTCCACCGTTTGGATTTGTATGATTCATTTTTCCAATCATTGTTTCAAACTCTACAGTAATTGAATCATTTGTTCTTTCATTTTGAAATTGTTTTGCATTTTTAAATCCTAAAAATCGAAAGTCAAGATTGTGACGGTTTTTAAATCCTAAATGCCCAAACTGTCTTTGATGTTGAGTCATTATTTCGGGTTTCTCACTATCCACATAAATCTGAGAGAATTCTCCTTTTCCAATTCCACCATTTACAGAAAAAAGAGCAAATCCAAGAGATCCAAACCCATCATATCCTCCATAATTATAAGTACCAAATTGCTGAGTGAATGATGCACTGGGACCGTATGTCAATTTCGGAATAAAATTAAGAGTCCCTGACGAAGAAAGTGCTTTCTCATGTCCTCCTTTTACCAATTCAATTCCAGACATTCCTGACGCAGAAAAAAGAGAAAGGTCAAATAAGGGGTCCCCAAAAGCATTAATCCGAATTCCATCATAAAGATAAATCATTTCTGCATCAGACGATGCTCGAATTGACAAAGACTTTTGTCCATTCAATGATTCATTCAAGACCACAGATTGTTCAGAAAATAATGCATCAGCAATATCCGTAAATCCTCTAACTGTAAACGCATCTGTTTCCAAAGTCATTACAATATTTTTTGATTCAAATGAATCAAATTGTGCTCGACTCGTTCCGGTCACATCTAATGGTTTCAATTCAATAACTTTTGGTGTGAGTTTAATCGTGGTTCCATTTTTAAAAACAATTGCATCTAAAGATTTTGATTCGTAACCGATATGATTAAAATTAAATACACGATCTTTTACAGGTATTTCAAATTCAAATTCTCCTTCACTATTCGATCTAGTACCAGTTCCTGACGGTTTTGAAATAATATTCACATCCGAAAGATGCTCTCCTTTTAGAGAATAAACTTTTCCCTGAATTGGCTTTGTTTGGGAAAATAACATCGACAAAAAAAGAGCGATTACATAGAATGATTTCATTTTCAATAAAAGGTCAAATGTCCCTATTTCCCAACAAAAAAGAGTGCCAAGATTCACGGTGTTCTCTCGTTTTGGCATCCACATCTGGAATCACATTCCCCTTCATACGAAAAAAGTTAACATACCGATCTCGTCCATCTGGATTAATACAGGGATCAATAATGAGAATCACTTTTTCTAACCATTTCATTTGTTCAACATTGGATGTATCTGAGAAAGTGTAGAGCGTTTTTAATGCTGCCTCCATCGAACTCGATTCATTTCCATGGACGGAATAACTCAACCAAACAATAGATTTTGCTTTTTCAGGTGCTTCCCCATCTATTAAACCAGAAGTGATTAAATGGTTTTTCCGAATTTCTTCTATGGATTCTGTATTATTCGGATGCTTAATAATCGAAACAATTAAAGGCCGACCTTCATAAGTTTCACCATATTCGATTAATTCCACATGATTTGATACACGAGAAACATGTTCAAAATAATCTACCGCATCGTGATGAAACGTGAATTTATCGCCCAACTCATATCCAAGATATTCTGATGGAGATTTAAGTTCATCCGCTTGAAGAATTGGTGAAAAAATTAATACAAGAATAAATAAAAGTTTGGTTTGGTTCATTTGAATTACGTTTTTTTATTAAGATTATAAGATGTGAAAAACCATTAAGGATTCATCCTGAAAGATACAATAAAAAAATATGGTTGATGTATGTCCAAGATGTAATAATCGCTAGATAAATTAAGATTCTCGATATGGATTATTTATCGTATGATTGCAAATTTCCCAATAAACGGATCTGATATTGAAGCACCATTTTCCGCTACATGAAAAATATATAATCCTGGGGCAACCTCTTGATTATTCACGGTTCGCATATCCCACCAAGCGTTACCAGAACTTTCACTATTATGAATAATCTCATCTACAAATTCACCATTAATTGTGAATATTTTTATATTACAACTTTCAGTTAAATTGGTAAATCTAATTTGCCTTAGGTGTTCAGTTTCTTTAAAAATCGATCGACCAAAATAAGGATTTGGAACAACAGAGACATCTTTTAATGATGCTTTTGGAATTACACCTGGATAAACTTGAATGAAGTTTCGATCTAAGATTGTAGTTCCTTTAGAATTTTCTAAAGAAGCATACCCATCCGGATCAGCCCATTTATCTGGATTTGAATAATTAGTATCAATAATGGCTTCCAATTGACCATTACCCAAATCTTTAAACGTTTTTGTATAAGGAGCTTCTACACCCATATCAAATGCAACCACAGAATAAGTCACTTCTACGCCGTTCGTCACATCTAAGTCCTCAAGCATGTACCAAAAAGTATCAGTCTCCACCACATACGGTTCAGGAAGGAGAATGGATTCAAGGCCTACATCATCTCCAAGTGAAAACCACGGAAAATAAGGGTCTTTCCCTTTAATAGAATGGCCACGGATTCCATCATCTCCACAGTCTTCATTATTAGAGTAAATACAATGGGTAGAATCCATTTCTGCAGAGAGATCATATTGTTTAAATGGTCGCCATCCAACGAAAATACCTTTATCGTCGTATATCATATCTTTCATAGATCCCCATGTTTCTCCACCGTCAGTACTTTTATAAATTTTATATCCTTCAAAATCTGAATATCCGGTTACAACATCATTTGTCGATTCAGCAGCATTATTCCAATATATTTTAACTTTACCATCCTCTGTTATTCCATGGACTTTCGGACGTGTTGGCGGTGTAAATCCCTGATATCGCGAATTATACATGACTTGAGCAAAACGAGCATTATTAATTAAATCTTGTTCATCCTGACCGAATATGATACAAAATGAAAAAGGAACTTCACGTCCTACAGGGAGATCAAAAGGACCACAACTCATAATCACCAAAGGATCAACACCATCCGGTGGACGCTGAAATACGGCTTCTTCTTCTATGCCTTCTAAAGAATCGAAATGTGGATTTAATTCTGATCCAGAATCGGTTCCAGGATTATCAGTATGGAAATGCCACTCTTTCTCATTATCGGATAAATTGACTGTGTCGCCAACCATGAGTTTATAAAAGAGTTCTTCTTTATTTCTTGCTTGAGGGCAACCGGGTGTTCCTGCATAACAATCTCCCCCTTCTCCTTCCAATCGTAAAACACCTGGGCGGAGATACCAATCTAACCAATGCCAATCTGTCATTTTCAGAGGTTCACCGGGGAATATATCAATAGAACCATCATTATCTAAATCTACAGGATCCGTGGCACGTGGTGAATCAAGTAACTGTGTTGCGACCAATCCAAATTCATTTCCGGGACTAATAGTATTCGGATCCATTGCATATCCTTTTGCCAGAGACTGTCCATCATAATCGCCAATCATAGACATGCTGATTAATAATCGTTCTTTATTAATATCGAGCAATTCCCAATAATATTTCATGTAATCATCTCGACTGGTCCAATAGCTATAATTCCCATATTTATCACCAGTTAAAATGACGCCATCGACCCAAAACCCTAAACTCATACCTTTATAATTAAATCCTTTTCCACGATTGAGTTTTGTCCCATCTGGCATTATCATGGCATCTCCACAAATTGGGTTTCCTGTATCATCAAAAATTGGGAGTCCTAGTTCATCTTCCGCACACCAATCTCCACTCTCATTTCGAACCTTCACCGTAATAAATAAAATATCTTCAGCATAAGAAACACCATAAGAATGGGCTTCAGACATAACCCTTAACCCCATGGGGTAACCAGTTTGTTCATAGTCATTATTCGTATTAACCTGATTTCCACGATGGGCCCATCTATCATCAAATTCCATATAAACGTCCATATCAGAAATAAACCTGCCAGGGACTGTCTCCCAACAGTTTGGATCTTTTCGAGAATTTGTACACTTTGGAAGATTAATATTAAAATCTTCCGCCCACCATCCCGGCCAATAATGATCTGTTTTCCCCGTTTGTGGATTATATTTTATTGGCCACGTTTCAGCATAAGCTGAATGGGCTAAAATGGGGTACGTATCGGCAGGATCAGTCACATATGTTTCTCCAAAAATATCACCTGCAGTGATATCTGTATTATGGGTATTTATTCGTGCCATATTTGCTGCTTGCCAATCAGTATTATATGTTGGATTAAAAAATGTTAAACAAGACTCGGCGGTATTGGCGCCATAATAAAAATAACGATCATCCGCTGTCCATTCTTCTTGATCTGGACCATAATCATAATAATCGAATTGTGCTTCTCGACTAATTAAATCGGGTCGAAGGGCCCACGGATATATTAAACCAATATGAGCAGATGAAGAATTTGGATCTTTTTCGCCTACGGTCGTTATCACTAGACTTTTTGTTTCTTCATCCAAAAACCATTGGTAAGAATCAGTCAAATCTCCTTTCGAATTTTTCCGAGATATTGAATCAGGTTCCCATAGACCAAAATCTTCACTGGCTTCAAACAATATCCCAACATAATTAGTATCTCCATTCCCAAACCAAGAATCGTAAGCATCCTGAGATTCCCAAATACTATAAATGGGAAACCCTTCCTCATCTAAACTTGATTCCACAAGTTCCCAAGAATAATTAGATGTGTAGGACTGCCCGGGAACGCCCGCAAGGAAGGAAACGTCATACAAATATCCATAATCTCCCCAAGCACCGTTTGGGCTTACATCAATATCCACAAAATTTCCAAAATTGGTTACAGCGGTTTGAGCTTTTCCTTGAAGGAGATACCCTCTTGCTCTGTCATTCATTGGATTTGTAGGAAATGGATTATCCCCAATTCGTGCACTTTGATTTATTTTAAATGGATCAACCATTTCTTGAATACTAGGGCGACCAAAACCGTTAGCATTCAAAAAATTGAATAGTATAAAAAGAAAATAAAATAGTACAGGACGGTGCATCACCGAAGTTTACGATGAGAAATTGAGCTTTTTCTTGTTTTAACTTGGGGAATTAATAAACGAAAATGCTTGTTGACGAAAACTATTTAATCTTTTCTGTCATTGCCTTTCTACACTATTGCTACAACAATCAGGCGATCTAAATGAAGCTTGTCAATCGTAACGGGAGTGCAGATTAGCAATCTCGTTATTAGTGCAAAAAACCCCGCCAAAATCAATTATATAATCCTGACGGGGTTTTTATTTAAAAAAAAAACAGACTTAAGGTCGTTCTATCTTGTATGGTATGGACCAAACTGCCGTATTATATCCACCATCATCCACAAATAATGTTGCAAGATCAATGGTTTCAAAGAATGATCTAAATCCACGATGAGGCCGTCCATGTCCTGGCCCATGGGCTCGCCATCCACCGGAATGAATATTATCATTCATGACAGCATCCAAAAAGACGCCTTTGTCATTTAGATGCTTTCGACCTCGCATCCCTCTGGAACGGCCATAATTTTTGAAGACCCATTCGCCCACACCGGAGCTATCCATAGTTAGTTCTGGACCTGTATTTTCTACGGCCACTTGCACCATATAGGGAACGAATGCTGTAAATGTAGGCAGTGCATCTCGATCTATAAATAGATCCCCAATTCCATCTGCTTCAAAATAATGAAGTAAATCTCCCTGTTCTAAAGCGTCAGTTAATCCATAAACAGATAAATTTGAAATTGATACTTTATCTCCAGAACCGCCAATCATGGCCGTTAAAGCATTTACTCTCCAAACGTATCCATCAGGATTTGAATCGTCTTCGATTTGCACAAAGCGTACCTTGCGAACCAAACTGGATGTAAACTCTTTTGAAAAACTGATTGAATCTATTTGAGTATGGTCTGTAGTATCGAAGGCTTTTACAAATAAATCTCCCGAAACTGTATAAGATACAATCCCAATAGCTGTGTCACCATCAATATCGAATTCTACGGTTCGGTCACGATCGGAAATTTGGCGTCCAAATCGGATTTTATACCCTTCCCCAAATGCCAAAGTATCTGTAAATATTCGTCCCATACCATCCGTTTCAAGACCCATTTCGTGATCTAGATCCAAGTCGCTCCCAGTATCAAAACCCTCAACTCCGGATATTTCATCAGCTTCTAAAAGTGCCAGTAATACAGATTCTGTATCGACCGTTCTGTCATCTACACATCCAATTATTGATAAGATAGATGCAGTTAGTGTAATTAAAATTAATTGTTTCATGTGTATTTTTCCTTTTATTATTTTATTAAAAGCCACGGCGTTTTTTATTACCGCCACGTCTATTCATTTTACCACGTTTCCCTTTTTTGCCATGATTATCCCGGAGTTCTCCACGAACATTTTTCATCATTTTCTGTTTAAACATACCAAGGATTGCCAACTGTCTCGGCGAAAGGATATCATCCATTCCCAAAAGAAATTTTGACTCAAGGTCCACAACTTCTTTACGGAGTTCAGTGGCTTTTTTCACTGTGTTTTTTACATCTTTTCCAGATAGATCTTCATCTTCTCCCATTTTCTTTCTCATCTCTCCAGCAAGAGCACGTTCCATTTTCTTCACTTCATCTAATTCATTACGATGTTTTCTTAATCTGGGGAAGAATTTTTCTGCCTGTTCTGGTGAAAGATCCAATTCATCTGTGAGTTTCCAAACCATCATCATTTCCATTTTTTCAGATCGCTCATGGTCTCTTTCAGGATGGTCAAAATCCTGGGCTATTAATCCGGAAACAAAAATCAATAATAAGATATGTTTCATAGGGTTATTTCCTCTTCATTTGTTAATTCATTTAATAAATCTACAGTATCCCAAAAATCCCCTTCATCTAAAAGGAAATAGGCAAGGTCTTCTGTATAAGAAGCGTCTATTTCTAGGGAGTCGATATCCACCGTCCAAAAGTCAGTTTCAAAGATATTTTCTATCTCATCAGCATAATATAGTTCTGCGTCCATGGTAGCACCAAATTGTGAGTAAGATAAAATTCCAACCATGAGTATCATCATAAATCCTGTCAATAGCGTATGTCTATCTTGACGGGATTTTTGAATTCGTCCATGCAATTTAGATAAAAATTCTTCAGGATTTGTTTGAGTTGAATTATTCGAATTAATATTTATTAGGTTTTGTTCAAATTTATTCATCGCTTAGCCATTCTTTTAAACTTGTTAATGCGTGGTGATAATTCACTTTTGCTGTGCCCACTGACATCCCTGTTATTTTAGAAATATCTTTATACGGTAATTCTTGCGCAATCCGCATCATGACCACAGTTCGTTGTTTTTTTGGTAATCTTGATATAGCATCCCAAAGTTCTTTTTTAACCCATTCTTTTTCCAGGGATGTATCTTGCTCTCCCCGATCTTGGGTTTGGTCCAAATGAAGAAAGTTTTTCCACTTATTTCTAGTAAGCCAAGAATTGGCTGCATTAATATTGATTCTATATAAATAAGTTGTGAATGCGGATTCAAATCGAAAATTCTTAAGGTGTTTAAATAATTTATAGAAAACATCTTGTGCCAAATCTTCCGAAGCCATTTTGTCTCGGGTAATATTGAAGAAAAAACCGACAGAATTGGAAAGATGTCGTTTAACCAATTGGTCGAACGCGGCAGAATTGCCATCTTGGTATTGTTTGATAAGATCATAGTCTTTTTGCATGTCATTTCGCATTATTGGACACTAAAGTGTTTCGGAGGTTAAAAAACTTTTTTTAATTTCACCATTGCCATTTTTCTCCAGCTTTATTCTTTATTACTTTAAGTCTAGTGAAATAGATTAAAAATAAACTTTATGCCCAATTTAGATAAAAGTATTACACCCAATTTACAACAACAATCTGCCATAGAACATCCTCCCGGTCCATTGATGATCTTAGCCGGAGCTGGAACCGGCAAAACGTTCACTTTAGAGAATCGAATTGTTTACCTGATTCAACATTATAAAATTGATCCGAATCATATTTTGGCCATCACCTATACAGAAAAAGCAGCTCGAGAATTAAAATCTAGAATTGTAGGCCGTGTGGGCTCAACCGCTCATACTATGACAGTGAATACATTTCATTCATTTTGTTTTCGACTATTGAAAGAGTATGGTGAAGACTCACTTCCGCAACTTCTGGACGAAAGTGAAGCGATTCATATGCTTCTGGAACGATTCGATGAATTTGAATTTGAGTCTGATGAATTCCCCATGGACCCTCAACGAGCCGTGACAGAAAGTTTTATTCCATTTTTCAATCGGATGCGAGATGAATTGATAGATCCGGTTTTAATGGATATACCTGAAATTGATGAGAATGGTCCGATTACAGAAGAAATCGCTAATCAACTTCGTGATTTAAAACGTATTTATCCAAAGTTTCAAAACTGGAAAAAGCAAATTAATGTTATCGATTATGGTGATATGATTTTGTCCGCTTTTACTTTATTGAATTCAAATCCACCCCTTTTGAAAAAAGTCCAAGATCAATATCGACATCTCATTGTGGACGAATTTCAGGATAATAATTTTGCACTCAATGAAATTATTGGGCTCATTGCAGGTGACAGAAAATTTATC
>JABHAX010000114.1 GCA_018674095.1 Fidelibacterota bacterium
AGCGGTACGGGATTGCGTACAGGCAAACGGACACCAAAACGCAGAAGAACAGAAACAAGCTTTGTTAGATCTTGGAACCGTCTGGTTGGGAGACTTACGCAACCAGGACGACATTACAATCGTAGTGGTAAAGAAAAAGTAAGTCTTTGGAATCATGATGTTGGTTTATAATTTTGGCAAAAGATTTCGCGCCCATAAAACACAACGGGGTAAAATATGAGCTCAAAAGAAGCACCGAAAGTAGAATTAACACTTCCCATTATTCCAGATATGGAATTAGCAGCAACCAAGACAGCAGAAGTTGTGGCTAAACATATGAACTTAACAGATGAACAATCTGCGGAAATTAGTATGGCTCTCATAGAAGCCACGATTAATGCCTTTGAGCACAGCTCTAGTGATTCAAAAAATGTTGAGATTCACTTTGTAATTCAAGGTGATACTCTGGTAATAAAAGTTTCTGATAAGGGAAGGGGGTTCGATAAGTCCAAAGTTGAAATTCCCAAAATAGAAGAAAAGTTTGGCTCAGATCATAAACGAGGGTGGGGCTTAAAACTTATACAAGAATTAATGGACACAGTGGAATTTGAATCATCAGCTGATGGGACCACCGTTACCATGACAAAAAATAAATAAGAATTTAAAAAGGGAGCAATATGTCAGATTTTAGTTTGAGTGCTAGAGAAGAAGGTGAGGTTGTTATTGTTGAAACAACTGGTTATTTGAATAATGTTGGCGGTGAAAAAGTATCTGAAGCCTGTTATGAAAAAATGGAAAATGGAAAAAAATATTTTTTACTTAACCTCGAAAACTCTAAAGTGGTAAATAGTATTGGTGTGTCAATTTTGATTGAAATTATAGAAAAACTCCAGGATGTGGATGGCAAACTGGGATATTACAATTTGGCGCCAATTGTGGAAAAAACATTCAATATAATGGGATTGACAAAATATTCTACAATATATAGCTCCGAATCCGAAGGTTTGGAAGGTATGGCGTAAGCGACTGACCCATTGTGATTGAAGTCAGCGCAGCAGACCAACTCGATTATTATTTAACATCTCTCGATGAGCTAGGAGAAATCCTCATTGACTCAGATCAATCTGAGTCAGTAGGAAAGGGGATTCTTCGGCTCACCCTGGGTACTATTATGGCGTCGAAAGGCGCTATTTTTTTATACAACCAATCTTTAAATGAACTCTCCTTTTTAGCGTGTCAAGGTTTTAAAAAAGGAACCCCCTTTTCTCCGCCTAAAGACATCATTTCTGAATCTGAAAAACACCGCCACGACCAAATAAAACTTGATAAAATCCCCACATGGATTACGGGTGAATTGAAAAAATGTATTTTGGAGTCAAACAGTAAAATTCTTGTTCCTTTGTATCACAAAGATCACCTGTTGGGTCTTTTATGTGTGGGGAAAAAATTCATGGGCGAGTCTTATACTGATGCAGAAATCAAAATTCTAGAAATCATTGCCAACCATTTAACAAAAGCGCTCTATAATTATGAACTCATTCAAGATGTTGATGAAAAACGACAACAGCTCAATTTAAAACTTCTTGAATTGGAAACACTATTTGATATTAGTGTGGCCATTAGCTCTCTTTTGGATGTGGATGAATTGGGAGAAGAAATACTGTGGCGTTCTGTTGGAATTTTAAATGCATCCAAGGGTATGATTTTGGTATCGAAAAATAATAGCCCCATTTTAGAAGTAAATAACGAGTTTAATTGGGGAGAACTGGATACGCTTATATCAAAAAAACTGGGTATTTTTAAAAAAATAGAAGAAAATAATTCAGGCGTTATTCTTATTCCAAACGATAAAAACACACTTCAGAAAAAATTAGGCGAAGACCATATTATTATCACGCCCCTAAAAGCCAAAGATAATATTTTAGGTTTTATGATATTGTGCAATAAAGAAACGCGTCATGGCATAGAAGCGTTTAACAAAACCGATTTAGATCTTCTGTCAGCGCTGTGTAATCAGGGCGCAGTGGCGCTGGATAATGCTAGGCTTTTTAAGGGCATCACCGAGGCGAAACAATTCAATGAAAGCATATTGGGTAGTATTGCTACGGGCGTTATTACACTGGACACTCTGGGTGAAATTGATTCCATTAATCAGGCTGGGTTGAACATTCTAAACTTAGGGATGGATGATGTAATTGGGAATCACTACATGTTTTTATTTGAAAAAGACCCCGAAATTGTCGATGTGATTCAGCGGGTTGAAGCTGAAAACAAAACACATACTGAAATAAATTTATCTTTTTTAACCGTCTCGGAAGAAGCGGTAGTAAATGTGTCAGCTGCACCCCGAACAGACCCCAAGGGGGATGTGTTGGGTTTGGTGATAGCCATTGAGGATATTACAGATGTAAGTAAAGTGAAAAACACATTTAAGCGCTATGTTTCGAAGCAAGTCGTTGATGAGCTTTTAGATGATGATGCCAAATTAAAGCTGGGAGGCGAAGAGCGGGAAGTCACTATTTTATTTAGCGATATTCGCGGGTTTACATCCATGTCGGAAAAGATGAAACCAGAAGACGTGGTTACAACCCTGAATGAATATTTTTCCGAAATGATTGATATTGTATTTAAACAGAATGGCACTTTGGATAAAATTATTGGAGACGAACTCATGGTTGTGTTTGGCGCCCCCATTTCTGCAAAAGACGACACAGAAAGAGCTGTAACGACCGCTACGGAGATGCAGGAAAAAATATCCAAAATGAATTTTGAGAGACAAACACAAAAGAAAAAGCCAATTTTTGTGGGAATGGGTATTAATCGCGGAATTGTGGTTTCTGGAAATATCGGATCGAAAGAGATGATGGATTATACCGTTATTGGTGATACGGTCAATTTGGGCGCGCGACTTTGTTCTGCAGCTGGCCCTGATGAAATTTTGGTATCACAAAGCGTGTGGGAAAAAACAGAAAAACAATTTTCATATGAAAAACTGAAGCCGATCAAGGTAAAAGGAAAAAAGAATAAAGTAGCTGTATATCGGATTAAAAATAAGATATAACAATTAATCCAAGCCATCTTTCTTTTTACCCAAACCCCTTTCTCCGAATCTTAATCCGATTTCTTAATCCTAATCCGCCAAAGGCGGGCCGAACTTTTACTCGATGGCGTGAAACGCAGTCAAGCTTTAAGCAATCAATTTTTGTTTAAAAAAATAAAATTATATAAAGGGAAAATGTTTTTTTATCTAGAATATATTACCCAATATTCCAGAGACAAACAGAAGGGATAGACGGGTTAACATAACATACCCGCACTACAAACCAAATGAATGAAACACAGAAAAATACTTGTAAAAAAATGACCAACTGGTTTTGGTTTAAGCTTTACACGTTGGGCAAATTACCTCTTCCTCTTTTTACCGGGATAAAAATCACGGAATTAAACGAGGAAAAATGTGTTACTAGCGTGAAATATAAATGGCTGAACAAAAACCCATTTCGATCTACCTACTGGGCGGTTTTGGGAATGGCCGCAGAACTTAGCTCCGGCGCTTACGCCCTTTTGGCGACACAAGGGAAAAGTGAAAGCGTTGCAGTAATTCTGGTTTCGACTAAAGCAGAGTTTTTGAAAAAAGCCACAGGAACAAGTACATTTACCTGTATGGATTGGACTAAACTAGAAACTGTAGCAAATCGTGCCATTGAATCAAACGAGCCCCAAATAGTATTGTGTGAGACCGTCGGGATTGATGATAAGGGCGAACCCATTGCCCGATTCGAATTTACATGGTCTTTTAAAAAGCGAGAACACGCCATCACTTAAAATTGATTGTGATTGTTTAATAAATTGTTTTCTCAAATAAGAAAAACTGATTACGGGAGATATTTTTGGTCTTATAAACTCGTTTCTTTTTTACTTCAAGACTATCATATTGCAAAACGAGATACAGCATCTCTTCTATTGTGCTATTAGGGGCCACTAAATAAAGCAGGTTCTTTATAAAAAGACTTTAAATAACCCCGAAAAACCCTTTTTAAAAAAAGGTCGATTTAGGTAGTTTCAGAGTCTGTATTACCCTTGTAAAACAGTTTTATACCAAATCGATATTTTTAATAGGATTTTAATGAAATTTTCCACATCTAAAACCGAACTACAACAAGCATTACAAAAACTTTCTAAAGCAACACCTACACGCTCAACACTTCCCATTTTGGGCTGTGTTCTTATTGAGTCAACCGAAGAAAAAACAACCCTTCGCGCCACAGATTTAGAAATTACAATTCAGGCTGAAATTCCAGTTAGCTTAGAACAGGCTGGCGCCACTGCGCTCCCATTAAAAACATTATTGGATATCACCAACGAACTTCCAGAAACAAGAATTACACTAACGGTTGACGATAAAGACAGGGCTGCAATTATAACCGATGCGGGAGAATATGATTTAATGGCAAAACCCGCTGATGAATTTCCAGCCGTTCCAGACACAAGCGGATCCCAAAAGGTGGATGTGCCTGGAGATATGTTGAAAAATATTATTGGCGCAACATCATTTGCCGTAAGCCGAGACGAATTAAAACCGGCTCTTACAGGCGTTCTGTTTCGAATTAGTTCTGCTGGAATTACAGCTGTTTCTACAGACGGTCATCGGCTTGTTAAATATACACGAAAAGATTTTAACGCAAATGGATTTACCGGAGACATGATTGTTCCCCGAAAATTTTTAGCCTTTATGTTAACTCAATCCATTACAGGGGACGTGTCTTTGTTGATTGGCGAAAATCATTTAACAGCAAAAATTGGAAATGATATGGTCTTAACACGTATTATTGATGAGCGTTTCCCTGATTATGAAAGTGTCATTCCAAAAGAAAATGACAAAACATTAAAAGCAGATAAAAATGCGCTTTTGGGTGCGATTCGTCGTGTGTCTATTTTTTCAAATAAATCTACGCACCAAGTGGCGCTCAATATGGAAGCAACATTTTGTAAAATTACCACCGAAGATCCCGAAAAATCATCTAAGGCCCAAGAACAAGTTGCTGCAGAATTTGATGGAGAAGCACTCACAATAGGGTATAATGCGGACTATTTAAAAGACGTCGTGAATCATGTTTCTGGAGATAAAATTGTAGTGGAATTCAGCACATCCATCAGCGCCGCACTTTTTAGTTCAGAAAACGCAGAAGAAAACACCGAAAGTTTGATGCTCTTAATGCCTATTCGACTGAATGACTAAACGACGCGATTTCACAGGATGGCCATACATAGCCTTATATTGGATTCGTTTAGAAACCATACCCAACGAGAATTTAGTTTTAGCCGGGGGCTTACTGTGATTTGGGGCGAAAATGGATCTGGAAAAACTGCGATTCTTGAAGCGATTCACACCCTTTCATTCGGGAAAAGTTTTCGCACTCACAAACAAAAAGAATTAATTCGGAACGGTGATGAATCAATGGTGGCCCGGGGGCAATTTTCCATTGGAACACAGGAAGATGTCATTGCTGCTCAAGTCACAAAATCTGCCGGACAAAAATTTAAATTAAATGGGAAAATTTTAACAGGAAGGAAAGAACTTATTGGTCGGAATAATGTAGTGGTTCTTTCTCCGGAAGAACAATTGGTGACAAAAGGTGGCCCCATAGAAAGGCGTCAATTTTTTGATAAAATGTTTTCTGTGTCTTCTATGGAATATGTGGAAATACTTCAAAAATATAGCCGAATTTTAAAACAGCGAAATGCGGCCCTTGTTGCCGTAAAAGAAAACCGGGCGCCTCTGGAAGAATTAAAAAGCTGGGACAATCAATTAGTCGTAGCCGGTTCTAAATTGTGGGATTTACGATTGGGTTTTATTACGGAATTCAAACAAAATTTAATAAGCATGTCCAATCGCTATGATCCCAACATTCAGTTTGAATTATTTTATTTAGAAACAGTCCCAACAGAAGAAAACTATAAAAATAAAATTAAAACTTCATTAAAAAAAGATATAGCATTGGGTCGAACATCGGTTGGACCCCACCGTGATGATGTTTCACTTCGTTGGGACAATAGAGATTTACGCAGTTTTGGATCACAGGGCGAACACAAACTTTCATTGGTATTATTGAAACTAGCAGAAATGAGTTTTATTCGAGAAAAAACAGGAATTCACCCAACTTTATTATTAGACGATCTTTTTGCAAAGTTAGATTTAGAGCGAAGTAAAAAAATAGTTTCATTATTACAAGGTTTAGAGTCTGAATCCGGCGACCCCGTTCAAACTATTGTAACCACTACCGATATTTTAAATGTGGAAAATAGTGGTTTATTGTCTGGTGTAAAAGAATCAAAAACATACCATTTGGAGCGATAATGCAACATATTGGTGGTCCATTAAAAAAGTTTTTAAAATCATCCGGATTAGAAAAAGGGGTTGCCCAACAATCAGCCATTGATTTTTGGCCGGAAGCGGTTGGAGAAAGTGTTGCAAAAAACACCGAACCTCTTTACGTGGAACATGGCACAATGACCGTTAAAACAGAAACGCCCGTTTGGCGACAGGAATTACAATTTCAAAAAACACAAATTATTGAAACATTGAATAAAAAATTAAATAAAAAAATCATTAAGGATATTCGATTCATATGAGCGAAGTAACAGAAGCAAATCAATATAGTGCCGAGAGTATTAAAGTATTAGAAGGCCTGGAAGCAGTTAGGAAGCGTCCGGCCATGTATATTGGTGATGTAGGTAAACGAGGCCTCCATCATCTTGTTTATGAGGTGGTTGATAACTCTATCGATGAAGCCCTAGCGGGATTTTGTGATAAGGTTGTGGTCGTCTTTAATGCGGACGGATCAGTCACTGTAGAAGATAATGGCCGCGGTATCCCAGTTGATATACATAAAGAAGAACAGCGACCGGCTGTGGAAGTTGTTATGACTGTTTTACATGCTGGCGGAAAATTTGATAAAGGTTCTTACAAGGTTTCTGGTGGGCTTCATGGTGTAGGTGTTTCTGTAGTAAATGCATTATCGGAATGGCTTTGGGTTGAGATTAAACGGGATGGAAAAATTCATCGACAAGATTATAAAATTGGTGACCCACAAAACGAAGTCAGCGTTACAGGGACTGCGAAAAACACAGGAACAAAAGTTTGTTTTTACCCAGACAATACGATTTTTAATATAATCTCATTTGAATACAGTATTATTGCAGAGCGGCTCCGTGAGTTGGCCTACCTTAATCGTGGGTTGGAAATTGAATTGAGGGACGATCGAACAGAAGATGGAGAGACGGACATATTCAAATTCAGTGGCGGATTAAGTGATTTTGTAAAATACCTGGACGAAAATAACAATCCACTACATAATAAAATTATTACCGTAAACAAAGAAGATGGTGAGGTTCCGCTCGAGGTTGCAATGCGATACGGGAATACTTATAACGAAAACATTCTGACATTTGTGAATAATATTAATACCATTGAAGGTGGAACGCACCTGTCAGGTTTTCGGTCGGCCCTAACTCGGGCTATGAATAATCATGCCACAAAAAACAACCTGATTAAAGCAAAGAAAAATGAAAAAATTACTCTTTCCGGTGAAGACTTTAGAGAGGGCTTAACTGCAATTATAAGTATTAAAGTTGCAGAGCCCCAATTTGAAGGACAGACCAAAACCAAACTTGGAAACGGGGACGTTAAGGGAATTGTAGACACGGCAGTTTATGAGGGGATTTTAGATTTTCTAGAACAAAATCCTTCTATCGGTCGTCGCGTAATAGAAAAAGCGCTCCTTGCTGCAAGAAGTAGAAGTGCTGCTAGAAAAGCTCGAGAACTTATTCGCAGAAAAAGTGCATTGGGTGGATCTTCCCTTCCAGGAAAATTAGCAGATTGCTCAAACCGAGATCCTGTATTTTGTGAATTATACCTGGTTGAGGGGGATTCGGCTGGGGGATCAGCAAAGCAAGGTCGTGACAGACGAACACAAGCTATTCTACCACTTCGGGGTAAAGTCATCAATTCCGAAAAAGCACGGATTGATAAACTCCTTTCCAATAATGAGGTTCAATCCATGATTACAGCATTGGGTGCCGGATTTGGTGGTTCAGAAGAAGATGGAGGCGAAAGATCCGTGGGTGATTTTAATGTGGATAAATTACGTTATCATAAAATAATTATTATGACGGATGCTGATGTGGATGGCTCTCATATACGAACGCTATTGCTAACTTTTTTTTATAGAAAAATGAAAGAAGTTATTGATGGTGGATATTTATATCTTGCGTTGCCGCCCCTATATCGTGTTTCCCAAGGTAAAAAAGAAGCATACGCCTATGATGATAATGAAAGAGACCTAACGATTGAGCGCATGCGAAAAGATAATAAGAACTCTAAAGTAGCAATCCAGCGTTATAAAGGATTGGGGGAAATGAATCCTGGGCAACTGTGGGAAACCACCATGGATCCGGAGCGTCGAACTTTAATGCAGGTAACAGTAGAAAGCGCTGGTGAAGCAGCAGAAACATTCCAAAATCTTATGGGGCACGACGTGGAAGCACGCCGAACATTCATTGAGAAAAATGCAAAATTTGTCGTCAATCTTGACGTTTAAAAACTTAGGAAATACTAATGGTTGATTTTAATAGAGATAATACACTTCCACGAGATATTGTGGATGAAATGAAGGAGAGTTACCTTAACTACTCCATGTCGGTGATTGTATCCCGGGCGCTCCCGGATGTGCGGGACGGACTTAAACCGGTTCACCGTCGAATTTTATTTGGAATGAGTGAGTTGGGGTCTAATTGGAATCGACCTTATAAAAAATCCGCACGTATTGTTGGGGATGTTTTGGGTAAATATCACCCCCATGGTGATAGCTCCGTATATGATGCATTGGTTCGTATGGCACAAAGTTTTTCCATGCGCTACCGATTGGTAGATGGCCAGGGAAATTTTGGATCTATCGATGGTGATAATGCTGCTGCCATGCGTTATACCGAAACGAGAATGACGAGAATGGCCAGCGAAATGTTGAAAGATTTGGATAAAGATACCGTTAGCTGGTCTCCAAATTTTGACGAAACATTGAAGGAACCCACGGTGCTTCCATCAACCGTTCCAACTTTATTGGTGAATGGCTCTGAGGGAATTGCAGTTGGAATGGCAACAAAAATTCCACCGCATAATCTTAAAGAGGTTGTGAGTGGATTGATTGCGCTTATTGATAATGAAGATATTACCACAGAAGAAATAATGACCCATATCAAGGGGCCAGATTTTCCTACAGCAGGACTTATTATGGGGATGGATGGTCTAAAAGATGCTTATTCAACGGGTCGTGGAAAAATTAAAATGCGCGCCCGCGCCCATATTGAAACAAATAAAAACGGAAAAGACAGCATTATAATTACTGAGGTTACTTACCAAACAAATAAGTCAAATTTGGTAGAAAAAATTGCGGATCTTGTTCGAGATAAAAAAATTGAAGGTATTACCGATCTTCGAGATGAATCAGATAAAGACGGTATCCGAGTTGTGATTGAAACAAAACGAGATGCGGTGCCCGAAGTTATTTTGAATTTATTGTATAAACATACTCAGCTTCAAGATACATTCGGAATTATTTTACTTGCTCTCGTTGATGGCATTCCAAAAATTATGCCACTTAAAACCATTTTAAATCATTTTGTGAACTTTCGTCATGAAATTGTGGTGCGACGAACCGAGTTTGATTTAAGAGAGGCAGAAGGGCGAGCACATATTTTAGAAGGGCTCAAAATAGCCTTAGATAATATTGATGAAATCATTGCAATCATTCGCGGAAGTAAAGATCCATCCCAAGCGAAAGAAGGATTGATGAATGGGTTTAGTCTTTCCGAAATCCAGTCTCAAGCAATTTTAGATATGCGCTTGCAAAGATTAACTGGACTTGAAGTTGATAAAGTTGTGGCTGAATATCGTGAAGTCATTAAAGTGATTTCTCATTTAAAAGGCATTTTAGATAGCCGAAGCCAGCGAATGGATATTATTAAATCAGAATTATTGGAAGTTCGTGAACAATATGGGGATGACCGGCGGACAGAAATAATCCCCGTAGATTCCAATTTTACTATGGAAGATATGATTGCCGAAGAAGAAGTTGTTTTAACTATTACGCATCAGGGATACATTAAACGGACTGCATTAAATACTTATCGCACTCAGCGAAGAGGAGGGCGTGGTGTTCAGGGCGCCATGAGTAAAGATGAAGATTTTGTTGAACATCTCTTTATTGCAAATACCCATAATTATATGCTCTTTTTTACGGATCAGGGAAAATGTTATTGGTTGAAAGTGTATGACATTCCTCAGGGGGGTCGCGCTACACGTGGTCGCGCTGTGGTAAATTTGATCGGCTGTCAAGCAGGTGAAAAAGTGGAAGCATTCGTTAGTGTGAAAGAGTTTGACGATCAACATTATATTGTAATGGCCACCAAAAACGGCATTGTGAAAAAGACGGTTCTTTCTGCTTATGGTAAACCAAGAAAGGGCGGTATTTATGCCATTGAAATTCGAGAGGGCGACAAGCTAATTGAAGCACGAATTACAAACGGTGAAAACGATATATTGTTAGGAACTTATAATGGGAAATCGATTCGATTCTCTGAGAGTAATATTCGCGCTAGTGGTCGAAAAACCATGGGGGTGAAAGGAATCACTCTAAGCTCCAAAGAAGATTATGTGATTGGGATGCTGGTCGTCCGGCGTGAGGGAACCATCTTGGTTGCCACCGAAAAAGGAATGGGAAAACGGACAGATGTTATCCAGTATCGTACTCAAACTCGCGGCGGAAAAGGTGTGATGACTATGCGCTGTACAGAAAAAACCGGCAAAATGGTCAATATCATGGAAGTAGTAGATTCGGACGACTTAATTGTTATTACAGATTCCGGTGTTTTGATGCGCCAACCTGTGGCGTCGATACGTACAATTGGACGCGTAACGCAAGGCGTTAAACTGGTGAAGTTGGATAAGGGCGCGAGTATTTCATCTATCACTCGGGTGATAAGTGAAGATGTTGAAACAAGTAGTGATGCGCCAGAAGATAATCAATTATCGTTAGACGATGTTGCGCCAGATTCCGGGGAGGAATGAGTCTAAAAGACATCATAAATTCGGTTCAGTCTAAGATTGAATCAGCACAAGAACGGGGTGGCTTTAGCCACCCCGTTCAGCTTATAGCCGTTACCAAAACACATCCGTTTTCTTTAATTCAAACTTGTTATGATTCTGGACTAAAAACCATTGGTGAAAACCGAATTCAGGAAGCATCTCAAAAGTTTGAATCGTTTGAAAATATGCCAAATATTAGCCGGCGATTCATTGGTCATCTCCAATCCAATAAAGTAAACAAATGCCTAGAAATGTTTGATACGATTGATTCCGTAGATTCTTTAAAGTTAGCAAAAAAAATATCGTCAGCCGCATTGCGGCTTGGAAAAAGAATCAACGTTTTGTTGGAAATAAACACCAGTGGCGAACCGCAAAAGCATGGATTATTACCCAATCAATTAGAAGAAATTCAATTGTGTTTTGAAGAAACAAATATTTTTATAAATGGTCTAATGACGGTGGGACCCAGAACCACAGATTTAAAGAAAATTCGAGAATCGTTTATTCAATTACGAGATTTACGAGACACAATCAACGAATCAAATACACAAGCAAACATGAGAGAACTATCCATGGGCATGAGTGGCGATTATGAGATCGCTGTAGAAGAGGGCGCTACTATGGTTCGCCTAGGTTCGGCGCTTTTTGGTGAACGACAAACACTTTAAATTGATAAAGTTTATATTATTATTTTTTACAATTCCGCAGGCAAAGTAAAATGAATGTACTTGAGTTTATAAGAGAAAAAAAAGACGATTTTCAAGAGAATACCGCTCAATTTAAGGCAATGATAGAGCCTAGGTTCAAATCTTTGAGCGATAAAATAAATCATAAAATTACCAATACATTAAATAACCCCTGGATTGCCGGATTCAGTTCTACTGATGGCTCAACTCTTTTTTCATTAAAGAAAGAATTGATTCATCCCAGCGTAGAGCAAGCTGTATCGGTATTGGAAAAAAAGATTGGTGTTGAAACATTTGTAGGAGATTGGGAAATAATAGACCAAGATCGGATTAATCAATTTGCATCCCTAACCGATGATAATCAATGGATTCATACAGACCCGGAAAGAGCCAAGTTAGAGTCCCCTTTTAGAACCACTATTGCACACGGATTTTTAACCTTAGCCATGATTCCAAAACTGACTGAATCTATTCAGTCAAAAAACACAATTTATCCCCAAGCGAAAATGATGGTGAATTATGGTTTAAACCAAGTTCGCTTTCCCTTTCCAGTTCGGTCGGGATCAAAAATCAGAGCCCGATCAAAATTGATTCAAATTACACCCATGAAGAAGAGCATCGAGCTTGTGAATGAGGTGAGTATTGAAGTTGAAAATAAAAAGCGTTTAGCTTGTGTGGCAGAAACAGTTCTGCGTCTTTATTTTTAAAAAAATCAGTTTTTTTAAGTGGCTTATCCTTTAAGCGGATCGAACCAGGGAATCACAGATTCAAGAATTTTACGATAACTTAAACTCACTTGCCATGTGGCAACACGCTGATCTACTTCACCCTCAATCCCTGAAAAAGCCCCATCCACGAAAAATGGTTTTTGAATATTCAGGCTTATGCCCCCAAAAGATAAATTCCATAATGCGCCACCCCCAACAGTAACAACAGTGGCTCGAGAATTTGGTGCTTCTATACCATTCCAATAAGATTCGGTTGTGTGTCTGGCGATAATGCTTCCGCCCAAAGATCCATTAATTTTCGGAATCAATTTAGAAAAAGCA
>JABHAX010000115.1 GCA_018674095.1 Fidelibacterota bacterium
ACCTAAATGGACGAATATTATAGTCTTTGATAAACTGAATGAAAAAGGTTGAATATTTGAAGTTTAAAGCAGATAACTCAAATCCAACAGAACCCAAAAAAAGCACTCTAATAAATCTTCTTTTACAAAGAGAGTTCGTGGGATATAAAAAATATGGTGTGCTTTTTTATATCCAAAAACAGAATCATTGTCTGACAATCGATTTTCAATTTGAGTTTGATTAATTCCCGAACAAATTTGGAAACCGAATTAAATAAGCAGATTTGATTCTTTTAAAATAACGTGTAAAATCAGTCACTTTTTATCATTCAAATATGACAGGGAAACCCGTGTAAATCGGGTGCAGTCCCCGCTACTGTAATTTCAGCAAACCGGTTTAAAGACCATTTTTAGCTTCCCAGGCTATTAAGAAGGTGGATCGGTTGATACTGAATAAGTCAGGATACCTGGATATTTGGATGTAACCTATTTGACTTTCGGGAGAAAAGGTCGTGGTAAATCCAAAACGAATATCCACTATTTTCCATATCTCTCCCCCATTAATTGGGGAGATTTGTGCAATTTAATCGTATTTTACTTTTATCGGCCATTATAATGGCCGAAGAAATTCCCATTAGCACAACAGGGATAATTGTATGTCAAAATGAATCTGTTGCATTTGCTACAATTTTAAATAACAGAACAAAATTATGGGAAATTTCAAATGAGAATGGGATTTTTCTAATCCCTCAAAATACTCAGAATGGTGACACGCTATGGATTAGTCGAATCGGATTTGAAACACTTTCAATCGAATCTTCCCAAACTCCGTCTATCATTGAATTGAATAGAAGTCCGATTCATTTTCCTGAAATTCAGGTACAATCAAAAACGTCTAACCAACATATTTTGCCCAATTCGGGCTCATCTAGGCAAGAAGTTATCTCCGGGCTCTCTGGTACTATATTGAGAACCTATGGTGGAAATTCGGGCATTGCATTGGCTGCCATGGATGGTGGAAGAACCGTTGATCTAAAAGTATTATTCGATGAAATTGATTTGACAAATCCACAAAATGGAATGTCAGACCTTTCTCAATTACCAAATCTATTTTTAGGTTTTGCAGAAATAAACGAAAATTTATTTCTAAATAACGGTACTGGTTCAACGGATGGTGTTATGCATTTGAATCCTTGGTCTCATCCACCTGGAGTTCAACTACAAACAGGGTTGGATGGGACGCAATATTTTTCTGGTCAAATTTCAAATAGTTGGGAAGATTATTCATTGAGTGCAACAATTGGAAAAAATACAGATCCGGGGACTCATCCCGTTTTATATAACTCTGAATTAATTGAAAGGAAAAATCAACAATTTGATCAATATTTTTCCGGATTCCATATTGAAATAAAAAAGAATCAATGGCTTAGCAAATTATCATTATGGAATTCAATTCAAGAGCGTGGCATCAGCGGTTTAATTTGGAGTCCAAATATTGAAGCAAATCGAAAAGACACTTTAGCTCTTTTTTCCGGATCCTTGATTAGAATTTTCCCAAAGGGGTTTTTGAAATCTTCTCTGACTTATAAAAAATCTGGAGAAAATTATTTTGATCCAACTTTCGCTATAAATAGCAACCATTTATCTAAGTCAATTTCAAATAAAGTATCGGGATTTTATCAATTAAATTCTAAACTTATTTATCGGTTCAATGCTGGATTTGCAATTGAAGATGTATCGAGTACTGACGCTGGAAACCATCAAAGAAACCGGAATTATTTTTCATCATCTATGTCCTTATCTCATTTCGTAGGTTTCAAATTTTTATCCGCAATGCGGTTAGATAATTACTCTGACTTTGGAACAGCATTCACCTTTTCTGATAAATTGAGTCGAAATATATTTTCTTGGTTATCTATTTCTGGAGCTATGGGGTCCTCCTTCCGTGCGCCTACTTTTAACGATCTTTATTGGAATCCCGGTGGCAACCCGAAATTGAACCCCGAAGAATCATATTATAGCAAAGTATCAACACAAGCAACTTTCTCAAATTCATCTTTCGAATTAAGCATTAAAAATACAGATTCTAAAAATTTGATTGTTTGGAAATCCACAGGCGATTTTTGGCAACCCGTAAATGTGAATGAATCAACCCGGAGAATTGTAGGAATAAATGGGCAAGTTTTTCTCTCAAAAAAACTTATTATCCAAGGATCGATTCGTTATATACAATCTGAAGATTTATCAACCGGGAATCAACTTCGCCATTCGCCCAACTGGATTGGTAATACAAAATTTGGGTGGAAAGGATCGGGCTGGGAAACAGATTTTTCTATGCATTATACAGGCTCACAAATTGTCATGTACGATTATCCAAATAATGTTAGTCTAAATAAAAATATAAGCACACATTTTTCACTGGGAATCCTTCCTATATTACAAAATCAAATTCATATAAATTTGTCAATTTCAAATTTATTAAATAAAGAATTGATGACCATTTATGGTTATCCTGAGGCATCTCGAAATTTTAAAATAAATATTTCATATCAACTAAACAAAAAAGTAAAAAATGAATAAACCTATACTAATTCTTCTTTCATCCTTCATTTTATGGAACGGGTGTATTATTTATGACGAAAGAGAAGAAGAAATTGAAGAAACTAACAAATCAACTGCCTTTATTCTTTGTGAAGGCAATTTTGGAAACAGTAATGCAGCTTTATGGTCTTTTTCTCCCGAAGATTCAACAAGCGAAATTCTGATTCTCGGAGGAACATCGCTGGGAGATGTTGCACAATCCCTATCCGCGGATGACAATAAACTCTATGTGGTTGTGAATAATAGTCATAAAATTGAAGTTTTATCCGTAGGTGAAGAAATTTCCCATGAAGGAACTATTACTTTCAATAATGCGAGTCCGAGATATTTAGTGACAAATGGAACAACGGGCTACGTTTCCTGCTGGAATTTGAATGCAATTCTTGTTTTAGATTTAACAAACCAAGCAGTAGTTGATACCATTTCTATCCCCGGCATGCCAGAAAAAATGATTCTGAATGGCACAAGTCTTTATGTCTCAATCCCGTCTCACTCAGATTGGTCATCTGCAAATTTAGTTTTAGAGATTTCCACAATTACAAAGACTATTGATCAAACTTTTGAAGTGATTTCCGGTCCCAATGATATGGAATTAATCGGGAATCATCTGTTTGTAGCCAGCACATATTATGGCGCAAATTGGACAACATTTACAGGAATATCAAAAATTGATCTTTCAACTGGAACTATTACATCCAATTCTGATGGTAGCAATTCCGTTATAAAAGGAGATCTGGTGAAAGTTGGAGAAACTTTATATCGAACAACTTCCACTGGGCTTGCCTCTGTGAATGTTGATCTTTCTCTTGATTTGGACACAATTTTGGGAGGACAAACGAATGTGTATTCTGCAGCTGCAGATGATAATTATATTTATTTTGGAACAACAAATTGGACAGCTCCGGATACCGTTTTTGTCACGGATCATAATGGATTATTTGTAAATGAATTTATTGTTGGGACGGGGCCAGGAGATTTTGTAACTATGACGGATTAATCGGGCATTGTATCAAAATAACTAATCTAAGAAATGCCACTCCACAGATAAATTTGCTTGTTGGCCTAGTTGTGGCATTTCCGGATGGATTTCGAAAAAGTTATTCTGTTCTGATCCCATGGATGCGAAAATCATTTCGCTAATATTCAACCACTCGTATTTAATTGTAAACGTGGAAACATAAGCAGTGATGCTCCCATTTAGTAGAGTAATATTGTCCATTTTTTCATTTGTATAAACTATCATCGGAACCATTTCAATTGGATGAATATTTGAATTGTTTAAGCGATTCATATATCTATCTATGCCCAATTTTAAATCGACTAACATAAAACCATCAAACAGACTTAATTTAGATTTTAGGTTATAATTCAAAAAGTCTCCGATTCCCCCTCCATATAAGTTTTTTAAATTTTGCGTTGCATATTTTATTTCAAAATCAACAAATGGAAGCCAAGATGTTTGGTAGTTTATATTGAATTGTTGATGTTCATTTTTATCCCATAAATAATTCCCTGAATCTGGAATTACACTATCCCAATAAGCATTTTTATCAGACAAATTTGATAGGTTCACTGATGCTTTAGATTCATTTCCATTCCACCTAATTCCAGTATAATAATTTGAAATTGAAGTGACAGATGAAATAGTTTCTGAATATTTATGGAATAAATAATATGGATGAATCGGATTTGCATTTTTTCCCACACCTGCATTAAATAAAAAGGATTTTAATTGATATTCCATTCCCAACGAATAATCGAGATTCATTTTTTTATTTATGCTTTTCATACCAATATCCAAATTAAGAATGGAGAATTGACCTTTTAAATAATATCGATTCCACTGTGTCGTAATTAATGAATCCATCCTAACATTTCTCGTATTCTTTTTTACACCAAATGTAAGATTATCTTTCCAAATTAATTCTGCCATGACCCTAGATCTCGTTAAATATCGAACTCCCGTAAATTCAGATAATGAGTGATTTGCTTGGTATCTCTGCAAAAATTGGTCTATACTTAGTTTTGACTTAAATTGCCCTAAAGACCGATTCCAAAACGTATTTGCAGTCGTGATATGATTATTAATTAGACCACGAGATGTGGTATCAGCCATTCCGGAAAAAGTATTAAAGTGTCCTAACGAAACTCCTGCCTCATCCAATCCTTTATTTGACTCATAGGATGCAGTATAAGATTGTTGGATCGGTTGAATTGAACCAGTCACATATTGTCCAAATAATCCTGCATAAGATCTTTTAAAAGCATGAATTTGAACATGTCGCCCTTTTCCTGTATAATCAGCACCTAAAGAAAACCGGTCTAAAACATAATCTCCTTGATCGTATTTGAAATAGGATGTTACGAGGGAAGAATCTATGTTAGAATCTGGATCCGGATTAGGATTTAAGAATCCTGATTCTATTTCAGGACCAAACATCCTAGGATAAATAGACCAAGTTCCATCAAATAAAAGTCGATTCGATTTCCAATCTTCATTCCACATAATCTTGCCATTTTTATTTACATATCCAAATTGACCACCCCAATCAAACGGTATGAGTTTGGACTCTTGAGACCACAATAATGAAAAAAATATGATTTGGACGAATTTATTCATATTAGTTTTCTAAGCGTTTTAAGTATCCTGGAACCACCACAGAAAATATGATCACATTACTGACCAAATGCATAAACGTAAAGAGTAATCCTGATATGCCATAAGCGATGGTTTCATCCCAAGTAAAACCAGCGCTAATCGGATAAGCTAAAGTTGTAATTCCATCATACCATAGAGCGCATAAAAATCCGATTACACCTGCAGAAATAGATTGGGTTAAGGATTTCCCTTTTTTCACAAATTGAGAGGATAAAGAGCCAACACACCCAACGCCTGCCATTGCAATAATTTGGCCCAAAAGTAATGTAATATAAATCAATCCAGATCCCAATGGATTCATGACAGAATAGATCATCATTGCCGTTCCTCCCACTAGAATACCATAAGGTAACCCTAACGTCATTCCAGCCAAAAATACAGTAACCGATATAAATTCAAGATTTGGAACAAGCATAAACATAAATCCAAGTCCAATGGCCATGGCTGCAAAAATTGCAGCTTGCACCAATTTATTTAGATTCATCTTTTTTCAAAAGTGGAATACGGAAATAATTATGGCGATTGGTGAATTTCCCCGGTTCCTGATCTTCTGTATAGGCAATATCCATGAGGTTCATTTTCGCATCCATAATATCAATCATATGGACCAATAACGCCTCAGGAAATGAAGGCATTTTTGGAGATTGCCATTCGTATTTTCCTTGATGGGATAAAATAATATGTTCCATTTTTTGAGATAAATCTTCCGGGAATTTCCGGATTTTATTTATGGCACTCAAAACCATATCTCGACCAATGACAATATGGCCAATTAGATTTCCTTCATCTGTGTATTCCGCTTCGTATTCAGAATTAATTTCTTTTAATTTTCCAATATCATGAAGTAATACACCCGCCAAGACTAGATCCAAATCCACAGAGTAAAGGGGTGAAATCTTTTTTGCAATTTGTGCCATGGTTAAAATATGTTCCAAAAATCCAGATCTAAAATTGTGGTGCATTTTTACGGAAGCAGGATGAATCATGAGTTGTTTTTTATTTGATTTATAAATTGTAGCGACCAAAGATTGCAAATATTTATTTTTCATTCCATTAATAATATCTTCAATTTCATTCCACATTTTTATAGGGTCTTTCTTAGACGTGGGAACAATATGAGCAGGGTCAAACCCATATCGGCTATAATGCTGTACGGTGGCTTTGTTAATTTTCCGAACGACCAATTGTGGGCGATCCATAAAAGATTCAACATCTCCGGAAACGACAACCGCATCTCCCGCTTCAAATTTTTCGTTTAATTCGGAAACTGTATCCCATATTTTTCCAGAAATATGTCCTGAAATATCTCTTAATTCTAGATCAAGGTAAAGATCTCCACTTCGTGTGTGTCGAATATGCTTTTGAACACAAAGGTAAAAACCCTGTATAGAATCCCCTTCCTTAAAATTTTCTATGGATGATAATTTTTTCATTTTTTTTATTTCATTTCTTTAATCCAATGATGAATCACTGGTAATTTCTAAGATGACCAAGCAAGAATATACTTTAGAAGAAATCTCATATTCACGGAAAGAAGACCGCCGAATTTTGGAGGCAGTTCTTAAATCGTGGTTTAAAGATCCCAAATCACTCAATTTTGTTTCACCATCCGTTCCGTTTCCATTTAAGTTTAAAAAGTGGCTTGCAGTGTCCTATCAAATTGATTTGGATTCCATTACCACCCTTGTTCTAAAAAAGGACAACTGGATTGTTGGGCATATCAGTATGAGACTCAAAGAAAAAAAGGGACACTTATTTCATTTATTTATTGATAAAGCACATCGAAAAAAAGGATTGGCACAAAATTTAGTCAAAACTTTGGAAGATCATGGCAAAGAAAAAGATGCAAATACTTTTTCTCTCTTTGTTGTTCCTAAAAATGAAGCTGCGAAAAAGTTATATGAAAAAATGGGCTATCAAGAAACAGACCGTTCTAATAATGGGTCTATTAAGTTAGAAAAATTGGTTTAATTCACTTAGCACTTATCACAATTTTTTTCACCATCACCTGTAGTTAATTGTTTTTTAATTCTTTTCAAAATGTAAAAGACAGCGCCACCAAGCAAAATTCCCATTAATAAATATTCGATCATGAAAACCCCAATGCTAATCCGCCTTGATAAACAATGAGTGACCCAACATAAGCTAATACAGTCATATAAATGACCATAAATACCGGCCATTTCCATGTATTCGTTTCTCGCTTCACAATAGCAAAAGTGGCCATACATTGAGCTGCATAAACATAAAAAACCATGAGACTCAATGCCACCAATGGTGTAAAAATATTTTTGCCCGTTATGGGATCTTTATCCCGTTTCATTGCATCAGTTAAAGACATAATATTCTCTTCGCCATTCTCTACATTATAGATCGTTGCCAATGTGCTCACAACTACTTCACGTGCCGCAAAAGATGTGACTATGCCAAGTCCAATTTTCCAATCAAAACCAAGGGGCTTAATCATGGGTTCTATTGTTTTTCCAATCTTTGCGGCATAACTCGTATGAATTGATTGTTTGTTGCCATCGCTCGTTTCAATTTTTGGGAATGATGCAAGAAACCATAATACGATAGAAATAGCCATGATGATTTTTCCTGCATCCGTTACAAACAATTTTCCACGGGAAAATACTTGGTGAAATACAGACCGCATAAGAGGAACTCGGTAGGGTGGTAATTCCATAATGAAGGATGTTTTCTTTTCTTTTTTAATCCATCGACTAAAAACTAATGCTAATATCAAGGCAGTTACTGTACCTAAAAAATACATCAATATCATTGTGAGACCTTGCAAACCGAAAATCCCAAGAACTGGAATATCTGGAATAAAAGCACCAATCATGAGAACATAAACTGGGAGTCTTGCACTGCAACTCATTAAGGGTAATACCAAAATTGTTACGAGTCTCTCTTTCCAACTATCGATTGTTCGTGTCGCCATAATTCCCGGGATTGCACAAGCGTACCCACTCATTAAGGGTAATACGGATCTGCCATGAAGTCCAACTTTTGTCATGGCTTTATCCATCATGATAGCAACTCGTGCCATATAACCTGAATCTTCTAAAAGTGTCAGAAAAAAGACTAGGATAAGAATTTGTGGAAGAAAAATAAGGATTGCACCAGCTCCTCCAATTATCCCTTCCACAATTAAGTCCGAGAATAGACTTGAAGGTAAAATAGTTCCAACCCAATTCCCAACATCGGCAATACTCTCATCAATGAAATTCATAGGACCTGAAGCCCAAGAAAATATTGCCTGAAAAATAAAGGTTAACAAACTGATGAAAATAATAGGTCCACCCCATGGGTGTGTAATTAATTCGTCTATTTTTTCACTTCGAGATTTTTGTTTAATTGGGATTTCAGCTTTTGGGATTGCTTGATCTAACCACGAATATCGTAAAGTTGGTTCCAATATTTCATGGGAAAAACCTATCCGTTTTAAATCCGATTGAACTTGCTCAATCATATCTAAATTCGGCTGATCAAGTCCTTCAACTTTTCCATTTGTAGCAATTCGAATGGCAAAAGAATTAGATAATTCATCTGAAAGTTGATACCGATCTTGCACCCAAATTCTTAAAGGTTTAATGGCTGATAGAACAGGTTCAGGAATTGGAAAAAATGATGCATTGGGTTGAGTTTCCCTGCAAGCATTAACAATATTTTTCTTTAATAAATCAATCCCTTCATTCAACCTTGCCGAAATTGGAACGACTGAAGAGACACCCAATGATTTTTTAATTTTACTACCATCTACTTCTAATTGTTTTTCCCGAGCAAGATCTGTCATATTCAACGCAATAACAATGGGAATTCCTAAATCCGTTAATTGAGATGTTAAATATAGATTCCGTTCTAAATTTGTAGAATCTACAATAGAGACAATACAATCTGGTGCCGATTCCTCTTGAACCCACTTAATAATTTCTTGAGAAACAATTACCTCATCCTGCGATTCAGGCACTAAACTGTAGGTTCCGGGAAGATCGTGGACTTGAACCATTGTTGTTTCAAATTTGGCCATGCCAAATGTTTGTTCCACAGTTACACCTGGATAGTTCGAAACTTTTTGATTCAGTCCTGTCAAAATATTAAATAATGCCGTTTTTCCTGAATTAGGATTCCCTAATAAAGCAATTTTTTTTGTCGATTTAGCCATCCAATTTTATCTTTATTTTGGATGCATCCATTTTTCGTAGCGATAACATTCCATTTCGAATCCGAATCGTAATCGGTCCACTAAATGGCATTTTATTTATTAATCGGACTTTTATACCTATAGAGAATCCCATTTCCATTAAACGAGTTTTAAATTTGGAATCCCCATTCAGAATTTCAATAATTCCAACCTGGGATGGATCAAGGTCAATTAATGTCATGGATTATTCTGGGAATGGCTTTACAAATAATTGATGAACATGTCTTACTACGGTATAGCCATGATCATTCGCAATCTTTTCTTGAAGGTTTTCCAATTCTTCATTGAAAAATTCAATAATATCACCCGTTTCTTCACAAATCATGTGGTCATGATGCTCATCGTCTAATCGTGGTTCGTACCGACTTCGCCCATCTCCCACTTCCATTTTTCGAACAAGACGGTTTTTTACCAATACATCGATGGTTCTATAAACGGTAGCACGTGATACTCTCACATCATTATTCCGGATGCACATATAAATATCTTCAGCATCTCGATGTTCATGACTTCCCCGAATTTCATCCCACACCGATTGGCGCTGACTCGTAAAACGTAACCCTTCTTTTCGGAGTATATCTTTTAAAACTTTAAGTGATTTATCTACCATATTTTTCCTTATTGAGATTGAGTCTCAGTGGAAATTTACAGCCATCTATTCAATAAATAATAGGAATAAAAAAAGATTAACTAATTTTTGTAAGATTTGCGTATTTGACGATGAGTTTCTTCTTGGTGCCATCTTTAAAGATAACGCCGACGCGTTGATTTTCCCCGGTTCCACTCAACACCATAATTTTGCCAGCTCCAAAGATAGAATGCTCAACCATATCTCCTGCTTTAAAATCATCAAAAGTTGTAACGGTTCGTGTTACGGCAACTTTAGTTCTTTTTTGGAGTGAACCACCCACAACACGCCTTGTTAATGCAGAATGAAATTCAATTCGATCTAGAAAATTATTTGGTATTTCGCCGATGAATCGGCTGGGCATCCCCATTACATTCTCTCCTCCCATTCTACGACGGTTGGTCGCATAAAGAAGGAAAACTCGTTCTTGAGCACGGGTTAATGCAACGTAGAATAATCGTCTTTCTTCCTCAAGACCTTCTTTAGTTTCCATAGCATTGTAAAGTGGAAATAATCCATCATCTAAGCCTGCTACAAATACCACAGGGAATTCTAATCCTTTAGATGAATGGACGGTCATGAGGGTTACACGATTGTCCGAATCATTCCAGTGATCAATATCAGATAAAAGAGAGACTTCTTCTAGGAAATCGCTCAAGGTTGAATCCTGCCGTTTTTGGCAAAATTCATCGATACTGTTCAATAATTCAGATACATTTTCATATCGTTCACGATCATCTGGATCTGTGGATTCTTTGAATAATTTTAAAACACCTGCTTCTTCAATCAAACTTCGAGTTAATTCGCTGGCACTCAATTTATTGCGAAGATCATAATACTTTTTAATCAAATCGTAAAATGAGATTAAAGATTCAGATTGTTTACCACGGATCGGTAATTTTTCAGCATTTTTCAAAACTGAAAATAATTCAACATTATCTTTATCACCTTGTTGAACACACTTATCCATAGTTTTCATACCAATACCTCGAGGAGGAAAATTCACAATCCTGCGTAATGAAATAGAATCTCTAAGATTAATAACCAATCGTAAATATGCCAAAACATCTTTCACTTCTTTCCGATGATAAAATCGAATACTACCTACAATATTGTATGGGATTCCCATTCTACGAAAAGCATCTTCTAATGGGCGAGATTGAGCATTAGTTCTGTAAAGAACAGAAAAATCCGAAAAAGTTCTTTTGTTAATTTTAATCTCTTTTTCTAATGCAGAAATAATTGCATCAGCTTCTTCAAGTTCATCCCGAGTTTCTAATAAACCCAATAATTCACCCGGCCCGTTGGCAGCAATTAAATTCTTTTTTGCTCGACGATCATTATGCGTTACAACTGAAGTTGCTGCATCAAGGATTTGCTGTGTGGAACGATAATTTTTATCTAAAGTGAACACCCGACAACTTGGGAAGAATTTTTCAAAATCTAAAATATTTGATACGTCTGCACCACGCCATCCATAAATGGATTGATCATCATCTCCAACCACACAAATTTGTTGGTGTTTTTCAGATAATCGCGTCAAGAAATTGTATTGTGGTCTATTCGTATCTTGATATTCATCAACTAAAATGTATTTCCATTTTCGCTGATATTTTGCAAGCACTTTTGGGTGTTTGTCAAATAATTCTAAAGGATATAGTAAAAGATCATCAAAATCCAAAGCTTCATTGTGCCGTAACGCTTTTTGATAACTACGATAAACTTCAACCACAGTTTTTTCTAAGATAGTCCGAGCTTTCCGGGTTTGGGCGCTGGGTGTAATCATTTTACTTTTCAAATAACTGATTTGATTTCTGGCATGATTTGGTGCCAGTACATCCTTGGGAACGTTTAACTCTTTTAAAACGACCTTTAATAAGTCGATTTGGTCCTGAACATCATAGATCGCAAATTGTGGACTTAAATCAAGATGCTTTGCTTCAACCCTAAGTAAACGAGCACAAACGGAATGAAAGGTTCCAATCGTAATTGGAAGATCATCCGTTTTTAGAAGTTCCATAACCCTTAATTTCATTTCCTTTGCAGCTTTATTCGTAAAAGTAACCGAAAGAATATTTTCCGGTTTATAAAGTCCTTCTCGAATGAGGTAAAACATTTTGTGAGTTAATACGCGTGTTTTTCCACTTCCAGCTCCTGCAAATATTAGAATCGGTCCATCATTCGCTTCAACGGCTGAACGTTGTGTTTTATTTAATTTTTTTAAACTCATTTTTTACGCTTTTTCTGCCTTAATTCTCGACGAAGTTTTTGTAATTGTTTTTTGGCAATATTATGGTCTTTTTCATTCGTGGTAAACGTGTGATATCCATCTCCGCGTGCCACAAAAAATATAAAATCATTTTCTTCAGGATATAATGCTGCTTTTAATGATTCTGCACCTGGTGAATTAATCGGACCCGGTGGTAAACCAGAATGTTTGTAAGTATTGTAGGGTGATTCAATTTTTAAATCACGATTTAATAATCGTCTCGGTCCATCATCAATAATGTATTGAATAGTCGGGTCAGCCTGAAGCATCATTCCAATATTCAACCGGTTATGATAGACACCTGAAATAATAGGTCGTTCAACATTATAAATGGCTTCACCTTCAATAATTGATGCAAGTGTAACAATTTCATGTTCTGACATATTTAATTCACGAGCTCTATCTCTAAATGCGTTTCTCCAAAATTTTGTATATTCTGAAACAATATTATCTAAGACGGATGTAGGTGTATCTCCATCGAAAAATAAGTAGGTGTCCGGAAATAAATACCCTTCAGCGCTTGATGCTTTAATATTGTGTTTCCGTAAAAATTTATGATCATGACTAATGTCAAGAATTTTCTGAGTATCAAACCCCATTACATCATTCAATTGTTTAGCAGTTTGTTTAACAGACCAGCCTTCTAAAAGTCTATCTTTTTTTAATTCTGGTGACCCATAAACCAACTGTTGGATAATATCGTAATTGGATTTTGTTTCCACCAAACGAAAGGTTCCCACTGGGATCTTTTTTTCTTTCCCCATGAGCTGAACCGCCCAACAAAACATTTGCTCATTTGAAATAATATTTTTTTCATGCAAATGTTTTGACAACGCATTCAAGGATGAACCAGATTTAATCGTAACCTTAGATACAGACTCAAAATTTGGTTGCGGCCAAAATAAAATAAGAATGACCAAAGAAATCACTGTTAAAAGTGTAATTATTCCGCCAATAAGAATTATCGGTTTTTTTGTGAAATTTTCGGCCATTTTTCGGCGGCAAATTTAAGGTTCTTAGTAATGATATGTCAATTCTGATTCAAATTATTTTTAAAGAAAAAACTTCTTTGGGACTTTTAGATTCAAATGTAATTTGCCCGCCGTTATGAGTAAACTATTCCATAATTATGAAAGTGATTCAAACGACAGTTTGTTCGAGTCCTGGTCGTTTTCAAAGCCTAATTATATATTATTCGCGATTGGACTGGCTCTCGTTATTGTTGGATATTTTGTCATGGCAAATGGTACAGTAAATAGTTTCCAAAGTTTAACAATTGCCCCCATTATGCTGTTCACCGGATATATCATTGTGATTCCTGCAGCTTTGATTTATAGAGATAAATCAAATTAAAAATTAAGGATCGCCCTCCTACACCTAATAAAAATAGGTTACGGCGGACAAGTAGTTCAGTTGGTTACCCGCCTGAATGACGCAGTAGAGTAGGGAACGCCCCGCATATTGTAAGTAAGTAGAAAGTTTTAAAAAGATTTAGTTTGGGATCGTAGTTCAGTTGGTTAGAACGCCGGCCTGTCAAGCCGGAGGTCGAGGGTTCGAGTCCCTTCGGTCCCGCTCTCTAAAGAATACCATTTCTTTCTGACGATAAAACCCCGTTTCACGACGGGGTTTTTTTGTTTCTATTCCTTCCATATAATCATTCATTATTAATTACAAACTGCTATATCTTATCATATCTCAACAACCTATTTATCAAAAAGTGGACACGATTATGGTGGACATACTTCTATTCTAAAGTCCTTGGGATGATACTTAGTTGTAAGTGTGCTGACACACTACGTAGATGTCAAGCACACGATTGAACAACTGAATCGTGAATCTCAACGAAAGTCGACCCCACCAACAGTGAAACAAGGGGGGTAGGGTCATAGTTATTTAGTGCACACCCATTCTCGTTAAGATTTTCAAGCCCCACATTCGTGGGGTTTTTTGTTTGTGGTATGATGTGTAGATTTGGGGATGATTAACCGCATCACATTACTACTATTTATTGGGTTGGCTTGGGGGCAGGATGTTTATCCCTACTTCAGCGATATGGGTAAACAATTAGAATTTGAGCAGAAAAAGATTGTTGTTAGTGACTTTAAAGAATCACGTCAAATAATAAAGGGTGGTGGTAGTGAATTTAATTGGCTCACTCTTATCTCAAAATATGAACCAACCTATAAAATAGCACCCATTACTACCGAATTTGAATACGTTACGCTTTTTTCTATTACACGAAATGGCAAAGTAATATCAGAAATAGATTTTCTCAATTTTGTTGGTCTTAATTCACAAGCCGATAGTATAATCGCTGATTTTAGAAGGCAATTAGATACATTTTTAAATGATAAAAGTTTAGTGTTCGATGGGCGAAGTTATACTGCACGTAAAGGAATGTGCTTTGGCACTGGTGCTGTACTTGGTTTTTTATCAATTATATTTTTTAATGATGATGGTTATGAAGCAGCGGCATTTATTCCTGGCGGTCTATCAATCGCTTTAATTGCGGGTGGTTTAATGACAAAAAAAAGTAAATATATGAAAGAAGCAAAAAATTCTTACCCTATACTCAAATCATTCTTAACAAATGAACAAGTTAAATCAATTGCAGAAGCATATAACCGAAAATTGTACAATGATATTTTAAAACAATGATTAACCGAATCACATTATTAGACAATTGATCTGGAACTCCTACAAGCAATCACTCTCCAAACTTTCCAATAAAGACAAAGGTGATTCTTTTGAGAAACTTGTAAAGCACTATCTGACTTATAATCCACAGTACGCCACCAAACTGAAGTACGTGTGGCTATTGAATGAAACTCCTTCCAGTATACACCGGAAATTGAACCTGCCTGATCAGGACCAGGGCATTGACCTGATCTGCGAGACCAATGATGGAGAGTACTGGGCCGTACAGGCTAAATACCATGAAGACGAGACCACATCGCAGACATGGAGATCGTTATCTACCTTTACCGGATTGGCCTTTGGTGTCTGTAAGAATATCTCATTTGGACTTGTCTGTACCACTTCAGAAAGATATACAAAGACATTAAAAAACCAGGACAACATTGGTTTTTGCACCGGTGAAATCTGGCGTGGACTTGACGAAGATTTCTTCACGTCTCTAACAAGGAAACGAAAACCAAAGAAACTCAAGGCCTACAAGCCATTTAACCACCAGAAACGGGCAATTAAGGAAGCACACAAGCACTATGTAACCAATAATGAGTCCCGTGGGAAAATGATCATGCCATGTGGGACCGGTAAGAGTCTGACCGCATTCTGGATAGCGGAAAAACTGCATTCTAAGATGATACTGGTGGCCGTGCCGTCACTCTCACTTATAAGACAGACTTTACAGGTCTGGCTACGGGAAACCTATGCCAAGGGATGGGACGTGGACTGGATTACCGTGTGTAGTGACAAGACCGTAAGCAAAATGGAAAAATACGGGCTTGCGGTACTCACTCAGGACCTGGGTATACCGGCTGTAACGGATCCAAAAGTAATTGCCAGTTGGTTACGGAAAAGACACAGTGGCAGGGTTGTAGTATTTACAACCTACCAGAGTGGTAAGGCTATCGCAGAAGCAACCAGACTTGCCAGGCGTAACTTTGATCTGGGGATCATGGATGAAGCCCACAAAACAGTTGGGAAGAAAGACAAAACCTTTGCACATCTTCTCTTTGATGAGAATATCAAGATCAGCAAACGAGTCTTTATGACTGCTACGGAAAGAAGATACACCGGGATCCAGGATACAATTGTAAGCATGGATAATTATGATGTCTATGGTGAAACCTTTGAATTTTTATCATTCAAGGATGCACTTGATGAAGATCCACCCATATTATCTGATTATA
>JABHAX010000116.1 GCA_018674095.1 Fidelibacterota bacterium
AACATTTAATCCATGCATTTTTGAATATGTGTATTTTGCTCGGCCGGATGCGACGCTAAATGATGTGAGTGTGTATCGATCCCGATTACGGATGGGGCAAAATTTGGCGGAAGCATGGAAGAAAAAATATCCTGATTTATTACCAGATATTGTGATTCCTGCACCCAGCACCGCCAACACATCAGCCCTGTCATTTGCCCATGAATTAGGTGTGCGATATTCCGAAGGATTATACAAAAATACTTTCATCGGTCGCACCTTTATTATGCCGGGACAAGCGGAACGGAAGAAATCTGTAAAATATAAATTGGTCCCACAAGAATTGGAGATTCGTGATAAAAAAGTACTCATCGTAGATGATAGTATTGTTCGGGGAAATACCAGCCGTGAGATTGTTCGCATGCTCAAAGACTTTGGCGCCAAAGAAGTATATTTTGCCGTTGCGTGTCCACCAGTGAAATCACCCTGTTTTTATGGCGTGGATATGCCAACAAAAAGTGAACTCATCGCGGGCAATATGAATGAAGATGAAATTGGAAAATATCTAGAAGTGGATGCATTACTTTATCAAAACATAGATGATCTTGTGGAAGCAGTTACGCGGAAAGGAGATCACCATATTGACACCCCGTGTATGGCTTGCTTGGATGGAAACTATGTGGTAAACGATATTGATGAAGCTAAAATTGCCGAGATGGAAACCATGCGTGTGAATGATAGAAATGGGAAATAGCCACAGAGCGTACAGAGAAAAATAAAAAAAATTGTATTTAACCACGGAGACAATGGGACACGAAGATAAAATGAATAAAGGAAAACCATACATATATTTTTACCCGATGGTAATCCACAAAGCAACTCGGAGAATAAAAGATGGATTTTAAACAACCAAGACCTGCTTCTAAAAAATATTTAGATCTTATTATAGAGATTCAAAGGGTTATAATTAAGGTTCCAAAATTCCAACGTAATTTTGTCTGAATGGCTGACAGGAGAAAACGAATGATAATGCAAATGGCAAACAATACTTTAAAATTCAACTTGTGCAAATATTGCAACAGTTCAAATCAGGAAAAAAGCAACTTGTGGGAATTTCTGACGAGTTCAAATTGAAGGATTTAGTTGTCTCAAAATTTGCGATAACTGAAAAGGGGAGAATGATTTATGTCTAAAAATACTGACATAGAAATTTACCAACCTAAAAAAGGCCAACCATCTGTTGAAGTAAAAATTACGGACGAAACGGTTTGGCTGACCCAAAAACAAATTTCGATTTTGTTTCAAGTTAAACGACCTGCAATTACTAAACATATCGGTAATATTTTTAAATCAGGAGAATTAATTAAAAATTCAGTTAGTTCCATTTTGGAACATACTGCCAATGATGGTAAACATTATAAAACAAAGTTCTATAATTTAGACATTATTATCTCTGTTGGTTACCGTGTTAATTCCAAAACTGCTACCCAATTTAGAATCTGGGCAACGAATACTTTACGGGATCATTTGGTAAAGGGATACACCCTGAACGAAAAACGGCTCCAACAACAAGCACAGAAATATGAAGAATTAAAAAATTCTGTCAAATTATTAGAAAATATTTTAGAGTTAGATGAAATCACCCAAGAGCAAGCCCGTGGCATTATTGAAGTGGTTACAGATTATGCTTATGCTTTAGATATTTTAGATCAATACGATTTCAAAACACTAACACTTAAAAAAGTTACTAAAAAAGAACATTTCATATTAGATTATGAAACTGCACTTCAACTCATAAATAATTTGAAAACACAATTCGGGGGCAGTGATATTTTCGGTGTTCCCAAAGATAATAGTTTTCAATCTTCCGTAGCAACAATTTACCAATCTGCCGGTGGGAAAGATGCCTATCCCAGTGTAGAAGAAAAAGCAGCGCATCTGCTATATTTTGTAACGAAAAATCATTCTTTTGTGGATGGGAATAAACGCATTGCAGCAACTTTGTTTGTTTATTTTCTCAACCAAAATAAAATTCTATACAGAAAAGATGGCAGCAAAAGATTACCGGATACCACTTTGGTAGCACTTACGGTTCTTATTGCTCAAAGTAAACCGGAAGAAAAAGATACTATTGTTAAAGTTATCGTTAATTTGATTAACAAAAACATCGTTTAAATATGGATAAACAAACCGCCACCCAACTTATAGGTGATACCTTCAATTTCCCTTTTGATGAAGGGCGCTTTCGCAATTTTGGAATCAATCTGTTGAATAATGTGGATGCATTACTCTATCAGAAAATTGATGATTTAGTGGAAGCAGTTACGCGGAAAGGAGATCACCATATTGACACCCCGTGTATGGCTTGCTTGGATGGAAACTATGTGGTAAACGATATTGATGAAGCTAAAATTGCCGAGATGGAAACCGTGCGTGTGAATGATAGGAATGGGAAATAGCCACAGAGCGTACAGAGAAAAATAAAAGAAAAATTATATTGAACCACGGAGACAATGGGGCCAATTAATTAAATCTGGTGTTTTAGTTTTGGAAAACAATATTTATAAATTTACTTCAGATCACATTTTTAGTTCGCCCAGTGCGGCGGCAGCAGCAGTACTTGCTCGCTCGGCCAATGGTTGGAATGAGTGGAAAACTAAAGATGGAAAAACATTGAATGACCTTTATCGTAAAAAATAAATCTCTGTGCGCTCCATGGCTAATATAAAATGAAAAATAAAATATTAGTTATCGGTTCAGGTGCTAGGGAACAGGCGATAATTCGGGCTTTCGATCGTTCTCCCAAAGAAAAAGAGATTTACTGTCTCGCTTCCAATATGAATCCTGGGATTGCAGAATTGTGCGATGAAATATTAATCGGAAATTTTAATGAACCAGATTTTGTGGTGAATTATGCAAAAGAAATCGGAGCGAACCTGGCAATCATCGGACCTGAAAATCCGCTGGCGAATGGTGTTGCCGATGCCCTTTTGGATGTTGGTATAAAAGTTGTGGGACCCAAAAAAGATTTAGCCCAATTGGAAACATCCAAAGCATTCACCCGAAATTTGTTGAAAGAATATGAGATCCCCGGTGGCCCTATATATAAAATATTTAATTCCATGAATGGGGTGGCTGATTTCTTAAACGAGCTCGGCGAAAACTATGTGGTAAAGTATGACGGTCTTGCCGGTGGCAAAGGTGTAAAAGTGTCCGGCGATCATTTACATTCCCACGAAAAAGCACTGGCTTATTGTACCGAATTGGTAAATAACGACGGTGAATTTGTGATTGAAGAAAAGTTCATAGGCGAAGAATTTTCACTCATGAGTTTTTGCGATGGGGAAACGCTGAAACACATGCCGGCAGTTCAAGATCATAAGCGGGCTTACGAAGGTGATACGGGTCCAAACACCGGCGGAATGGGGACATATTCCGATGCAAACCATTCGCTTCCATTTTTAACGAAAGATGATATTGCCGAAGCTCATGAAATCAATATTAAAACCGCCAAGGCGGTAAAAGACAAATTTGGTGAGGGCTATAAAGGTATTCTTTATGGCGGATTTATGGCAACGGCAAGTGGGGTGAAACTCATTGAATACAATGCCCGTTTTGGAGATCCCGAAGCTATGAATGTTTTATCTTTACTGGAATCCGATTTTATTGAACTCTGTCATGGCATTGCCGATGGTACCTTAAAAAACATGAATGTTAGCTTTGAAAATAAAGCTACCGTTTGTAAATACGCCGTGCCGGAAGGATATCCGGACAATCCCGTAAAAGGTGAGCCCATTGATGTTTCTGGTGTTTCTAATACCGATGGATTGTTTTATGCATCTGTGGATATTCAGAATGGGAAACTTGTTGAAGCGGGTAGCAGAACGGTTGCTGTTGTGGGAGTTGCGGACACAATTTCTAAAGCTGAATCTATCGCTGAAAAAGAAGTTTCATCCGTAAGCGGACCGCTCTTTCATCGGACAGATATTGGGACGGATGAAGTTATTCAAAAACGGATTAATCATATGAAATTAATCCAATGATAAAGCTGGGTATTTTAGGTTCCACCAATGGGACGGACCTTCAAGCCATTTTGGATGCAATAGATTTTGGTGAGTTAAACGCTGAAGTTTCTGTGGTTCTATCCAACCGAAAAAATGCCTATATATTAGAGCGAGCTGAAAATCACAATGTGCCGGCTGTATTTATTTCTTACAAAGATAAATCACGGGAAGAATTTGATTTTGAGATGACGTCAATTTTAAAAAACTATAAAGTTGATCTGGTTTTACTCATTGGTTTTATGCGAGTTTTGTCCGTGGAATTTTGCCAAGAATGGCGTGATAAACTCTTGAATGTACATCCATCACTTCTGCCAAAATACGCCGGTGGAATGGATA
>JABHAX010000117.1 GCA_018674095.1 Fidelibacterota bacterium
AATTCGTGACACATTTTTCATTGAAAGAACTCCCGTTTCACATCCAAGTAAACCACGAGAAAGATTTTTAAATGACCAACATTCAAAATTATTAAAACAATCTAAATTAATTTCTTCGGTCTTATTAAAATTGCTAACTCAAACAGATCTAAATAGATATAATTCTCTTACCATTACAAAATCTTTTGTGAGTCTTGAATATTTGAGTGGTGTAAATCCAAATGTTGAAAATATTCTTGGCGTTGATCCTACTTCATTTTCTGTCGAAGCAATGGGCCAGGATAGTACAGTATTCTTATGGTATTATAGTTTTGATTTACCTGAGATATCAAGTGATCGAGTTAGTGGGGAATTATCTAAAATGGATTTGATGGTTCAATTAGATACTTTATTAGCGGATTATTCTTTAAAATATTTTGAACAAATATTTACACAAAATCAAATTTATGGTCCAATGTTAATTTGGGTAAAAAATAAAGCAGATATTCTTCAAGCTAGCGCAATAATATCCAATGTTGGGGATGATATTCTCGTAAGAAAATTTATTTTATTTAATGAAGCGGATCGTCCAAAACCACGAGCTGGTTTTTATGTTTCAATTTTAGAAGATTAAATGAATATACTCGCAGGTCGTTTTAAAGGGTTCCCAATTAAGACCACTTCCAAAATGCCATATCGCCCCACAAAGTCTAGGGTTCGTAAAAGCTTATTTGATAAAATGATTCTGTTTAATTATGACACTGTGTTGGATCTTTTTTCGGGATCAGGAATCATGGGTTTTGAAGCTGCTAGCCGTGGAGCATCAAAAATTACTTTTGTCGAAAAGCATAGTAAAAGTTTAAATTTTATTAGAGATAATTCTACAAAATTTAATGGTATCGATTTCAATTTTATTAAAACTGATGTATTTACCTATTTGAAAAATTCAATTAATTTTGATCTTATTTTTGCTGATCCACCTTATGGCAGGTTTGATCTTGAACCCTTAACCATTAGCATTCTTGAACATTTAAATAGAAACGGGAAATTCATTTTAGAATGCGAAAAAAATCAACAATCTATTTTAGATGCAGACGTTAGTGATTATGGTGATACACGAATTTTAACATGGACAAATTCATGAGAAAAATAATATATCCAGGAACATTTGACCCGATTCATAATGGACACATTGATATTGCGACTCGCGCCGCAAAACTATTTGATTCACTCGAATTTGTGGTTGCTGTAAACGCTGAAAAAAATCCATTATTTACGGTTGAAGAAAGGCTGGAATTAATTACAAAATCTACACTACATATTCCAAATATAAAGATAAGTCAGTTTACTGGTCTCGTCGTTGATCATGCTAAGAATTCTGATTCAATAGCACTCATTCGCGGGTTACGGCACGTTAGCGATTTTGAATTCGAATTTCAAATGGCTATGATGAACTTTCATTTGAATCCTGAAATTGCTTCATTGTTTATGATGCCAGATGAAAAATTTATTCATTTAAATTCCACTGTAGTAAAAGATGTTGTGAAAAATGGTGGTGATGTTTCAGTCTTTGTACCTTTATGTGTAAATGATGCATTATTGTCTAAATATTCGAGCTGAAATATTTTAGATTCTGGGTCTGAATTTTAATATTAATTATCCTTTTTAATGCCCACCTACGATTACATTTGTTCCTTGTGCGGAGATAGGTTTGAACATTTTCAATCTATGACGTCGGATGTCCTTCTTAAGAAGCCGAACTGTGGTGATGGAAGTTGCAATGTTAAACGAATAGTTAGCGGCGGGACAGGGCTTATTTTTAAAGGAACTGGGTTTTATTTGACGGATTATAAAAATAAAAACAAACCGGATAATTCTAAAACCGAAAAGAAATCATCAACTGAAAAAGCGCCAAAAAAAAAGTAAGGGAAAACGCTAAATGAACGATACAAAATTAATGAAAATGGAAGATGGAAAACTGATTGTCCCACCGCATACTATTGTCCCTTTTATTGAAGGTGATGGGATAGGACCTGATATTTGGAATGCGTCTGTTCGTGTTTTTGATAATGCTATTGAAAAAGCTTACAATGGGGCGAGGAAAATAGAATGGTTAGAAGTTCTCGCTGGAGAAAAAGCTTACAACGCAACCAAGGAATGGCTTCCACAGGATACATTAGATACAATTAAGAAACATTTTGTTGCGATTAAAGGTCCTCTTACTACTCCAATTGGTGGTGGAATTCGTTCTTTGAATGTCGCTCTTCGTCAAAAATTAGACTTATATTCTTGTGTTCGCCCCGTTCGATGGTTTGAAGGTGTCCCATCCCCGGTGAAAGAACCTGGTTTAGTCGATATGGTAATTTTCCGCGAAAATACAGAAGATATTTATGCTGGAATTGAATGGATGCATGGTACACCAGAATTGGAAAAAGTAAAATCGTTTTTAACGAATGAAATGGGCGTGAGCAATATTCGTTTTCCTGATACGTGTAGTTTGGGTGTGAAGCCTGTTTCATTAGAAGGAACAGAAAGACTAGTACGTTCCGCAATTGATTTTGCACTAAGAAATGATCGAGAGTCAGTTACATTAGTTCATAAAGGTAATATTATGAAATATACCGAAGGTGCTTTTCGTGATTGGGGCTATGATGTTGCTAAAAAATATTATAATTCGACAGATTTAGATGGTGGTCCTTGGCAAATTATTAAAAAGAATGGTAAAGAATTAATTATAAAAGATGTGATTGCAGATGCTTTTCTTCAACAAATCCTTCTTCGTCCAGCTGAATATGATGTGATAGCCACTCTAAATTTAAATGGTGATTATATTTCAGATGCGCTTGCCGCTATTGTGGGCGGTATTGGAATTGCCCCAGGTGCAAATATAAATTATATTACAGGGCATGCTATTTTTGAAGCAACACATGGAACAGCACCAAAATATGCAGGGAAGGATCAAGTTAATCCAAGTTCTGTAATTTTATCTGGTGTGATGATGCTGGAATATATGGGTTGGCAAGAAGCTGCAGATTTGATTGTAAATGGTATTGAAGGTGCCATCGGAAATAAACGTGTCACTTATGATTTCCATAGACTCATGGAAGGAGCGACAAAGTTAAAATGCTCCGAATTTGGTGACGAAATTGTTACCAATATGTCATGACCTTTTTTTAATTATAAATTTATTTTTAGTATAGAGACGGAATTAATCCGACCAAAGAATTATGTTTATCGATTTTACAGAAGTGGAACTAATCGCCGGTGATGGTGGAAAAGGATCCGTAAGTTTCCGACGAGAAAAATATATCCCTAAAGGCGGCCCAGATGGTGGCGATGGGGGGCGGGGTGGTCATATCGTTTTTAAATCTGACTCAAATTTGCAAACCCTTCAAGATATAAGATATCGCAGAAAATACAAAGCCGAAAAAGGTAGTGGAGGTGGTGGCGCCAGGAAAACGGGTAGAAATGGGAAGGATGTTACTGTACTCGTTCCCGTAGGTACTTTATTGAAACGGAAAGGAGATCCAACAATCCTAGCTGATTTGGTTGAAAACGGCCAAACTGTTGTCATTTGTTCTGGTGGTAAAGGCGGCCGCGGAAATATTCGATTTAAAACGTCTACTAACCAAGCGCCTCGCACGTCGCAGCCAGGGTTGCCTGGAGAATCTGGGGATTTTGAAATAGAACTAAAAGTCTTGGCAGATGTCGGTTTAGTAGGAATGCCAAATGCGGGGAAATCGACCTTATTAGCGAGGATTTCAGCGGCGCGGCCAAAGATAGCTGATTATCCTTTTACGACGTTAAATCCCAATTTAGGCATCGTTAAATATGGTGACTATAGTTCCTTTGTGATGGCTGATATCCCAGGGTTAATAGAAGGAGCAAGTTCGGGTAAAGGCCTTGGTCATCAATTTCTAAAACACATTGAACGAAATAAAGTCCTTCTTTATTTAATTGATGGTACCGATGAAACTCCTTTCCAAACATTTAAAACCCTGGAAAATGAAGTTTTAAATTTCAATGCTGATCTAGCAATAAAACCAACCTTAATTTGTCAAACAAAATCTGATATTGTTCAAGATTTATCAGAAGAATGGAACTTGTTTGACTCAGAAGTCCTCGTGATATCGTCCGTTACTGGGGATGGAATTAATGCACTTATTTCTAAATTATCAAAAGCAATCAAATAGTGTGAATTTAGTTAATCTTATTAATTTACTTAATGTGCCCAAAATTGGGCAACAACGGGTTCGTTTATTAATGTCCCAATTAGGCGAAAATGCGAATCCATTTGAATTGTCAATTAAGGAAATCTGTTCTGTAAAAGGACTTGATAAACAATCGGCTGAATCTATCATCCGATATTCTGATTTTGAATATGGAATCAAAGAATATGAATCTTCCTTGAAAAAGGGAATAAATCTTGTATCATTTTGGGATGACAATTTCCCAATGTTATTGAAAAAAATCTATAATCCGCCCCTGATATTATATTGTAAAGGGCAACCATTAATTCACCGAGAAGATGCAGTTGCAATTGTTGGCACACGGCTATTTACGCCTTATGGAAAAATAGTTACACAAAAATTGGCATTAGAATTAAATCAATCTAATATATCAATTGTGAGCGGTCTTGCCAGAGGCATTGATACAATTGCTCATCGAGAAACAGTTAATTTTGGTGGAAGAACAATTGCCGTTTTAGGGTCTGGTCTTGATGTGATTTATCCAAATGATAATATAAAATTAGCAAATGATATTTGTGAGAAAGGCACACTGATTAGTGAATTTCCTTTAGGAACAAAACCAAATCGTGGGAATTTCCCTATGCGAAACCGAATTATTTCAGGTTTATGCCATGCCACCGTTGTTATTGAAGCTGGCAATAGAAGTGGTGCAATTTTAACAGCACTGAATGCTGTGGACCAAAATCGTGATATTTTTGCTGTTCCTGGTCGTATTACAGATAAACAAAGTATTGGTTCAAATCGATTGATCCGAAATGGTGCAATTCCTTTATTTGATGGTGAACAAATTATACGTGAAATTAATCCACGTTTATTTAATCCTGTAAAAAGTGTACAAAAAGCCATTACTATTGAGCTTACAGACAAAGAAAGGGCGATTCTGGAAAATTTAGGACATGACCCAGTTCATATAGATGAATTAGCAAATTCGGTTGATATGAATATTACGTCACTCCTGCAAATTTTGTTAACGCTGGAAATGAAAAATGCCATTCAACAAATCGGTGGGAAGCAGTTTGTAAGGGCTTAATAGTTTGGTCAGCAATAATAAATAAGTAACTTTCGCGTCAAAAATTTTAGATAATTGGAGATGATCTCCCGAATCATTGGGACTCAAGGCGATCTCCAAACAAAGATTTTTTCCATGAATGGAGAGGTGGCCGAGTGGCTGAAGGCGCCCGCCTGCTAAGCGGGTATGCGGTTTATAGCCGTATCGAGAGTTCGAATCTCTCCCTCTCCGCACTTTAATAGACGATTAACCCTGCATAAGCGGGGTTTTTTGCTTATAGCCTGGATTAGTCTGATTAGTATAAAAAATGGCTGAATTGGGTTGAAACCACTGGTAATACACTTGCTATTAAGTTTCAACTAAAAAGAGTTATGGTAGGAGACAAGGAACTCGGGGTAGGGCGATAGAAAAAGACTGACACGCATTCTTGTAGTATTTATTTTAAAGGATGATGAGTAGATTTGGGTATGATTAGGCAAATTACACCACTGCTGTTGTTTATCGGGTTGGTTTTTTGGAGTTGTGAAGAAGAACTAGAAGTAGTCGATATAACTCCTCCGACAGTAACTATTACAAAACCTCAACATTGGTCTACAGTTTATGAAATAATAACTATAACTTGTAATTCATCTGATAATGTAGGTATTGAGAAAGTAGAGTTATGGGTGGATGGTGCTTCTACTGGTCTTACAGATAAGACCGAACCATTTTCTTTTAATTGGAACACCACCCTTTTGGATAATGGTAACTATACCATTAGTATTCGTTCCTATGATACAAGTGGTAACACTACTGATAGTGAACCCATTGTTCTTACGGTGGACTACACACAAGCGAAACCGCAACCTGTAAATATCACATTAATTCTTTTTGAAAATGGCGGTTTTACTCTTAACTGGAATCAATCAATTGATGATGATTTCAGTTCATATGAATTAGAAAAGTCTACTAATTCACAGATGAATGGTTCTATAGTTTTGTTTATTACAGACTCATTAAAACAAACG